>NZ_JACMNS010000056.1 GCF_014378415.1 Aquabacterium sp.
AAGGGCGCGGTGGGGCTGGACTCGTTGCGGGCGGCTGAACCACTGCCATCGAACACGTAATCGGTGCTGAAGTGAACCAGCAGCGCGCCCAGTTTGGCCGCCTCAAGGGCGATCAAACCAGGGGCGGTGGCGTTGATGGCCCGGGCCAGCTCGGGCTCGCTCTCGGCCTGGTCGACGGCGGTGTGGGCCGCGGCATTGACGATGACATCGGGCTTGAAGGCCTGCACGAGGGCCGCCACTTGTTCGGGCTGGCTGAAATCGGCCTTGAGGTGCGGTGCGGCCTCGGGGCCGGCGGAATTGAAATCAAGCGCGGTGACCTGCCCCAAGGACGACAGCGATCGCTGCAGTTCCCAGCCGACTTGCCCGCCTTTGCCCAGCAAAAGGATTTTCATGATGCTTAGGCCACGCGGCTTTGGTAGTTGGTGTTGAGCCAATCACGGTAGGCCCCGGAGCGGACCGAGTCAATCCATTCGGTGTTATCGAGGAACCATTGAACGGTTTTGTCGATGCCCGAGGTGAAGGTTTCGGCGGGCTGCCAACCGATCTCGCGTTCGATCTTGCTGGGATCGATGGCGTAGCGGCGGTCGTGGCCAGGCCGGTCGGTGACGTAGGTGATCTGGTCTTCGTACCGGCCTGAGGCTTTGGGGCGCAGGGCATCGAGCTTGCGGCAGATGGTGGTGACGACATCAATGTTCTTGACTTCGTTTTTGCCACCCACGTTGTAGGTTTCGCCCAACCGGCCTTTTTCAAGGACCTGGCAGATGGCCTCGCAGTGGTCACGCACGAACAACCAATCCCGCACGTTCAAGCCGTCGCCATAAACGGGCAATGGTTTGCCATCAAGCGCGTTGAGGATCATCAGGGGGATGAGCTTTTCGGGGAAGTGGTAGGGCCCGTAGTTATTGCTGCAATTGGTGGTCAGCGTCGGGAAGCCATACGTGTGGTGGTAGGCCCGCACCAAGTGATCGCTGCCCGCCTTGCTGGCCGAATAAGGGCTGTTGGGCGCGTAGGCGGTGGTTTCGTTGAAGGCAGGATCGGTGTCGCTGAGCGAGCCATAGACTTCGTCGGTGGACACGTGCAGAAAGCGGAAGGCTGCTTTGTCGGCCGCCGCCAGGGCGCCCCAGTAAGCGCGGGCTTCTTCAATCAGGCTGAAGGTGCCGACCATGTTGGTGTGGATGAACTCGCCGGGCCCGTGGATGGAGCGGTCAACGTGGCTTTCGGCCGCGAAGTGCAAGATGGCGCGGGGCTGGTGCTGCGCCAAAGCCAAACGCACGGCATCGCGGTCGGCAATGTCGGCCTGGATCAGGGTGGCGCGCCCGGCATCCAGGTGCGCCTTGATGGTGAGGGGGTTGCCGGCGTAAGTGAGCTTGTCAAAAACAAGAACGGGCTCTGGGGGCAGGCCCAGTTTGGCCAAACGCTCAAACCAGTGGTGGACAAAATTACCACCGATGAATCCGGCTCCGCCTGTGATGAGAATCATGTGAAGCGCTTAAAAATGTTGGCCAATGAGTAGGAATTATGCCTAATCGCCATCCATTTGCAGGCCCTACATCTGGGGGGGGTCGGCGATTGCATGCACCACGTTGGTCCACTTGTTGCATGATGCTACCCCACATCAACATGGATCTATCGGCACGAGCAGCACATGGCAAAAGCAATGATTCTGGCGGCAGGTCAGGGAACCCGGGTACGTCCGCTGACCAAGCAAACGCCTAAACCGATGGTGCCTATTATGGGCAAGCCGGTTCTGGAATACATCATCGAACACCTGGCGCGTTATGGCGTCAAGGAAATCATGGTGAACGTGGCTTTCAATCACTGGAAGATTGAAAACTACTTTGGCGACGGACACCGTTGGGGTGTCGAGATTGGCTATTCACATGAAGGCGCCCGCGAACATGGCGAGATCGTGCCCAGGCCTTTGGGCTCGGCCGGCGGCATGCGCAACATCCAGGATTTCAGCGGTTTCTTTGACGAGACCACCATCGTGATGTGCGGTGACGCGATCATCGACCTGGACATCAGCGCCGCCCTGTTTGAGCACAAGGTGAAAAAGGCCGTGGCCAGCGTGGTGGCCTTGGAGGTGCCCAAGGACCAGGTCAAGAACTACGGCATCGTGGTGACGGACAAGCAAGGCCGCGTGACCTCGTTCCAGGAAAAGCCCAGCCCCGAAGAGGCCAAATCCAACCTGGCCAGCACCGGCATCTACATCTTTGAGCCAGAAATCCTGGAAATGGTGCCGCAGGGTGTGGAGTTTGACATTGGCAGCCAGTTGTTCCCGCTGCTGGCCGAGCGGGGCCTGCCCTTCTTTGCGCAAAGCCGGCATTTCAACTGGATCGACATTGGCCGCGTGAGCGACTACTGGTCGGTTTGCCAACGCGTGTTGCGCGGCGAAATCGCCCAGATGGACATGCCAGGCACCGAAGTGCGTCCGGGCGTGTGGGTGGGCCTGAACACCAAGATTGACTGGGACACCGTGAAGATCGACGGGCCGGTGTACGTGGGTTCGGGCTCGTGCATCGAATCAGGCGTGACCATTCAGGGGCCCACCTGGATTGGCCATGGCTGCCGCTTGCGCAAGAACAGCACGGTGGTGCGCAGCGTGCTGTTTGAGTACACGCGCCTGAGCGAAGGCGCCACTTTCAACGAGGTGGTGGCCTCGCCGCAATACAGCGTTGACCGACATGGCAACACCACCTACCAAGGGGATGAATCCACCACCCTGCGCTGGGGTGATGCGCGTGCTTGATCGGCATTCATGAAAGTTCTGGTAACCGGTGCGGCCGGTTTCATTGGCATGCACACCACCCTGGCTTTGCTGGCCAGGGGTGATGCGGTGGTAGGCATCGACAACCTCAACGATTACTACGATCCACAGCTTAAGCGCGACCGCTTGGCCGAGATTGCGCGGCAGGCACCCGAGGCGCCTTTTCAGTTCTTGGCGCTGGACATTGCCGACCAGGGCGCCTTGTTGGGCTTGATGGCGTCGGAGCAATTCGACGCCGTGGTGCACCTGGCGGCGCAAGCTGGCGTGCGCTATTCACTGACCCACCCTCAAACCTATGTTCAGTCGAACCTGGTGGGGTTTGTGAACATGCTGGAGGCTTGCAGGCACCATCAGATCAAGCACCTGGTGTACGCCAGCAGCTCCAGCGTTTATGGCGGCAACGTCAAGATGCCCTTTGTGGAGACCGATTCGGTCGATCACCCTGTGAGCCTGTACGCCGCCACCAAAAAGTCCAATGAGTTGATGGCCCACAGCTACAGCCACCTCTTTGGCTTGCCGACGACCGGGCTGCGGTTTTTCACGGTGTATGGCCCCTGGGGGCGCCCGGACATGGCGCCCATGCTGTTTGCCAGCGCCATCCTGGCGGGCAAGCCCATCACGGTGTTCAACCACGGGCAAATGCAGCGGGATTTCACCTTCATTGATGACATCGTGGCGGGCGTGCTGGCCACACTCGACCGCCCCCCTTTGGCCGACGCAGGATTCGACCGCCAGCACCCCTCGCCCGCCATGTCTTGGGCGCCTTACCGGATTTTCAACATCGGGCACAGCGAACCTGTGCAGTTGCTGCAGTTCATCGAAACGCTGGAACAGGCACTGGGCCAACCGGCCATCAAGGATCTGCATCCCATGGCGCCCGGCGACGTGGTGGCCACCTATGCCGACACACGGGCCCTGTCAGACTGGACCGGCGTGCACCCCAGCACGTCCCTGCCTGAGGGGGTGGCCAAGTTCGTGAACTGGTACCTGGCTTATTTGCCCAAATGAGTGCAAAAAACCCGGTCAATCGGGTTTGCCATGAACGCCGCCACCCCCCACTTGAGGGGTAAAAGGCGCCATTTGGCGGCGGGTCAGCGGCATATTGTCACAACTAGTGACAACCACCCTGTGTCCTGAAAATCCATCCCGGTACGCTTTACCGACGTTAAACGCAACATCGGGAGCGTGTAGTGAAGATTGGCATGATTGGGCGGTGGTTGAGCTGCATTGGCCTGTGCGCATTGCTGCTGAGTGGCAGTGGCTGCGTGGTCGGTGAGGCAGAGAAGGACTTTCCGAACAATCGATCGGAGGCCTGGCGCTTTTTGAACCACGCCACCTTTGGCCCCACCGAGGCCGACGTGGCGCACCTGAACACTGTCGGCTACACCGCGTGGCTGGACGAGCAATTCGCGATGGTGCCCGAGACGACCTACCGGTCGTTCATGGAGCGGCGCGATGCGGAACTCAAGGTCGACGAGCCTGCCAACAAAAGCCGTTTTGAGCAGGTGGTTGAAGGCTTTTACACCGGCGCCCTGACCGACCCGGCGCAACTGCGCCATCGCGTGGTGTTCGCCCTGTCCGAGATCTTCGTGGTCTCGCTCTCCAACGTCGAATTGAACATGCGCCCGACCCTGGTGGCCGGCTACATCGACACGCTCAATGCCAACGTGTGGGCTGACTACCGCACCTTGCTGGAAGCGGTGACCAAGAGCCCCGCCATGGGCGTGTACCTGACCTTCCGGGGCAACCAGAAAGAAGACCCCTCGATCGGCCGGATTCCCGACGAAAACTACGCGCGTGAAGTGATGCAGCTGTTCTCGATCGGCCTGCATGAGCTGAACATGGATGGCACGTCCGTGATGGGGGCCAATGGCCAGCCCAAGGTCAGCTACACCAGCGAGGACGTGCAAGGCCTGGCCAAGATCTTCACGGGCTGGAGCTTTTACCGTGGCCCGTCGGTGGCCAGCCAGACCGAGGAAGCTTGCTTCACCGGCAACATCACCTGCCTGGACCCGGAGGCCGCCTACCAACCCATGGTGGCATACCCGAGCTACCACTCAACATCGGCCACCTCCTTCCTCAATGTCAGCCTGCCCGCACGGTCCGGCTCGGCCCTGCAAGCCGACCTGAAGATTGCGCTGGACACACTGGCCAGCCACAAGAACGTGGCCCCCTTCTTCAGCCGACAGTTGATTCAACGCCTGGTGACCAGCAACCCCAGCCCCGCCTACGTGTCGCGCGTGGCCCAGAAATTCGTGGCCACGAACGGCAACCTCAAAGAGGTCGTCAAGGCCATCCTCATGGACGACGAGGCCCTGGGCTCGCCCTACCGCGCCCTGGACTCCGATGGCAAATTGCGTGAGCCGATTTTGCGCCTGACCGCCCTGTTGCGCGCCTTCACCTTCACTGGCCCTGGTTTGCAAACCGGCACCCAGCGGGTCAAGAACGTGGGCATCAGGTCTACCAGCGATGCCTCCTTGTCCTTTGGTCAGTCGCCCTGGTACTCGCCGTCGGTGTTCAATTTTTTCAGGCCGGGCTATGTGCCGCCACAAAGCAAGAGCGCGTCATTGGGCATGGTGCTGCCGGAGATGCAGATCGCCAGCGAGATCAGTGTGACGGGGTATGTCAACTCGGTGAAGTCGGTGCTCGACAACGGCATTGGCAAAGTGAGCAACCAAGCCGGTGTGCGCCTGGTGCTGACCGAGCAACGCTTGCTGGCCAACACCCCTGACGACCTGGTGTCCGACATGTCCAACCGCTTGTTGGGCGGGATCATGACCCTGGCCCTGCGCAAGGACATCACCACCGCCATCTCGACCATCCCTGTGCCAGTGGCGAACGAGTCCAACACCAACACGGCGGACATCAACAGCGCGCTGGACAAGCGTGTCAATGCCGCCATCCTGATGACCGCCGTGTCACCAGAATTTCTGATTCAAAAATGAGGTTGCCGACATGAGCACCAACCAACGCCGATCATTTCTGAAACAAGCCAGCGTGCTGGGCGCCGCCGGGCTGACCACGCCGTGGGCCTTGAACCTGGCCTCGATGGGGGTGGCCTCGGCCCAGTCGAGCGGCGCCACGGACTACAAAGCCCTGGTGTGCATTTTCCTGGGGGGCGGTAACGATGCCCACAACACCGTGATCCCCACCGACGAGGCCTCGTGGTACTACTACAGCGTGGCGCGTGATGCCAACGCGGCCATCGTGGCCAATGGCGGCACCCCCATCCCGGGTGCCTTGTCCATCGCCCTGAAGCGCTCCGAGCTGTTGCCCATCACCATCAAGGACACCGGGGGCTTCAACGCCGACCGCAATTTCAAGTCATTTGCCCTGCACCCACAGCTCAAGCGCATCCGCGACATGTATGTGGACGGCAAAGCGGCCGTGATCGCCAACGTGGGGCCACTGATCATGCCCACCAACAAGATCGACCTGTTCAGCCTGAGCTTCCCGGTGCCCGCCAACCTGATGTCGCACAACGACCAACAGTCAATGTGGCAGTCGTTCGCGGCAGAAGGGGCGGTGGCGGGTTGGGGCGGGCTGATGATGGACAGCCTGATGTCGCGCAACACCGTGAGCACGTTCTCCTGCATCGGGATCAACAGCGGGCCAGTGTGGCTTTCGGGCAAGCAGGTCATGCCCTACCAGCTCAGCACTTCGGGCCTGACCCGGATGGCGGGTGAAGGCAGCACCTATGGCAGCGCGGCCGTTTACCAGGCGGTGCGCAAGATCGCGGCCACCCCGACCAGCTCAGACGTCCTCGCGCAGGACTACACCAAGATCGTGCAACGGGCCTTGAGCGTGGAAAGCACCCTGCTGAGCTCACTGCCCGCCGCCGCCCAAGCACCTTGGGGAACGCCTGGCGCGGCCACCTCGGCCAGCGACCCTTTGCTGAAGTACACCGACCCGAACACCGGCCTGAGCACGCTCAACCCACTGGCCCAGCAACTGCAGTTGGTGGCGCGCATGATCAGCGCCAGAGGGGCCGCCGGCATTGGTGCCAAACGCCAGGTGTTCATGGTGACGCTGAACGGCTTTGACACCCATGACAGCCTGCTGGTGAGCCACGGCGAACTGATGGCCAAGTTGGACCACGGCGTGGCCTACTTTTACGACACCCTGGCCAAGATGCCAGGTGGCCAGGACATGCGCTCGAACGTGACCTCGTTCACCGCCTCAGATTTTGGGCGGGCCCTGAACAACAACGGCGACGGCACCGACCATGGCTGGGGTGGCCACCACTTTGTGTTCGGCAGCAGCGTGAAGGGGGGCGACATGTATGGCCGCTACCCCGATTTCAGTCCCTTTGACCAAGGCACTTATTTCAGCGCCAATCTGCTGACCAATGGCGTCTTGCTGCCGTCCCAGTCAGTGGACCAGGTGGTCTACACACTTGGCAAGTGGATGGACGTGCCCGAGTCGGACCTGACCGGCGCTGGCGGCACCGTGGGCATCGCCCCCAACATCGGGAATTTTGACGTGTCAACCCGCAACCTGGGGTTCATGGCCTGAAGATGAGGGGGTGACACTGGCCGGTGTTCTGACAGAATGCAGCCAGTGTCTTAATCAACCTTAGAGCGTCCATGAAAGTATCAGTTGTTGGCACCGGCTATGTGGGCCTGGTGACCGGAGCCTGCCTGGCAGAGATGGGCAACGATGTTCTGTGTCTGGACATCGACCCGAACAAGATCCGCATTCTGCAAGAGGGGGGCATCCCCATCCACGAACCGGGCCTGGACCTGGTCGTGGCGCGCAACGTCAAGGCCGGGCGCCTGGCCTTCACCACCGACATCGCCCGCGCCGTGGCGCATGGCACCTTGCAGTTCATCGCGGTGGGCACGCCCCCGGACGAAGACGGCTCGGCCGACCTGCAGTACGTGCTGGCCGCCGCCCGCAACATCGGTCGCCTGATGACCGACTACAAGGTGGTGGTCGACAAGAGCACGGTGCCCGTGGGCACGGCCGACAAGGTGCACGCCGCCATCGCCGACGAGCTGGCCAAACGCGGCAGCACCACGCCTTTTGCCGTGGTCTCCAACCCCGAGTTTTTGAAAGAAGGCGCGGCCGTTGAAGACTTCATGCGGCCCGACCGCATCGTGGTGGGCGCCGACGACGAGCAAGCCATCTTGCTGATGCGCGCCCTGTACGCGCCCTTCTCGCGCAACCGCGACAAGGTGCTGGTGATGGACGTGCGCAGCGCCGAACTCACCAAGTACGCCGCCAACGCCATGCTGGCCACCCGCATCAGCTTCATGAACGAGCTAGCCCTGCTGGCCGAGAAAATGGGCGCCGACATCGAATCCGTGCGCCAGGGCATCGGCTCTGACCAGCGCATTGGTTTCCACTTTTTGTACGCCGGCTGCGGCTATGGCGGCAGTTGCTTCCCCAAGGACGTCAAGGCCTTGATCAAGACGGCCAGCGGCGAAGGCCAGGACCTGAAGGTGCTGCAGGCCGTGGAAGACGCCAACGATGCGCAAAAGATGGTGCTGGTGGACAAAGTCACCAAGCGCTTTGGGCAAGACCTGAGCGGCAAGCGCTTTGCCGTGTGGGGCCTGGCCTTCAAGCCCAACACCGACGACATGCGCGAGGCCACCAGCCGCGTGGTGCTCGAAGAGTTGTTCAAGCGCGGGGCCACCGTCACCGCTTACGACCCGGTGGCCATGGAAGAGGCCCAGCGCATCTTTGGCAAGCACCCTGCCCTGAGCTACGCCGACTCGCCCATGGGCGCCCTGCAAGACGCCGACGCCCTGGTCATCGTGACCGAGTGGAAGGAGTTCCGCAGCCCTGACTTTGCGCAAATCAAGGCCAGCCTGAAGACACCCGTCATCTTTGACGGGCGCAACCTCTACGAGCCCAGCATCGTCAAGGCTTCGGGGCTGGACTATCTGGCCATTGGGCGGGCTGCTTTGGCAGGGTGATCACAAAGCGGCTGCCCCCGCCTTCGCGGGCTTCGCAGCGCACCTGGCCGCCGTGCCTTTGGGCAATCTGGCGGACCAGGCTGAGCCCCAAGCCCACGCCGCCCGCGTGCTCTGAATGGCCGGGCAGGCGGTAGAAGGGCTCGAAGATGCGCTCGCATTCTTCGGGCGGCACGCCGGGGCCCCGGTCACTGACACTGACTTCGACCAGCAAGGGTCCAGCCGACAAGTTCAACAAGATGGGCTCGCGGTCACCGCCATAGCGTTTGGCGTTTTCAAGCAAATTGCGCACGGCACGTCGCACCAACCGTTCGTCGAATTTCACGACCTGGCCTGAGGCCTCGTCGGCCTCCAGCACAGCGCCCACGCGTCGGGCCTCTTCGGCGGCCAGGCCCACCAGGTCGACGGGCTGGCGATCCAGCTCGGACTTGGCATCCAGGCGGCTGGCCAGCAACACTTCTTCGACCAGGGCATCCAGCTCTTTGATGTCCTGGTTGATTTCCTGGCGCAGGGCACCGCAGCGCTCGGGCGGCAACTCGGCCATCATGGCCACCGCCATCTTCAGCCGGGCCAAGGGCGATCGAAGCTCATGGCTGGCGTTGGCCAGCAGGTTGCGGTGGGCACCGATGAGGTCTTCGATGCGCTGCGCGGCCTGGTTGAAACTTTGCGCCAGGTCGGCCACTTCATCGCGCCCCTCGACGTCAACGCGGTGCTGCAACTGGCCCGAGCCAAAGGTTTCAACGCCTTGGCGCAGGGCTTTGAGGCGCCGGGTGAGGCGGTTGGCCACGGGCCAGGCGCCAATGGCCACGGCCACGAACAACAGCAGCAGCGACAGGATCAGCGCCGGCGCGCCGCTGAGCAACCAGGGCGGCGGCACCAGCCAACCCAAGGGGCCGCCGAACCAGTGCGGCGGGCCACCCATGCCTGATGGCGGCGGTGGGCCACCCTCCCCCCCCGGCGGACCACCGCGCCCGCCGCGCGCCACCAGCAATGACGGCCGCAAGATCCACAAAACTCGGCCATCGGACAGGTGGATTTCCTCCAGGCGGATGAGGCTGCCCCGCTGGCGCAGCAAACGCTCTTGCATCAGGTCGGAGGTGGCAATGCGGCGGCCTTGGGGGTTGTCCAGGGCCAGGGGCAAACGCAGGCGCGTGGCCCACTCCAGCAGGGCCTGGGCCTGGTCGGCCTCGGGCTGGTTGACCGCTGGCAGGCTGTTTTCGATGAGTTCGCCCCAAGCGGCGGCGCGGTCGTTCGACGCAGCCTGGGATTGCAGCTCATTGCGCTCGCTCTCCATGTGGCGCTGTGCCAGCCACCCGGTGCCCAGCGTGAACAGCAGCAAGACCGTGACCACGGTCAGGTAGATCCGCAGCGCCAGCGTCTTCATGCGGTTTCGGTGTCAGCGTCCTGCTTCTTGGCGAACACGTAGCCCGCGCCACGCAC
>NZ_JACMNS010000057.1 GCF_014378415.1 Aquabacterium sp.
GGCACGAAATCAGGCAGGGGCAACACGCCGAACCACACGATGGGGTAACCGTGGGCCGAGCTGTAGGCCCAGCCAATCAGGGGCACCGCAAAAAACAGCCCATACATCAGCCAGTGGGTGCCGTGATGGGCCACTTTTTGCCAGGCGGGCATGGCACGCTGGATGCCGGCCGGCAGCTCGGGTGGGCGATGCGTGAAGCGCCACAGCAAGCGCACCGCCGACAGGAACAGGATGGAAACCCCCGCCCACTTGTGCCAGTTGATCAGCTTGAGCTTGGTGGGCGACATGCCCAGCCCCGTCATGTACAGCCCCACGCCAAACGCCGTGAGGATGGCCAAGGCTAGCAGCCAATGCAGGGCAATGGCCAAGCCGGTGTAGCGTCCCTTGTCGTCCATGTTCTTCGCCTTTGGGTCAGGTGCGAGGCAATGACCACAGCTTAGCGCCTGGTCAGTCACCGGGGTTGAACTGAGTTAACGCGCTATTTCAAGAAATTTGAACATTCACATTGCCCTTAAGCTGGCCCGATTGCTGCCGAAACCCACTACAGACAACATGTAAACCCCATGAGATCACCTGCACTCAAGTGGCTCTTCATCGCGGCGTTCGGCGCCGACCCCAAGCAGCGCCTTCGCATCAAGCGTTCGCTCATGGCCGCCACGGTATACCTGCTGTGCATCGGCCTGCAGGTCTACGCTTACTACGTCGGCTACATGCACCTGGACGACGCCTTGCTGCTGTCGGCCGCCTGCGTGGGCAACATCGCGTTCTGGTACGCCGTGCTGCGCTCGGGCATCAACCTGCGCTTCCAGGATCCCTCGCTCACCCTGCCGCAGATCCTGTCATCCCTGACGATCATCGTCGGGGCGTATTCGCTGACCGGGCCGGTGCATGGCTCCACCATGATGCTGCTGGCCCTGGTGCTGGTGTTCGGCATCTTCAACCTCAAGGCCAAGGGCGCCATGATCGCCGGGGCCTACACCGTGGTCATCATCGGCATCGCCATGGGCATCAAAATCCAGACCGACCCGGTCCACTACCCCTTCAAGCTGGAGTTCGCCCACTTCTGGATGACCGTGGCCATCGTGCCCACCATCTCGTCGCTGGCGGTGCAGCTGAGCAACATGCGCGAAAAGCTGAAGGCGCAGAAGAACGAGCTGGCCGAGGCCCTGACCCGCATCCAGGTGCTGGCCACCCGCGACGAGTTGACTGGCCTGGTCAACCGCCGCCACATGCTCGATGTGCTGGACCAGCATCAAAAGCGCCTGCAGCGCTCGGGCCACCACCGCTTCTGCCTGGCCATCCTGGACATCGACCACTTCAAGCGCGTGAACGACACCCATGGCCACGGCGTGGGCGACGAGGTGCTGCGCCACTTCGCCGAAGAAGCGCAAAAAGTGATGCGCGACACCGACGTGCTGGCGCGCTGGGGCGGCGAAGAGTTCCTGCTGCTGCTCAACGACACCTCGCCCGCACTGGCCAACATCGGCCTGGAGCGCATCCGCACCCACCTGGCCTCCATCGTCATGGCGCCCAGCCAACCCGGTCTGACTGCGACCTTCTCGGCCGGCCTGACCGGTTATTGCGACGACGAGAAGCTGGACGTTTGCATCGAGCGCGCCGACAAGGCGCTCTACAAGGCCAAGCGCGACGGCCGCAACCGCACCGTGGTCCAGGCCAGCCCGGTCGAACTGCAAGACAGCCAAGCCGCCATGGACGCCCTCCAGCAGCAACCCAGCGCCTCCGACACCGTGAGCTGAAGCTGGGCGCCGCGAAGACCCACCACCCATGCACCCTGCCCTGACCCGCATCGGCGACCTCGTCCTGGGCACCGAACGCAAGGTCCGCCTGCGCGTGACCTTGGCGATGATCGCCTTCTATGGCTACAGCATCAGCTCGCTGTTGCTGCTGTTCGCCATCGACATCGGCCTGGTGGCCCGCCAGCAAGGCTTGTGGCTACTGACCTACATCTGGGTGGGCATGACCACCTTCTACGTGCTGGTGCGCACGGACTGGTCTTCGCGGCTGGGCAACCCGGGGATGGACCTGCCGCAATGCCTGTACGCCACCGTGGCCATCCTGTGGGCCTACATGATCACCGGCGAAGTGCGCAGCTCGGTGCTGATGCTGGTGGCCCTGGTGTTGGTGTTCGGCATGTTCTCGCTGAAGGCGCGCGAGGTGGTGATCCTGGGCATCTTCACCGTGGTCAGCCTGGGCATCATCATGGCCGTCATGGCGATGCACAACCCCCACATCGACGCCCGGCTGGAGTTCATCCGCTTCGTGCTGGCCGCCGGCACGCTGCCCGCCGTGTCGGGCGTGGCTTACTACGTCAGTCAGATGCGCGCGCGGCTCATCGCGCAAAAAGGCGAGTTGGCCCACGCCTTGGCCCTGCTGCAAGAGGTCGCCTCGCGCGATGAGCTGACCCGCCTGGTCAACCGCCGCCACATGCAACAGCGCATCGAAGAGGCGGCCTCGATGCAACTGCGCAGCCACGAACCCTTCTGCCTGGCCCTGATCGACCTGGACCACTTCAAACGCGTCAACGACCTGCACGGCCACGCCACGGGCGACCAGGTGCTCAAGGAGTTCGCCGTGGCGGCCTTGCAAGCCTTGCGCCAGACCGATGTGCTGGCACGCTGGGGCGGTGAGGAGTTCTTGCTCTTGCTGCCCAACGAGCAAGCCGACAGCGCCCAGGCCGCGCTCACGCGCATCGCCAAGTGCCTGCGGACCCACCAGCACGGCCCGGGCGCCAGCGGCCTGCCCGTGACCTTTTCGGCCGGCCTCACCAACCACCCCAGCGGCGAACCCCTGCGGGAAACGCTGGAGCGCGCCGATCAAGCCCTGTACGCCGCCAAGGCCCAGGGCCGCAACCGCACCGTCGCCCAACTCGCCCCCGCCATGGCCCAGGCAAACACACTGGCCGATGCCCGGCAAGTGTGAGACAGTTGAGCCTGAGCCCCGGGGTACACCACCTCCCGAGGCCCGGCTGTGAAGCTCCGGTGGTGTCTGACCTTCAGATCCATGCACAGCCATTCTGCTTCCGCCTGCGACGACACCCTCGCCCAACTTTTCAGCCGCCTGGCCACCGTGGACGGGCGGGGCATGTCCGGCTGGGACCTGGTTCAGGCCCAGTTGACCGAGTTGATGGCCTTCACCAGCAGCCCTTGCGGCTTCATCGGTGACCTCGTCGACACCGCCTCCGGCCAATGGCGATTGCACAGCGCCGGCCCCCTGATCTGGCCCAACGACCCTCGTCAAACGCCCTCCACCCTGTGGGCCGCCGTGCTCGACACGGGTGGGCCGGTGGTGAACAACCAGGTGGACGCCCAAGTCATCGCGGGGGTGCAAGGCCTCATGGCCCTGCCCCTGCTGCGTGGCGGCCAGCTGATCGGCATCCTGGGCCTGTCCAACCGCCCGGGGGGCTACAGCGAGCTGCTCGCCGCACAACTGACACCCGCCCTGGCTCTGGTCACCGGCAGCCTCGCGGCCTGGCAGGCTGAGCAGCGCCAACGCGAGGCACTGACCGCCCTGGTGGTGGCGCGCGACACCCTGCGCAGCACCGAAGAGCAGTACCGCCAGTTGTTCGACGCGGCAGGCATGGGCATCGCCCGTTTGGCGCTGAATGGCCGCTTCATGGACGTCAATCACCGGTTCACCGAGATCACCCGCCACACGCGAGAACAGCTGCTGCAGTTGAACCACCGCGACATCACCCACCCCGAAGACCTGACCACCGACGAAGCCCTGGAAGCCTCGGCGCTGGAAGGACAACGCCAGCGCTACAGCCTGGAGAAACGCTACGTGCGGCCCGGTGGGCAGGTGGTCTGGGTGATGCTGTCGGTCGCCCTGGTGCGCGATTCGCGGGGCCAGCCCCTGCACTTTGTGGCCGTGAGTGAGGACATCACCGAGCGCCGCCAGTTCGAAGAGGCCATGACATCGGCCAAAGCCGCCGAGCGCGCCAACAAGGAAAAAACCGACTTCCTGTCGCGCATGAGCCATGAGTTGCGCACGCCGCTGAACGCCATGCTGGGTTTTGCGCAATTGCTGCGCGTCGACCCCACCAACCCGATCAACGACATCCAGCGCAAGAAGGTCAGCCACATCGAGCGCGCGGGCGCCCACCTGCTGGCCATGCTGACCGACGTGCTCGACCTTTCCCGCATCGAGGCTGGCGGCCTGCCCTTGAGCCTGGAGCCGCAACGCCTGTCCAGCGTGCTGGAAGAAGCCGTGGCCCTGGTCAGCAACCAGGTCACCCACAGCGATGTGCAACTGCTGCTGACGCCGCCCGCCGACGACCTCTTCGTCAAGGCCGACCAGGTGCGTCTGCGCCAGATCCTGGTCAACCTGATGAGCAACGCGGTGAAGTACAACAAGCCCGGCGGGCGCGTCATGATCGAGGCGCAGGGGGTGCGCTCCTATGTGGTCATCACGGTCAGCGACACCGGGCGCGGTTTGAGCGAAGAGCAGCAAAGCCACCTGTTCGAGCCCTTCAACCGACTGGGCGCCGAGCGCACCTCGGTCGAGGGCACCGGCATTGGCCTGGTCATCGTCAAGCGCCTGATCGACCTGATGCGTGGCCGCATCGAGATCAGCAGCCAGGTGGGCATCGGCTCGAGCTTTCGGGTGTGGTTGCCCGCTGCGCTCAACCCCCAATCGCAGGCGGCCGATTCCGCCCATGGCCGCCTGGGCGCCCGATCGGGCTGGGGCGCTTTCGACGCGCTGAACCCCGGCGCCCTGACCCTGCTCTATGCCGAGGACAACGTGGTCAACGTGGAGCTGGTGCGCCAGGTGATGAACATGCGGCCCAAGTGGCACCTGGAGGTGGCGCGCAATGGCGCCGAGGCCATCCAGATGGCGCGCGCCTGCCCGCCCGACCTGCTGCTGCTGGACATGCACCTGGGCGACATGAGCGGCCTGGACGTGTCTGATGTGCTGGCGCGCCGGGCTGAAACCGCCGGCATCCCGCGCGTGGGCCTGTCGGCTGACGCCATGCCCGATCAGATCAGCGCGGCGCGTGAGCGTGGGTTTCTGGACTACCTGACCAAGCCGCTGGACGTGGCCCGCCTGCTGACCTTGCTGGACCGTTATGCCGAGCAGTTGATCGCCCAGGGCGACGAGGAATCGGCCAACGAAGGCTGAGCGGCACGGGCCCAGCTCGGGCGGATCACCAGTTCAGTTCGCTGAAAAACCGCCCACCGTGAAACACCAGCGGCGCTGCCCCGATGCGGCGGTTGCAATGTGCCACCTGGCTGACGAAGATGACGTGGTCGCCCGCGTCGTGGTGGCTGCGGTGCGCGCACTCGAACACCGCCACCGCCCCGGGGATCACGGGCGCGCCGGTCAGGCCTTCGCGCCATTGAACGCCCTCGAAGCGGTCGATGCCCTTGCGCGCGAAACGCTCGGCCAATTGCCGCTGATCGGCCGCCAGCACGTTGATGGCGTAATGCGTGGCCGACAAAAAGGCCGGCAAGGAGGACGATTGCCGCGCCAGGCTCCACAGCACCAGCGGTGGTGACAGCGACACCGAGTTGAAGGAGTTGGCCGTCAGCCCCACCAGCACACCTTCGGGCGTGCGGGCCGTGACGATGGTCACCCCGGTGGCGAACTGGCCCAGGGCCGCGCGGAATTCTTCGGGCGTGAATGGCGGGCTCACGGGCGCGAGCGTGTCGGCGTCGGCGGCGGCGGGGTCTGGAGGCAGGGACATCGGGGCGTTGAGGGGTCGTTGTCGGGTCATGTACCAAGGCAAGGCCACAGTGTAGACGCCCGCCCGGCAATCGTCACAGCGTGGGTCGGTACATCCACACAGGCCGCCCGCCTTCCAGCGTCAAACGCGCTTGCGGCTTGAGCGGCACGCCATTGGCATCGACCGCTTCGAACTCCAGGCTGACCAGCCAGGCGCCGGGCTTGAGTTCGCGGCGGGCTTTTTCAACCGCGCGGGGCATGGACTCGGGCCGTTGGAACAAATAGACCAGGTCGAAGCCCGACCAATCGGCGTCCCACATGTCGGCACGGCGCACGCTGGCCCAGGGGCAGCGCAGGCCACACACCAGGCGCCACGGCCAGCTCCACTCGATGCCGTGCAGTTCGGCGGTCGGATACGCGCGGTGCAGTTCGGCCAGGCCATCGCCCATGCCGCAACCGGCGTCGAGGATGCGCGCCTGGGCGGGCAACGGGGCGTGCTTGGGCAGACCGGTCAGGGCGCCACGCGGGGTGGGGAACACCGGCGCGTCACGCCAGGCATTGACGGGATAGGCCAGCAGCAGCAGGCCCAGTGGCGCCAACCAGGCCCAGGCGGGCAAGCCACTGCCCTGCCCCAGCGCCAGGGCCGACAGCGGAAAACCACCGGCCACGAACACGCGCCGCCAGGGTGTGGCGGCCACCTTCGGCAACAAGGCCAGCAAAGCGCCCAAGGCCGTCGGCAAGGCCAGCACCGCCCACAGTGGCGCACCCGCCCAGCGCAGGGCAAAGCACAAGCCCCAGGCCAGGGCCCAGCTCAGCAAGGCGGGCAGTGGCCAGGGCCCCATGCCGATCGTCTTGGCGTGCGTGCGCGGGTCAGGCCGCAGGGCCGCCGCGCAGCTTGTCGATCAAGCCGTTGAGCTCTTCCAGGCTGCCAAACTGGATGGCCAACTCGCCCTGCTCACCGCGCTTGGTGCGCTTCTTCACGCGGATCTCAAGCTGCGCGGTCAGCAGGTCGGACAGCTCTTCTTCCAGGCGCAGCACGTCGCGCGATTTGTCGCCCTTGACGCGCAGCAAGGGCGTTTGCCGCCCGGCTCCGATCTGCTTGTTGACCAGCTTTTCAGCATCACGCACGCTGAGCTTCTTGCCCGCGATCTCGTGCGCTGTGGTCACCTGCTGGGCCTTTTCGAGCGACAGCAAGGCACGGGCGTGGCCCATGTCGATGTCACCGGCCATCAGCATGCCCTGCACCGCGTCGGCCAGGTTCAGCAGGCGCAGCAGGTTGCTGGCGGCACTGCGCGAGCGGCCCACCGATTGGGCGGCCTGCTCGTGCGTCATGCCAAACTCTTGTGTCAGGCGCTGCAGGCCCTGCGCTTCTTCCAGCGGGTTCAGGTCTTCGCGCTGGATGTTTTCGATCAGCGCCATCACGGCGGCCGATTCATCGGGCACATCCTTGACCAGCACGGGCACCTCGGTCAGCCCGGCCAACTTGGCGGCGCGCGAGCGGCGTTCACCCGCGATGATCTCGTAGCGCCCCTCCCCGATGGGCCGCACCAGGATCGGCTGCATGATGCCCTGCGTGCGGATGCTCTCGGCCAGCTCGTACAGCGAGCCTTCGTCCATGCGCGTGCGCGGCTGGTACTTGCCCGCCTGCATCAGCGACAGCTTCAAGGTCGTGGGGGGGCCTTCGCCCGCCGCTGCCGGTGGGGTGTCGCTGACTTTGGGGCCCAGCAGGGCCTCCAGGCCCAGCCCCAGGCCTTTGGATTTTTTGGTCGCCATAGGCCAGGATTGTCCGTCAGTTTCTACAATGGCCGCTTCTCAGCCCCACCTCCACTTTGCACGGAGGGCACCGATCATGGCCCGTTTTTTGTTGTCCTGGGAATTAGGCGGTGGTTTGGGGCACGCCGGCCGGCTCAAACCTTTGACGCAAGAGCTGATGCGGCGCGGACACCATGTCGACCTGATGCTGCGCGAGCTGGTCCACACCCACGCGCTGCTCAAGGACTTGAAGGTGCGCACCTTGCAGGCCCCGGTGTGGATGCACCGCGTGGTGGGCCTGCCCGATCCGCAGGCCACGCTGGCCGAGATCCTGCTGGCCAACGGCTACTTCGGGGTGGATGCGCTGAACGCGTTAGTGCAAGGCTGGAAAGCCGTGCTGGAGCTGACCCAGCCCGATGTGATGGTGGCCGACTACGCCCCCACCGCCTACCTGGCCGCGCGCATTCTGGGCATCCCCGTGGCCACCGTCGGCATCGGCTTTTACCTGCCGCCCGACACCGCGCCCCTGCCCTTGTTCCGCGACTGGGAGCCGATCCCCAAGGGCCGGGTCGAGCACTCCGAAGGCGAGGTGCTGCGCAACGTCAACGCCGTGCTGCAAATGAACGGCGCCCCGCCCGTTGAGCGCCTGGCCACCATCCTGCGTGGCGAGCGCCCGCTGCTGTGCACCTGGCCCGAGTTGGACCACTACCGGCGCGGCGCCCTGCCCGAGGGCGAGCGCTACCACGGCCCCACCTTTTTGCCCAGCGGTGGCCAAGCGCCCACCTGGCCGCCGGGCGATGGCCCGCGCGTGTTCGCCTACGTGCGCAGCGCCCACCCCGACCACGCGGCCGTGCTGCAAGCGCTGGCGCAATTGGGGTGCCGAACCTTGTGCTATTTGCCGGAAGTGGCGGGCGGCATGACACCGCCTGTGGTCAGCGCCCACATCCACTACGCCAGCGGCCCCGTGAATCTGGGGCAGGCCTTCCCGGACTGCCAGCTGGTGATTTGCCACGCGGGCGAAGCCACCCTGGCCCAGGCGCTGCTGGCGGGCGTGCCGGTGCTGCTGCTGCCAACGCAGGCCGAGCAGTTTTTGATGGCGCGGTGTGTGGACGACACCGGGGCGGGCGTGAATGCGGCGCAGCGCCAACGGCCGATTGATTTCAAGGCCTTGATCCAGCAGATGCTGAGCGCGCCCGGCCACACGCAAGCCGCGCGGGCCGTGGCCGATCACTACCAAGCATTCACCCACGAAGGCCAGACGCTGGCACTGGTGGATGAGTTTGAATCGCTGGTGGGGGCGGCCAGCTGCTGACCCACCCCAGGTGACTCAGATCAGGCTTGGTGGCGACGACGGCGCGCCATCAGGCCCAGCACGGTGAACCCAGCCAGGAACAAAGCATAGCCTTCAGGCTCGGGCACGGCCGAGAAAGTGACTGCGTTGCTCAAGCGGCCGGCACGGTCGCCCGTGTCATACGCACCACCAGCGAAGGTGATGCCGAAGGGGTCGCCGCTGTTGGCGTGCGAGCCACTGGCTTCGCCCACGAAGGTCTGGCCGCCCACCGTGTAGGTGTAGCCGGGGATCAATTCGTTGTGCTCAGGGATCACCACTTCGTGCGAATCGCCATAGCCGCCACCATAGCCGCCGTAGCCGCTGTCACCCCCGTAGCCATAGCCGCTGCCGTTGTCGTACACGGTGTAGCGCTGCTCAGGCACGAAGATGACCTGGTCGGGCACCGTCACCGTTTGCACGGGGGTGGTGAAGCTGCCATTGCCCAGGGCATCGCCACGGGCGTAGGTTTGCAGGTCGTATTGCAGGGCCAGGGTTTGACCCGCGCCAATCACACCCAGGTCGATCGAGAACAGGCCGCCAGCGATGGTGTAAGTGCTGGGGCTGCC
>NZ_JACMNS010000058.1 GCF_014378415.1 Aquabacterium sp.
CCGGTGTGGATGGCCGACACCTGGCCTTGAAGGCTGTTGCGCACCGACAGGCGCATGGGCGAATCGGGCAAAGCCAGGAACACCGAGGGCGCCTTGATCAGCGCCACCGCCTGACGCCCCTTGATCACGCCCAGTTCCTTCAGGGAGGTCATCGTCAATGAGGCGAACAAGGTGTCGCCTTGGCCCTTCTGGGCGCTCGGCAATGCCAACTCGACCAGGGCATTCACCTCGCCTTTGCTCACCCGCTTGACGGTGCCGCCCAACTGGTTGCGCGCGCTGGTGCGCAGGCCCAGTGTGGACAAGGTTTTGAGCACATCCTGAGGATGCGACAAGGACTGGCTCAACTGGCCCAATACCTCGGCATGTTTTTGTTCAAGGTGACGAAATGCCACCACCAGCTCCAGCGCGCAGGGCGTCAAGGTGGCACCACCACCACCGGTGCCACCGGTCACGCGCTCGACCAAAGCATGCCCGGCCACGTTGTTCATGTCTTGAACCCGGTCCCAGGCGGTTTTGTAGCTGATGCCCACCGCCTTGGCCGCGTGCGTCACCGAGCCGGTGGCATGGATGGCTTCCAGCAGCGCGATGCGGTCGGCCCCGCCCAGCACATGGGCGCCTTGCTTCAGCGACAGGCTGCCCGTCAAAGCAAGGATGGGTTGGAGGGGCTTGCGTGGCATGCGGGCTTCACCGGGCTGATCGTTGTATAGTCGTTTATACATCGATCGCGTTAGCGCGTTAACGTTTTACCAAGTCTGCCATGAACCACCGAAACCGCTTTGTTGCCCTCACGCTGATGGCGGTGTTCTCTGTGGCCGCCCACGCCCAAGAGATCACCGTTTCTGCTGCCGCCAGCCTGCAAAACGCCATGCGCGACATCGGGGCCGCCTACCAAGGCGCGCATCCGGGCAGCAAGGTCAACTTCAACTTCGCGGCCTCCGGGCCACTGCTGGCGCAGATCGCCCAAGGTGCGCCGGTGGACGTGTTCGCCAGCGCTGATGTCGAAACCATGGACAAGGCCCAGGCCCAAGGCCTGATCAAGGTGGACACGCGCGTGAACTTTGCGGCCAACGAACTGGTGCTGGTGTCGCCCCTGTCGCGACCCGCCAGCCTCAAGGCCCTGGGCGATCTGAAGCGCCCAGCCATGGCGCACATTGCCGTGGGCAACCCTGCCACCGTGCCTGCGGGCCGCTATGCCCAGGCGGTGCTTGAACAAGCAGGCCTGTGGGCCGTGTTGATGCCCAAGTTTGTGTTTGCCGAGAACGTGCGCCAGGCCCTGAACTATGTCAGCCGGGCTGAGGCCGAAGCGGGCTTCGTCTACCGCACCGACGCCCTGATCGACAAAGACAAGGTGCGCATCGACCTGACCGTGCCCACGTCCAGGCCGGTGTTGTATCCCCTGGCGCTGGTGGCCGCCAGCAAGAACACGGTCGCGGCCGCCGACTTCGTGAAGTTCGTGACCGGCTCCAGCGGGCAGGCCGTGCTGGCCAAATACGGCTTCAAATCGGCACCCTGATCGGTGGTGCATTTGGACCTGAACGCCCTCTGGCTCACCCTCAAGGTGGCCGCCTGGGCCACGGCAGCGGCCGGGGTGCTTGGTGTGGCTTTCGCATGGGCGGTTGCGCGCGGTCGCTGGCCGGGCAAGCGCCTGCTAGAGGCCGTGTTGACCTTGCCCATGGTGTTGCCCCCCACGGTGCTGGGCTACTACCTGATCGTGGTGCTGGGCCGCAACGCACCGGCGGGCCGATGGCTGTCCACGCACTTCGACATCACCCTGATGTTTACCTGGCAGGGCGCGGTGATTGCCGCGTCGGTCGTGGCGTTTCCCTTGGTGTTCACCTCGTCGCGCGCGGCCTTTGAAGGCGTCAATGTCAACCTTGAAAAAGCGGCCCGCGTGCTGGGTGCCGGCGAGCTCAAAATCTTCCTGCACATCAGCTTGCCGCTGGCCATGCGCGGCATCGCGGCGGGCACCATGCTGGCCTTCGCCCGAGCCATGGGTGAGTTCGGTGCCACCTTGATGATCGCGGGCAACATCCCCGGCAAAACGCAGACCTTGTCCATGGCCATTTACGACGCCGTGCAATCGGGCAATGACGCTTTGGCCAACACCCTGGTGATCGTGATCTCGGTGCTGTGCATCGTCATCCTGGTGGTGTCCGGCCGCCTGCTCAACCCCAGGCCCGAGCGATGAAAATCGATGTGGACATCGGCGTGTCGGTCGGCGAGCGTGGTCGCGTTTTCCACCTGCAATCCCGGTTTGAGTCGTCCAACGACCGCCTGGTGCTGTTCGGCCCCTCGGGCGTGGGCAAGACCTTGACCATCCAGGCCATCGCTGGCTTGCTGCGCCCAGACCATGGCCACATTCGCCTGGGTGAGCGCGTGCTGTTCAGCCACGAGCAGGGGATCAACGTGCGTGCAAGAGATCGCCGCGTGGGCTATGTCTTTCAAGACTACGCGCTGTTCCCGCACCTGAGCGTGGCGCGCAACATTGCCTTTGGTTTGCTGCCGACTTTGCCCTGGCGCCTGAGCCCCGTCACCCGTCGCCAAGTGGGTGACATCATGCAGGCCTTGGACATCGGTGGTTTGCAAGATCGTTTGCCCGCCACCTTGTCGGGTGGCCAACGCCAGCGTGTGGCCTTGGCCCGTGCCCTGATCCGCCAACCTGATTTGCTGCTGCTGGACGAGCCTTTCTCGGCACTGGACACGGTGCTCCGCGGCCGAGTGCGCACCGAGCTGGACGAGATACGGCGCCGCTTTGGCGTGCCGATGATCCTGATCTCGCACGATCCGGACGATGTGCGCCAGTTTGCCGACACGCTGGTGGAGTTCGAGGCTGGGCGCGTGGTTCAGGTGACGCACGCGCAGACCTGAGCGTTTGCCGGTAGTCCCGGGGAGCGGCTCCACCGCGTGTGGTTCAACGCCCCCTTGGCTTCGGCCATGATGCGCTGCGTGGGGCTCATCATGTAGTTGTCAAAAAGAGGTCCATGAAGCGCACGTTCGGCACGGTGCTGCAAATGCCGCAGGCCTCGCCCAGGTGCAAGCACCCCCGTGTCGAGACCGATGCCGTCATCCTCGATCTGCACCAGAACCGAATCGGCCAGAGGCACCTGCAGTGCCAGGTGGCCAACACGGCGAAGAGCCTCATGCGCGTGGCCGGCGTGTTGGCCGCGCTGAAGAACAGCCAGGGCATCCAGCGCGGCATCACTGTCGACAGCGAAGGGGCTTGCGCCAGCCGCCAGCAGACGTACGACTGTGCGATGTAGTCAAGGCAGGGGAGGGCGCACCAGACCGTGGCTGTGCGCGTGGAAACGTCGCCGTCGGCGGCGCCAACGCCCAGGGCTATGCCAACTTCGGCGCCCTGGGCGCCCTGGTCAATGCCACAGCCAATAACAGCGCGGCCAGTACCTCGGCGGCGCTGGCGATCCCGGTGCCCGAGCCGAGCGCGCCCGCACTGATTCTGGGTGGGCTGGGCCTGGCGCTCACGGTGCTGAGCCGCCGCCAGGGGACAGGCCAAGTACCGTTCAGCACCGCCAAATGTCCGCTGATCCGAGGCCATCGCAATGTGTGACATATGCGCTAACAAATGCAAGCAGATGTCACTATTCTGAATTTGCACAGTTGGCAAACCCGTCGAAAGGCGGGGACGCAAAGCCTCCGGTCTTACTGCCGCAATGCAGAAGATAGCGGGGCTGCCCTAAGCAGGAT
Organism: Aquabacterium sp.; assembly: GCF_014378415.1. Lineage (GTDB taxonomy): Bacteria > Pseudomonadota > Gammaproteobacteria > Burkholderiales > Burkholderiaceae_C > Aquabacterium. The sequence goes on from NZ_JACMNS010000058.1 coordinate 3,703, forward strand.
AGGCCTGTCCTGCATCGCGCGTCCCATGGTTTCCGCTTGCACCTTTGTTCAATCTGAAGTCACTGACTTCTTTCTGAAGGACGCAAGATGAACGCCCATTTTCTGATGATCTCCGTGCTGGCCACCACGCCAGCGTTCGCCGCCAATTTTGGCACCACCTCCACCACTGAGCCGCCCAAGACCACCACGGTCAAGCCCCCCACCAGCTTGTCGCCGGTCTTCGCGGGGCCTCAGGTCACCGGCATGTTCCGCATCGTCAAGCCCGATGGCGCCACGGTGATCCAGCAAAGCGCCATCAGCGTGGGGGGCAGCTCGATCAACGTCATCAACGTGGATGCCTCCAGCGCCTTCCTGGCCAGCAACGGCAAGTGCGTCTTCAACGTCAAGTACGACGAAGTGTCGGCCACGGCGGCCACCAACACCACGAACCGCTTGTTCAGCAATGACACGCTGATTGCGCAGAACACCAAGATCGACCTGGTGGCCAGCGCCCTCAAGACGATCTGGACGCAGCCCTACCTGGTGCCCGGCCAGAACAACATCAAGCTGGTCATCAATGCCGAATCGAGCACGCCCAGCGTGGGCTGGGTGAGGGTCAACGTGACGGGCACCTGCGGCGGCGCCACGGCTGGCACCACCACGCCGACCAAGGCGACCACCCTCGAAGTCAAGCCGCCGGTCACGCCCCCAGCCTCCCCGGTGGTCAGGTTCGTGCCGGGCTCGGCCGAGTGGAACAACCTCAACATCGCTTTTGGCTACAGCAACTTCGGGGTGGCGCAGTTGCAGGGCAAACCTTTTGAGCGCTACACCGAACTGCTCAAGCTGAACGCCGACATCACCGTGGTCGTCAATGCCAAAGTGTTGGAGCAGTCGACCTACAACAGCCTGATGGTGCGCTGGAACAGCTTCGTCAATGACTCGGCCTTCAAGGCTGCGATGGTGGCGGCTACGGCTGCTAAAACCAGCACCGACAAAAAGTAATTCTGTCGCCAAATGGGGCTGCCTCTTGCAGGCAGCCCCGCACCCTTCGAAGGCCCGCCATGCTGCATCCGATCTTGACCGCCACCCAACTCGCCGCGCTGCTGTTGGCGTTGAGTATGGGCGCGGCACACGCTGCTGAAACACCGATGCCGGCCATGGCCAAGCAGCGGCCCGATCTGACCCAGATGTTCCAGCCCATCCCGCTGAGCACGCCCGAGGCCCCACCCACGCGCGCCTACGAGCCGCTCAGCACGGCCAGCATCAGCGCAGGCGCCACCAGCATCGCCCAGGTGCTGGGCAGCACCGTCAACGGCACCTTGGTCAAGGCCTACACCGTGACGCACATGCGCGCCACCGATGTGCAAGCCCTGTTGGCCGATCCGAACTCACCGTTGCTGCCTCGCGAGTTGTCCACCGTGGTGGTGGATTCGCGCAGCAACACCCTGCTGGTCAAGGGCACCGAGGCGGAGCACCAGTTGATCGAGAACCTGATGCGGCGCATCGACTTGCCGGTCAAGCAGATCCTGGTCGAGGTGAAGATCGTCAGCGCCGACGAGTACTTCGGCAAAAGCCTGGGCGCCAAGTTCGGCGTCACCAGCTCGCACATGCTGGGCGCGGCCACCCCACGCCAGCAGGGGGTGCAGCTCGGCGGCACGATCGGCGACTTGAACCAGATCGCCAACAACGGCACCTCGGCGTTCCCAAATGGCGTGACGCTGCCGGCCACCAATGGGCTGACCTCGGCGGTCGTGAGCACCTTCGCCTTTGGCTTTTACAAGCTGCCGGCGGGCATCAACATCGGCCTGGAAATCTCGGCGCTGGAAGAGGCTGGCCACACCAAGGTGCTGAGCAATCCCAAGCTGGTGTTGAGCAATCTGCGCCCTGGCCTGATCTCATCGGGGCAGCGCATTCCCTATTCCAAGCCTTCGCTGGTGCAGGGGGTCAACACGACGGAGTTCATTGACGTCAAGGTCAGCGTATCGGTCACCGCCCTGGTGGCGCCCGATGGTTCGATCTCAATGGACTTGAGCATGACCGACGACAGTGTGGGCGGCAACTCCACCGTGGGCCCCACCATCAACACCAATCAGGCCACGTCGAACGTGACCTTGCAGAGCGGCGAGACCCTGATGCTTGGCGGCTTTCAGAGCAGCAGCCACGTCGAGGAAAATAACAAGACCCCGCTGCTGGGCGACCTGCCGGTGCTGGGCTACTTGTTCAAGAACCAGTCCAAGAACACCGTCAAGCGTGAACTGCTGTTCATCATCACGCCCACCATCATTGAGACGGAGCGGATGTAGCCGCCCGGCAATCACAGCGTCATCCCTGCGCAGACGCAACCGCACCTTCTGCGCCTACGTTTGATTTGTCGCCTTCAAGTAAGCTGCTTTCGGCACATGCAGTAGATGAACTGCTGATCGGTGCCAAACGGCGTGTGGTGCAACTGTTCTTCATGCGCCAGCAGGGTGAAGGCCTCGCCAAACTCGGCGTGCAATTCGTCCGTGGCGTAGCGCATGACTGGCAAGCCGCTGCACTGCGTGGGGCCGTTGCTGCCGAAGGTGGCCATGACCACGTGGCCGCCTGGCTTGAGTGCCCGCAAGGCCTGCGCGACGTAAGCCGCACGATCCTCCTCGGACGTCAAAAAATGGAAAACGGCGCGGTCATGCCACAGGTCGATGCTTTGAGGTTTGAGCCTCGCGCGGGTGATGTCCGCCTCCAGCCACTTCACGCATGCCCCCCGAGCACCCAGGCGACGACGGCTTTCCGCCAAGGCCGCGCCCGACAGGTCCAGCACGGTCAGGTGGGTGTGGCCTTCGTCCAGCAGGTCATCGACCAGCGTGGAGGCGCCACCACCCACGTCGATGATGGCGCCGTCGCGTGCCAGGCCCGCTGCGCGAATCAGGCGCATCGACGTGTCGGCATGCGGCTCGAACCAGTTCACGTTGTCTGGTGCCTTGGTGGAATACACCTTATCCCAGTGATCCTTGTTGTGCATGATTTCCGCTCTCGTGGATGTACTGTGCAAGGTTACCGCTGTTCAGCTGGGCATCAACCCGTCGGCCGATATACTGACGACCATGCGCCGCCTGATTGCCATTTTCCTGCTGGTACTGCTGCCTCTCCAGGCCGCCTGGGCGGCCATGGAGCCGTATTGCCTGCATGAAAGCAGCCAGGGCAACACACATCACCTGGGTCACCACGAGCACCAGCACCACGCTGATGCCGACAGTGGTGATCACCCGCGTGGCGACGCTCAAAATGACAGCCCGGCCTCGGCCATGCTTGACCACGATCATCATTGCTGTTCGTCGGTGTCTTTGCCGCCTGCCGCTGTGCCATTGCCTGGGCTGCCCATGCATCAGGCTGAGCTGGTGGCCTCGCCGCTGGCGGGCTACACCTCCTTCGATGCGACCCGCATTGAACGCCCCAATTGGACCGCCTTGCCCTGAGTCGGCGAGACAGGTCCTGCATGAACACACCTTGATGTGATCTTGCCCATGTGAGGCGGGTTTTTGCCTGTTCGCCGAATGTCCCCCTGCTGATGTGCGGAGAATTCGATGCGACGGTTTTATCTTTCCTGGGTGGCACGCGCGGCCCTGTGCGTTCCCTTCTTTGTCCAGACGGCTTGGGCTCAAAGCCTGGGCCTCGACTCAG
>NZ_JACMNS010000059.1 GCF_014378415.1 Aquabacterium sp.
ATGCCCGCTGCGATGCCGCCCCACACGCCGCACAGTCCGTGCAGCGGCCACACGCCCAGCACATCGTCGATCTTCCATTTGTTTTGCGTCAGCGTGAACATGAACACGAAGATGGCGCCGGCAATGGCCCCCACGGCCAAAGCGCCCGCAGGGTGCATGACGTCTGAGCCTGCGCACACGGCCACCAATCCGGCCAAGGGGCCGTTGTAGACGAAGCCAGGATCGTTCTTGCCCAGCAACGCCGCCATCAAGGTGCCGCCCACCAGGGCCATCAGCGAATTCACCGCGACCAGGCCTGAGATTTTGTCGATGGTCTGCGCGCTCATCACGTTGAAGCCAAACCAGCCCACTGCCAGGATCCAAGATCCCAAGGCCAGGAAGGGGATGCTGGAGGGCGGGTGGGCCGACATGCCGCCGTCCTTGCGATAGCGGTTGCGCCGCGCGCCCAAAATCAGCACGGCGGGCAGCGCAATCCAGCCGCCAAAGGCGTGAACCACCACCGAACCGGCGAAGTCGTGCATGGGCCCGCCCGTGACGCTTGCAATCCAAGTCTGAATGCCGAACTTGTTGGCCCACACCGCGCCTTCGCACAAGGGATACAGCAGACCCACGATCACGGCCGTGGCCAGCATCTGAGGATGGAACTTGGCCCGCTCGGCGATGCCGCCCGAAATGATGGCTGGGATGGCCGCAGCAAAGGTCAGCAGGAAGAAGAACTTGACCAGTTCGTAGCCATTCTTCTGGGCCAGCACCTCGGCACCGCTGAAGAAGTCAACGCCGTAAGCCACGGTGTAGCCCACGAAGAAATACGCGATGGTGGACACGCAGAAGTCCACCAGGATTTTGACCAGGGCATTGACCTGGTTCTTGCCGCGCACCGTGCCCAACTCCAGAAATGCAAATCCGGCGTGCATGGCCAACACCATGACTGCGCCCAGCAGGATGAACAGCGCATCCATGCCTTGTTTCGATGACTCCATGACATGCCCAAATTCGAAGTGAACTGAAGAAGAAAAAACGCACCGACTTGGGGTCGAATGCGTTGATGAATCAAGCTATGCACCAATAAAAGCAAAAAATGGGCCAGTTTGGTGTTGCAGTGTCTCGTTGTTGTGCGCCTTATTCGCCCTGATTTTGGGCTCAAGGCGATACTGGCGGTTCGCATTGATGGGGTTTTGAGCCAATTTGGTGCATTGGCCGTGACGACACTTCCTCCACATTACGTGGTCCACTGTGGCTGGGCTCAAAATAGCGCCAGCCTGACAAACCAGGGCCTGCCAGAGGACTGAGATGACGATTCGAGTTGGAGAAGGTTGGGACACGCACGCGCTGGTGACGGGGCGGCCCTTGATCCTGGGTGGCGTCATCATCGAGCACACCCATGGTTTGCTGGGGCATTCTGATGCCGATGCGCTGCTACATGCCATCACCGACGCCGTGTTGGGCGCGGCGGGCCTGGGTGACATTGGCCGCCACTTTCCCGACACCGACCCAACGTTCAAAGGCGCTGATTCGGTGGCGTTGTTGCAAGAGGCCGTTCGCCGGGTGGCTCAGGCAGGCTGGATGGTGGGCAATGTAGACAGCACCATCGTGGCCCAGGCGCCCAAAATGGCGCCCCACATTGAGGCCATGCGCGAGCGAATCGCCGCCGCACTGGGGGTGAGCGTTGAGTCCGTCAACGTCAAAGCCAAAACCGCTGAAAAAATGGGCCCGGTGGGCGAAGGCCGGGCGATCGAGGCCCGGGCCGTCTGCCTTCTGGTGAAGAAGGCGTAAGTCAAATCAAGGTGCCCGCTTCAGCCTGATGTGGGCCACCAAGCCACCACCTGGCGCATTGCCCAGGTCCAGCTGGCCTCCCATGCGCTGGAGTGCTTTTTCTACAATCGCCAGGCCCAGCCCTGCGCCTGTGGCGGCCGTTCGCGCGGCATCACCTCGGAAGAACGGCGTGGTCAGTTGTGCCAGTTTTTCCACGGCCACACCGGGTCCGTGGTCGCGCACGCTCAACAGCACCCAAGAGCCTGAGCGCGTGTAGCTGACCTCTACATTGGCCACGCCGGTGTAGGTGTTGCGGCCATAGCGGCGGGCGTTCTCGAACAGGTTGGTCAGCACCCGGCCCAACTCGGTCTCGTCGGCCATCACCTTGGTATCGATGGGCAACTTGGCCCCGATGCGGATGCGCTTGGTATCGCGGAACTGGCTGATGGCCTTGTCTACCACCGACGACACATGCACCGGCACCAGCGTGACATCGCCGGGCCGCGCGTAGTCCATGAACTTGTCGATGATGGCGTCCAGCTGGTCGATGTCGGCCGCGATGTTGCGTTTGGCCTCTTCGTCGACCACGCTCATCTCGGCTTCCAGGCGGATGCGGGCCAGTGGCGTGCGCAGATCGTGCGAAATGCCGGCCAGCATCACCGCGCGGTCTTCGTCCACCTTGGCCAGTTCGCGCGCCATGCGGTTGAAGCCCTGGTTCACCTCGCGGATTTCGCGCGTGATCATGGACTCGTCCAGCACGGAGTCGTATTCACCTTCTCTGATGCGACTGGCGGCGAACGACAGCTCTTTCAGCGGCTGGTTGATCAGCCGGGCAATCGTGGCCGACCCCAGAATCGTGGCGATGAAGGCAATGCCCACCCAAATGAACCAGGTGCGCCCGGTCATGGGCTCGATGCGCGATGTGTCGGCTTGCAACCAATAGTTGTCCCGCTCAATTTGGAAGCCCACCCACAAACCTGGCACATGGTTCACGCTGCTGGCCACCACCGTGGTGGGCCCCAGGCGCGAACGCAACTCCTTGCCGATCGCATTGGTGAAACGGTTGACTTCAAAGGGCTCAAACTGATCCGACGGCTCCCGCGCCTTGAGCATGATCGACTCCTGCTCGGACATGGTCTTGATCAGCGTGACACGGTTGATGCTGTCGGCGTAGCGCAAGGCCGCGCGAGACAAATTGACCAAGCTGGCCACTTGTTGCGCAGCTTGCACGGTGCGTGGCTCGAACTCCAGGGCCTTGAAGGTTTGAACCCAGGCCACGATGCCCAAGGTCAGCAGCAGGGCCAGAAGGATGAACGTCCGCCAGAACAGACTGAGCGCGAAACGATTTCTACGCATGCGCCACCATCAAGCCCCACCGTCCGGCACGAACACATAACCCACACCCCAGACCGTCTGGATGTAGCGGGGCTGTGAGGGATCGGGCTCGATCATCTTGCGCAGGCGCGAGATCTGCACATCAAGGCTGCGGTCAAAGGGTTCGAATTCGCGGCCACGGGCCAGTTGCGCCAACTTGTCGCGTGACAGGGGTTGGCGCGGGTGGCGCACGAGTGCCTTGAGCATCGAGAACTCGCCAGTGGTCAGGGCCAGGGGCTCGCCTTCCTTACTCAAGCGGCGCAAAGCCAGGTCGAACTCGAAGGGGCCGAACTGCACGGTTTGTGCATCCTTGGCTGGGGCGCCGGGCGCCTCGGGGGCAGGGCGGCGGCGCAGCACGGCGTGGATGCGGGCCAGCAGCTCTCGCGGGTTGAAGGGCTTGGGCATGTAGTCGTCGGCGCCCACTTCGAGGCCCACGATGCGGTCCACGTCCTCGACCTTGGCGGTCAGCATGATGATGGGCGTGCTGTCGTTGGCGGCGCGCAGGCGGCGGCAGATGGACAGGCCGTCTTCACCGGGCAGCATCAGGTCCAGTACGATCAGGTCGACAGATTCACGGGTCAGCAGTCGGTTGAGCGCCTTGGCATCTTCGGCCAGCAGGACCTCGAAGCCCTCCTGGCTGAGGTAGCGGCGCAGCAGGTCGCGGATGCGGGCGTCGTCGTCCACCACCAGAATTCGATCTGGGCGTTGGGTGTTCGCTGTGGTCATCCGTCTCTCCTCGGAATTTGTAACAAGCCGGGATTGTGCGCACTTTGCATGGGCAAAAACCGGTGCTCTGACCCCTTGTTACAAATCTTGCGCTCTTGGGGCTTGGGCGTCAAGAGGGGCTTGACATGCGGTAAAAAGCCCCGGAGTCAGCGTGGGCAGGCCCTGACGCGTTAGATTGCATGAGTCCTTGGCCGCGGACCTCTGTTCGTTGGCTGGATTCAAAAAACCATGTTGTCAGGAGCCCTCATGCCTCGTTATTTGGTCCCCATGTTGTTGAGTTCGGCTCTGTTGGCCGCGAGCGCGTCGGTGGCTCAAGCTGCAGAGCCGCTTCGTGCCAATGTGGTCAGCTTTCAGACCACGGCCACTCAGGAGGTCACGCAGGACCTGTTGGCCGTCACCTTGCAGGCCAACCGCGAAGGCGCTCAGGCCGCTGAAGTGCAGAGCAGCCTCAAGCAAGCCTTGGACGCCGCCTTGACCGAAGCCAAGCGCTCAGCCCAGGCAGGCGCCATGGAGGTGCGCACCGGCTATTTCGCGATCAATCCGCGTTATGGCAACAACGGCCGCATCAATGGTTGGCAGGGCACGGCGCAGCTGGTGCTGGAGGGCACCGACACCACGCGCATTTCGCAAACGGCTGGCAAGCTGAATCAGCTCAATGTGGTGAACGTGAGCTATGGCCTGTCACGCGCCCTGCGTGAGCAGCATGAATCGGCGCCCACGGCCGACGCCATCAACCGTTTTCGCAACCGCGCGGGCGAGTTGGCCAAGAACTTCGGCTTCAACGGCTACTCGCTGGGCGAAGTCAACGTTCAGACTGGCGAGCCCGGTTTTCAAGGCCGCCCGATGATGATGGCCATGCGTGCCAAATCAGCTGACGCGGCCGAAGCCGCCTTGCCGGTCGAGCCGGGCAAAGGCGTGCTCACCGTGACCGTGTCGGGTCAGGTGGTCTTGAGCAAGTGATGGGCGGGGGTGGCCTCGGGCGAGGGTTCGTCGCGCCACTGGCCGCCCTTGAGCGTCTCGTGTGGCCGAAAGTGCGTCTTGTAGGCCATTTTGCGGCTCTGCTGGATCCAGTAGCCCAGGTAAACGTGCGGCAGGTTCAATTGCTGAGCCTGGTCGATCTGCCAAAGTACGTTGTAGGTGCCGTAGCTCTTGTTGGCTTCTGGCTCGTAGAAGGTGTAGACCGCTGACAGGCCATCGTTGAGGATGTCCAGGATCGATACCATCTTGAGCGCACCCTGGGCCTGGCCCTCCTGCGGCGGCTCGCGAAACTCCACCAGCCTTGAGTTGACGCGGCTTTGCAGCAGGAACTGGGTGTACTGATCGACCGAGTCATGGTCCATGCCGCCGCCTTTGTGGCGGCCGGCCTGGTAGCGCAAGTAGAGTTGGTAATGCTCTGGTGTGAAGCACAGGCGCAGCACACGCGCCTCCAGGCCTTGGTGCGACTTCCAGGCCCGAAGTTGGCTGCGGCTGGCCGCAAAGCGTTCTACCGGGATCCGCAAAGGCACGCAGGCCTGGCAACCATCGCAATAAGGGCGGTAGGTGAACATGCCGCTGCGCCTAAAACCGTTGGCCACCAAGCCTGAGTACACATCGGCGTTGATCATGTGACTGGGCGTGGCGACCTGCGACCTTGCCACCTTGCCATCCAGGTAGCTGCAAGGGTAGGGCGCCGTGGCGTAAAACTGCAAGGAGGCCAGAGGGAGGTCTTTGAGGTGCGTCACGCTGCCAAATCCAGGTGGGACCAAAATGAATCATCATAGGCCCAAACTGAAGGCCCCTTGAGATCGACGGCCCCCCTCAAATGGGCCTCAAACTCGGCGCGAGGCCAGGTGCGCCCGCCCAGCGAGGCCAGGTGGCTGGTGCGTTGCTGGCAATCGATGGTAGTGATGCCGTGGGCACGGCAAAAGCACACGAGTGCGGCCAGCGCGATCTTGGACGCGTCGGCCTGCCGGGTGAACATCGACTCGCCGTAAAACATCTGGCCCAGGCTGATGCCGTACAGGCCGCCCACCAGCTTGCCATCCATCCAGGTCTCGAACGAATGCACCTGACCGGCGGCATGCCAGCGCTTGTAGGCGGCCTGCATGGCGAGCACGATCCAGGTGCCGTTCTGGCCTTGGCGCGGCGCGTTGGCGCAAGCCTCGATGACCTGATCAAAAGCGAAGTCGATGCGGATTTCGCAACCCGGTGTGCGCAGGAATTTGCCGATGGTCTTGCGCAGGGATCGGTTCAATTTGAACTCGTCCACGGGCAGCACCATGCGCGGGTCAGGCGTCCACCAGAGGATGGGTTGACCTTCGCTGAACCAGGGGAAGATGCCATGTCGATAGGCATCGCTCAGGCGTGCAACGCTCAAATCGCCACCGGCTGCCAACAGGCCGGGGGCGTCGGTGTCGGCACCCCAGGCATTGACGGTATCGGGAAACGGGTCGAGAGCGTTAAGCCAAGTGATCATGGTCCCTGATCGAAAAAAAGCCCGATGGCGAACCACCGGGCTTAAGGGTACCTTGAACGAATTTCAGGAGGTACCGAGGAGACAACCTTTCAGTGAGTGCCCTTGTGGTGCAAGGGCATCTCTCGGGTCGGGCGCCGAAAGCCAAACGCAAGGTAATTGGCTTTCGGGCTCGACCGTGTGGCTGATCAGGCAGCCTTGCGGGGCTTGGCCGTGGCAGCTTGAGAGGCCTTGACGGCGGTGTTGGAGATGGCTTGGAAGTTGGCTTCGGCCACGTCAGCAGCCTGCTTGGCAGCCTTTTGTACCGAGTCAAACGCGTTGTTGGCAGCGGCCACGGCCGACTTGACCAACACCACGGCGTTTTCAGTGCCGGCGGGCGCGTTCTTCACGGCGTTGTCCACCACAGACATGAATTTTTTCTGGGCTTCGGACATTTGGCCCTCGGCAACCTTGCTGACTTCAGCGCTGGTGCTGGAGGCGATGTCATACAAATGACGGCTGTAGGCGGCGGCCTTTTCAGCGGACGGTTGCAGCAGGCTGGTGTTCAGGGCCAACAACTCCTGGGCGTCTTTCACTGACAAGACAGCCTTGGTGTGCTCGGACACTTCATCCAGCGTGGCTTTGGCCACTTGCAGGTTCAGTTCGACCAATTTTTCCACGCCTTCAAAAGCCTTTTGGCCCAGATCCATCAGAGTGGCAATGTTGGCTTTGTGGTTGGCCATGAGTTGTTCAGCGGTCAGCATGTCATATCTCCGTAAGATGAATGGGTTAAGTCGCTGCGCCAAGTGATTAAAATGCTTTGTTGCGCTGCAACATACCCGTAATTATATGGATCTGCAAACACATTGCAAGTGGTTTTTGTGCGGTGCAGCAAAAAGTGGGTAAAAGCTCGGTTTTTGTTGGCCTACACTTGGCTTCTTCGAATCCTCACACTCCTGATCGATTAATCATGAGCCTGCTGCTAGTCCCCCCCGGTGCCAAGGCACCCGATGTGTTCAACGTCATCATCGAAATCTCGGCCAACTCCGATCCGGTCAAGTATGAAGTCGACCATGAAACCGGTGCGGTTTTTGTCGATCGTTTCATGGGCACCGCGATGCACTACCCGTGCAATTACGGCTACGTGCCCCGAACCTTGGCCGACGACGGCGATCCGGTCGATGTGCTGGTCGTGACGCCTTTCCCACTGCCTCCGGGTGTGGTTGTGGCCTGCCGTCCCCTGGGCATCCTGAAGATGGACGACGAAGCTGGTGGCGACTCCAAGCTGGTGGCCGTGCCCACTGAAAAGATCTTGCCCATGTACTCCAAGATCAAGTCGACCGACGACCTGCCCGAACTGCTGCTCAAGCAGATCCAGCATTTCTTCGAGCACTACAAGGATCTGGAGCCCGGCAAATGGGTGAAGGTCAAGGGTTGGGCTGGCATTGACGATGCCAAGGCTGAAGTCACCCAAGGCATTGCCAACTACAACCAAAAGCACGCCTGATTTTTCCATCAAGCCTGCATGAATAAACCGCCGAGCCTGTGAGGGCTTTGGCGGTTTTTTTGTTGGCTGAACGCGCTGTTTATTCCAGGCGCTTGATCGCCTTGGCCAGGGTCGAGGCAATCTGATCGATCTGGTCGTCGTTGATGATCAGTGGCGGCGAGATGGCGATGTTGTCGCCCGCCGCGCGCACCAGCACGCCTTCTTCCCAGCAGCCCAGGAAGGCCCCAAAGGCCCGGCGCCCAGGGGCGGCGCCAGCGCGAGGGGCGAACTCAACCGCGACGACTGCACCCGTGTTGCGGATGTCCACCACGTGGGGCAAGCCTTTGAGGTTGTGGAAGGCTTCTTCAAACTTGCCTTCCAATTGCGCGCCCCGCGTCAACAGGCCTTCTTCTTCATACGTGTCCAGTGTGCCGTGGGCGGCGGCACAGGCCATGGGGTGGGCTGAATAGGTGTAGCCGTGCGGCAGCTCAATCGCGGCTGGCGGGCCCTGCATGAACGTGTCGTGAATGGCTTGTTTGGCAAAAACGGCGCCCATGGGGATCACGCCATTGGTGATGCCTTTGGCGGCGGTCAGCAGGTCGGGTGTCACGCCGTAATGTTGCGCAGCGAAGGGTGAGCCCAGTCGGCCAAAGCCTGAAATCACTTCGTCAAAAATCAGCAGGATGCCGTGCTTGTCGCAGATGTCGCGCAGGCGCTGCAGGTAGCCTTTGGGCGGCAGCAGCACGCCGGTCGAACCGGCCATGGGCTCGACGATGACGGCGGCGATGGTGGACGCGTCGTGTAGCGTCACCAGGCGTTCCAGGTCGTCGGCCAGCTCGGCGCCGTGCTCGGGTTGCCCTTTGGTGAAAGCGTTGCGTGCCAAGTCGTGGGTGTGTCGCAAGTGGTCCACGCCGGTGACCAAGTTGCCGAACAGCTTGCGATTGGGCCCCAGGCCACCCACCGCTGTGCCCGCGAAGTTGACCCCGTGGTAGCCCCGCTCGCGCCCGATCAAACGGGTGCGGTGACCCTCGCCGCGCAGGCGATGGTAGGCGATGGCGATCTTCAATGCGGTGTCCACGGCCTCGGAGCCCGAGTTGGTGAAGAACACCTTGTTGAGGCCTTCAGGCGTCAGCTTGACCAACCGTTCTGCCAACGAGAACGCCAGCGGGTGGCCCATCTGAAAGGGCGGCGCGTAGTCCATCTCCTCCACCTGGCGGGCAATGGCCTCGACGATGCGAGGCCGCGCATGGCCAGCATTGACGCACCACAGGCCCGACGTGCCATCCAGGATCTCGCGCCCCTCGGGCGTCCAGTAGTGCATGCCCTTGGCCTTGGCCAGCATGCGCGGTGACTGTTTGAATTCCCGGTTTGCCGTGAATGGCATCCAGAAGGCGTCCATGTTTGGGTTCACGTTGTGCTCCATGTCTTTTCAAGTCACCCTACAGCATTGGGTTCGTAATGCCATTTTCATGCCCAAAAATGGACAAGACGGCGTGGCGCTGAAAAATTGGGTCTTATATAAGACATAAGTCTTTGAAATTTCCGCTGAACTCTGTAGAATCACGGGTTTTCCTCGTACCCACCAACCTCCCCCGGAGATGTCATGACGAAACTCACCCGCGAACAACAGATCGCCGCCCTCGAAAAAGACTGGGCTGAAAACCCCCGTTGGAAGCTTGTCACGCGCGGCTACTCCGCAGCTGACGTCGTGCGTCTGCGCGGCAGCCTGCAGCCTGAGTACACCCTGGCCAAGAACGGCGCTGAAAAGCTGTGGGACAAGGTCAACGGCGGCGCCAAGAAGGGCTACGTCAACGCTTTCGGTGCCATCACCGCCGGTCAAGCCATGCAACAAGCCAAGGCTGGCCTGGAAGCCGTGTACCTGTCGGGCTGGCAAGTCGCCGCCGACGGCAACACGTCGGAAACCATGTACCCCGACCAATCGCTGTACGCGTACGACTCGGTGCCCACCATGGTTCGCCGCATCAACAACACGTTCAAGCGTGCTGACGAAATCCAATGGGGCCGTGGCATCAACCCAGGCGACGAAGGTTTCATTGACTACTTCCTGCCGATCGTCGCTGACGCTGAAGCCGGTTTCGGTGGCGTGTTGAACGCTTTCGAGTTGATGAAGAACATGATCGCTTCGGGCGCTGCTGGTGTTCACTTCGAAGACCAATTGGCTGCCGTGAAGAAGTGCGGCCACATGGGCGGCAAGGTGCTGGTTCCTACCCGTGAAGCCATCGAAAAGCTGAAGGCTGCTCGTTTCGCTGCTGACGTGATGGGCGTGTCCACCATCGTGCTGGCCCGCACCGATGCTGAAGCTGCCAACCTGCTGACCAGCGACTGCGACGACAACGACAAGCGTTTCGTCACTGGCGAACGCACCCAAGAAGGCTTCTACCGCGTCAAGAACGGTCTGGAGCAAGCCATCAGCCGTGGCGTTGCTTACGCTCCCTACGCTGACTTGGTGTGGTGTGAAACCGGCGTGCCTGACATCGGCTTCGCCCGTGAATTCGCGCAAGCTGTGCACGCTGCCTGCCCTGGCAAGCTGCTGTCGTACAACTGCTCGCCTTCGTTCAACTGGAAGAAGAACCTCAACGACAAGCAAATCGCTTCGTTCCAAGAGGACTTGTCGGCCCTGGGCTACAAGTACCAGTTCATCACGCTGGCTGGCATCCACATCAACTGGTACAACACGTTCCAGTTCGCTCACTCCTACGCCAACGGCGAAGGCATGAAGCACTACACCGAAATGGTTCAAGAGCCAGAATTCGCTGCTCGCGAAAAGGGTTACACCTTCGTGTCGCACCAACAAGAAGTTGGCGCTGGTTACTTCGACGACGTGACCACCGTGATCCAAGGTGGTTCGTCTTCCGTGAAAGCCCTGACTGGCTCGACCGAAGAAGAACAGTTCCACTGAATCGAACCTTCGATCCAAGTGCGATCAAAAGCCCCTGGCGCAAGCCCGGGGCTTTTTTCATGCGTCCTTGATGTGGAAGGGGTTAAAATATTGGCAATCCGATCCATCCAGCAAGAGCGAGAAAGGCAATCACGGTTATGACACCGCGAACGACGACCACCCTGACGAAGACCTCCACCGAGGTCTAAAAGGCTGGCCGCTGCTTCAATTGCTTATTCGCATCTGATTCAAAAAAGCGCGGCACCCACCGCGCTTTTTCATTGGTCTGCGCTCTTGCTTGTGTGTTTGCGCACGCCCCACAAAACATCGACAGGTTTCACCATGATTTCCATCCAGCTTCCCGACGGTTCCAAGCGCGAATTCCCTGGCCCGGTCACGATCGCCGAGGTGGCGGCGTCCATCGGTGCCGGCTTGGCCAAAGCCGCCTTGGCCGGTCGGGTGGGGCAGGGCGAGAGCGCACGCGTGGTGGACACCAGCTACCTCATGGACGCTGACACGTCGCTGGCCATCATCACTGACAAGGACTCCGCCGGTCTGGACGTGATCCGTCACTCGACCGCCCACTTGCTGGCCTACGCCGTCAAAGAGCTGTTCCCCGAGGTGCAGGTCACCATCGGCCCGACCATTGAGAACGGCTTCTTTTACGACTTTGCCTACAAGCGACCCTTCACGCCCGAAGACCTGATCGCCATCGAAAAGAAGATGGGCGACCTGGCCAAGAAGGACGAGAAGGTTGAGCGCCGCGTGTTGCCGCGCGATGAGGCCGTGTCTTACTTCAAAAGCCTGGGCGAGCACTACAAGGCCGAGATCATCGAAAGCATCCCGGCCGACCAGGACGTGTCGCTGTACAGCGAAGGCGCTTTCACCGACCTGTGCCGCGGGCCCCACGTGCCCAGCACCGGCAAGCTCAAGCACTTCAAGCTGATGAAGGTAGCGGGCGCCTATTGGCGTGGCGACCATCGCAACGAGCAATTGCAGCGCATCTACGGCACGGCCTGGGCCAGCAAGGACGACCTGCAAAAGTACCTGACCCTGCTGGAAGAAGCCGAAAAGCGCGACCACCGCAAACTGGGCCGCGACCTCGACCTGTTCCACATCGATGAGCACGCGCCGGGCGTGGTCTTTTGGCACCCCAATGGTTGGACGGTGTGGCAGGCGGTCGAGCAGTACATGCGCCACGTTTACCGCGACAACGGCTACCAGGAGGTCAAGGGCCCACAGATCCTGGACAAGACGCTGTGGGAGAAGACCGGCCACTGGGACAAGTACCGCGAAAACATGTTCACCACCGAGAGTGAAAAGCGCGACTACGCCCTCAAGCCCATGAACTGCCCGGGCCACATCCTGATTTTCAACCAGGGCATCAAGAGCTACCGCGACCTGCCAGTTCGCTACGGTGAGTTTGGCCAGTGCCACCGCAACGAGCCCACCGGCGGACTGCACGGCATCATGCGCGTGCGCGGCTTCACCCAGGACGACGGCCACATCTTCTGCACCGAAGACCAGATCCTGCAAGAGTGCGTCGATTTCACAGCCTTGCTGCAGAAGGTCTACCTGGACTTCGGCTTCACCGACATCATCTACAAGGTGGCCACGCGCCCTGTGGCCCGCATTGGCAGCGACGAGGTTTGGGACAAAGCCGAGCAAGCCCTGATCGAAAGCCTGCGCGCCACCGGCAGCGACTTCGAGATCGCGCCGGGCGAGGGCGCTTTCTACGGCCCCAAGATCGAATACACCCTGAAAGACGCCTTGGGCCGCCACTGGCAGTGCGGCACCATCCAGGTCGACTTCTCGATGCCACAGCGCCTGAACGCCGAATACGTGACCGACACCAGCGAGCGTCAGCATCCCGTGATGCTGCACCGCGCCATCCTGGGCAGCCTGGAGCGATTCATCGGGATTTTGATCGAACAGCATGCCGGCGCGCTGCCGGTTTGGCTGGCGCCCACCCAGGTTGTGGTCATGAATATCACCGATGCGCAGGCCGATTACGTCAAAGAAGTGACCAAAGCATTGCAGAAACAAGGACTTAGGGTCAAATTGGATTTGCGTAACGAGAAAATCACCTATAAAATCCGTGAGCATTCGCTGCAAAAGGTGCCTTACATCCTCGTTGTCGGTGACAAAGAGAAGGATGCTGGTGCCGTCGCCGTGCGCGCCCGGGGCAATCAAGACCTCGGTGTGATGTCGTTAGACAGCTTCTCCCAGAGGATTGCTCAAGACATCGCCAGCAAGGCTTGAGGTGACGCGTGGGTGTTTTCAGCCCACGCCAGCTTCGCTTTCCGGGACGCGTGTTTCACAGTTGACTGGTGCGAGCTCCATTGAAGAGCCCGTGGCCTGAAGGAATTCGAGATCGCTAACTTTTTTGACCGCCGGACGCCCAATGTTGAGCGCAAGCACCGGCTGAATCGTGAGATCACTGCGCTAGAGGTTCGGTTGAACGGGATTGAGAACGAGCCTTTGGGCATCGTGAGCATCCAGGACGCCTTGCGCATGTCTGCCGAAGCCGATGTGGACCTGGTCGAAATTGCCGCCGCGGCTGAGCCGCCGGTCTGTCGCCTGATGGACTACGGCAAGTTCAAGTACCAGGAGCAGAAGAAGGCTCACGACGCCAAGCTCAAGCAGAAGGTGATCGAAGTCAAGGAAGTCAAGTTCCGCCCGGGCACGGACGAAGGCGACTACCAGATCAAGATGCGCAATCTGCGCAAGTTCCTGGAAGATGGCGACAAGGGCAAAGTGACCTTGCGCTATCGGGGCCGAGAAATCACCCACCAGGACATCGGCATGAGGTTGCTGGAGCGTGTGCGTGATGAGCTCACCGATGTGTCGGTGGTCGAGAACATGCCCAAGCTCGAAGGGCGCCAGATGATCATGATTCTGGGTCCGAAGCGCAAGAAGTGATGCAGAGATGACACCCTCCGGGCGACCGGTGGTGTTTGCCCTGGAGAAGGTTTGGTCGCCGTCTCCGTGGGTTCGAAGTGCCTGCAGGCCATCAAGACGCGGAGAAGTTCGCGGCGCCTGTCAGGAACAATTTAAAAGGAGCAGAACATGCCCAAAATGAAGACCAAGAGCAGTGCGAAGAAGCGTTTTCGCGTGCGTCCGGGTGGTACCGTCAAGCGCGGTCACGCCTTCAAGCGCCACATTCTGACCAAGAAGTCCACGAAGACGAAGCGCCACTTGCGTGGTTCGACTGCCGTGCATGAAACCAACATGAGCTCCGTCGCACAGATGTTGCCCGGGTTTGGTATCTGATTTTTTGATTTTGATTCATCGCCTGAAGGAATTCATCCATGCCTCGCGTTAAACGTGGTGTAACAGCCCGTGCTCGTCACAAAAAAGTCCTAGCCCTTGCCAAGGGTTTCCGCGGTCGCCGCAAGAACGTTTTCCGCATTGCCAAGCAAGCGGTCATGAAAGCTGGGCAATATGCCTACCGTGACCGCCGTGCCAAGAAACGCGTGTTCCGTCGCTTGTGGATTGCCCGGATCAACGCCGGCAGCCGTTCACTGGGCTTGACTTACAGCAAGTTCATGGCCGGTATCAAGAAAGCGTCGATCGAGATCGACCGCAAGGTTCTGTCCGACATGGCCATCAATGACCCGGCTGCTTTTGCAAGCCTGGTTGAGATCGCCAAGTCCAAGTTGGCCGCTGCTTGATAGCCTTGCACAGCACACCATGCTGAAACGATTCGGCTGAATTTTTCAGCCGAATTTTCACAAAGGCCTGACCCCGTGTCCGGCCTTTTTTTTCGACGCATTTAGACCAAAGCGCGACGAAAAACACGACGAAGACCGCGACGAAATGAACGATCTCGAACAACTGGTTCAATCTGCCGCTGAGGCTTTTGCCGCTGCCGCCACCCCTGCCGATCTGGAGAACGCCAAAGCGCGCTTTCTGGGCAAGTCCGGCAGCCTGACGGAGCTGCTCAAGGGCATGGGCGCGTTGAGCGTGGAAGACAAGAAGACGCGTGGCGCCGCCATCAACCAGGCCAAGCAGCAGGTGGAAGCGGCCTTGACCGCTCGCCGTCAGGCCCTGGCCGATGAGGAGTTGGCTTTGCAGCTGCGCGCCGAAAGCCTGGACGTGAGCCTGCCCGGACGCCGTCGCGGCGAGGGTGGCCTGCACCCGGTGTCGCTGACGCTGGAGCGCATGGAAGCCATCTTCGGATCGATGGGTTTTGCCGTGGCTGATGGCCCGGAAATCGAGACCGACTGGTTCAACTTCACGGCCTTGAACACGCCGGAAGACCATCCCGCGCGCTCCATGCACGACACCTTCTATGTGGAAGGCGGCAACCTGCTGCGCACGCACACCAGCCCGATGCAGGTGCGTTACGCGGTGCAGCACGTCAAGCAGCACGCCGAAGCCGTGGGCCGTGGCGAGCGCATCCCCGAGATCCGAGTGATCGCGCCAGGCCGCACTTACCGGGTGGACAGCGATGCCACCCACTCGCCCATGTTCCACCAGTGCGAAGGCCTGTGGATTGGCGAGGCCGTGAGCTTCACTGACCTGAAGGCGGTGTTCGCCGATTTCTTCCGCAATTTCTTCGAGACCGACGACCTGGACATCCGTTTCCGGCCCTCGTTCTTCCCCTTCACCGAGCCTTCGGCCGAGGTGGACATCGCTTTCGCCAGCGGTCCCTTGAAGGGCCGTTGGCTGGAAGTGGGCGGTTCGGGCCAGGTGCACCCCAATGTGGTCCGCAACTTTGGCCTGGACCCTGAAAAGTACATCGGTTTTGCCTTCGGCCTGGGGCCGGATCGCCTGACGATGCTGCGCTATGGGGTCAATGACCTGCGCCTGTTCTACGAAGGCGATTTGCGCTTTCTCTCGCAGTTCCAGTGAAGCTTTAAGACGACGCCACCGCACAAGGACCCGAAGCCATGACGACCAACACCGCTGCCACGTCCATTCAAGCCTGGGCCGCCAATGCCGCGAAGCAACCGCTTGAGCCTTTCAACTACGAGCCGGGCCCGCTGGGGTTGGAAGAGGTTGAGATTCAGGTTGAGCACTGCGGCCTGTGTCACTCCGACTTGTCCCTGATCGACAACGAATGGGGCGTGGCGCCTTACCCGATGGTGGGTGGCCACGAGGTCATTGGCCGCGTGGTCGCCTTGGGCTCGTCGGCCAAGGGCTTGACGCTGGGGCAGCGCGTGGGCCTGGGCTGGAACTCGTCCAGTTGCACTCATTGCAATCCTTGCCTGAGCGGACTTCAGCAACTTTGCCGCAAGGTGCAGCCGACCATCATCGGTCACCACGGCGGCTTTGCCGAACGGGTGCGGGCGCATTGGGTTTGGGTCGCACCCATCCCTGAAGGCCTGGATGCCAGCAAGGCCGGGCCTTTGTTGTGTGGCGGTGTGACGGTGTTCTCGCCTTTCCTGACCTATGACGTCAAGCCCACGCACCGCATCGGCGTGGTGGGCATTGGTGGTTTGGGCCATTTGGCCCTGAAGTTTGGGCGGGCCTGGGGTTGCGAGGTGACGGCGTTCACCTCGTCCGAATCCAAGCGCGACGAGGCCTTGCAACTGGGCGCGCACCGCGTGGTCTCCAGCGTTGACCCGGCATCCATGAAGCAGATCGCGGGGCAGCTGGACCTGGTGCTGGTCACCGTCAATGTGATGCTGAATTGGAAGGCCATCATGGGCACGCTGGCGCCGAATGGCCGCTTGCACTTGGTGGGTGTGCAGACCGAAGCGATGCCCGTTGAAACGCGCAGCCTGATGGCCGCGCAACGCAGCGTGTCGGCCTCGCCCACGGGCTCGCGCACCGACATCGACGCCATGCTGGCCTTTGCTGCACGCCATGGCATCGCGCCACAAACTGAACATTTCCCGATGAGCCGCATCAACGAAGCGCTGGACCACCTGCGCGCCGGCAAGGCCCGTTACCGCGTGGTGCTGGACGCCGATTTCGTGCAAGCTTGATTTAATAGATTTCCCAAGGATCCCTCATGCAATTTCCCGAGTCCTGGCTGCGTTCGTTTTGCAACCCTGACCTGAACACCCAGCAACTGGCCGATCTGTTGACCATGGCCGGTCTGGAGGTGGAAGAGCAGCAGCCGGTGGCGCCTCCTTTCACGGGCGTGGTGGTGGGGCTGGTGCTGGAAGTGGCCAAGCACCCGGATGCCGACCGTTTGAATGTTTGCAAGGTGGACGCGGGCACGGGCGAGCTGCTGCAAATCGTGTGTGGCGCGGCCAATGTGGCGGTGGGCATCAAGGTGCCTTGTGCAACCGTGGGCGCCGAATTGCCGCCGGGCGCCGATGGCAAGCCCTTCAAGATCAAGCTGGGCAAGCTGCGAGGGGTTGAGAGCCAGGGCATGCTTTGCTCGGCGCGCGAACTGGGCGTGGCTGAAGAAGCTTCGGGCCTGCACATCCTGCCGCTGGACGCGCCCGTGGGCACCAGCATCCGCGATTACCTGATGCTGGACGATACGCTGCTGACGCTCAAGCTCACGCCCAACCTGGCGCACTGCCTGAGCGTGCAGGGCGTGGCCCGTGAAGTCGCGGCCCTGACCGGTTCGCCGTTGCACAAGCTGACCATCAAGCACGTGGTGCCCACCATCGACGACCGCCTGCCTGTCAAGGTCACGGCGCCTGACCTGTGTGGTCGGTTTGCCGGTCGTGTCATCCGTGGTGTGAACCCCAAAGCGGCCACGCCCGCTTGGATGGTGGACCGCCTGGCCCGTTGTGGCCAGCGCTCGGTGTCGGCCCTGGTCGATATTTCCAACTACGTGATGTTCGAGTTGGGCCAGCCTTCGCACGTGTTCGACCTGGACAAGGTGCATGGCGGCCTGACGGTGCGCTGGGGGCAAACTGGCGAAACCTTGAAACTGCTCAATGGCCAGACCGTGACCTTGGACGAGCACGTTGGTGTGATCGCCGATGAGCAGCAGGTCGAATCATTGGCCGGCGTGATGGGCGGCGACGCCACCTCGGTGGGCGACGACACGCGCAATGTCTACCTGGAAGCGGCCTTCTGGTGGCCCAAGTCGATTGCCGGCCGTGCACGCCGCTACAACTTCTCGACCGATGCCTCGCACCGCTACGAGCGTGGTGTGGATCCGGCCCCCACGGTCGAAGCCATCGAACGCATCACCCAGTTGATCCTGGACATTTGCGGTGGCCACGCTGGCCCGGTCGATGACCAGGTGGTCAAGGCCGCCGAACGCCCGCCTGTGACGCTGCGCCTGTCGCGCGCCCAGCGTGTGATCGGCATGCCGGTGACCTTGGCGCAATGCCAGGAGGTGTTCACGCGCCTGGACCTGCACTACAGCACCCAGGCCAAGGGCAGCGACACGCACCTGGTGGTGATTCCACCAAGCTGGCGCTTTGATCTGCAGATCGAGGAGGACCTGATCGAGGAAGTGGTGCGCGTGATTGGCTTTGACCAATTGCCCAAGCGCCCGCCCAAGGCGCCCATTGAGGCGCAGGTGCTGCCCGAAGCCAGGCGCAGCCTGTTCGCGGTGCGGCGCTCGGTGGCCAGCCGGGGCTATCAAGAGACCATCAACTTCAGTTTTGTGGAAGAGCGCTGGGAGCGCGAGCTGGCGGGCAATGAAAACCCGATCCGTGTGCTCAATCCCATCGCCAGCCCCTTGAGCGTGATGCGCTCCAGCTTGGTCGGCAGCCTGGTCGAAGTGCTGCGCACCAACCTCTCGCGCAAGGCCGACCGCGTGCGCATTTTCGAGGTTGGCCGCGTGTTCAAGCGCGATGCCTCCGTCATCAACAGTGACCAAACCGTGGCGGGCATTGACCAGCCCGTCCGCGTCACGGGCCTGGCTTATGGCCCGGCCGATGTGCAGCAATGGAGCGCCGCGTCGCGCGCCGTTGATTTCTTCGATGTGAAGGGCGATGTGGAGGCCTTGCTGGCGCCGCGTCAGCCGCGTTTTGTGGCCGCAGAGCACCCGGCTTTTCACCCCGGGCGCTGTGCCCGCGTAGAGCTGGACGGTCAATCCGTGGGCTTCGTGGGCGAATTGCACCCCAAATGGCGTCAGGGCTACGAGTTGCCCCAGGCCCCGGTGCTGTTTGAGCTCGATGCCGACGTGCTGACTCAGCGCGTGGTGCCATCCTTCCAGGCGGTGCCGCGCCTGCAGTCGGTCTACCGTGATCTGGCCCTGGTGGTGAACGACAGCATCACGCACGATGCCTTGATGGCAGCCATCACCGAGGCCCCTTCTGAGGGCCTGGTGCGTGGCGCTCGCCTGTTCGACATCTACAAGCCCAAGGCCGCCGTGGCCGGCATGGCCGACAACGAGCGCAGCCTGGCGGTGCGCCTTGAATTGCGTGACGACGAGCAGACCTTGACCGACGAGCGCATCGAGGCATCCTTGAAGGGCGTGCTGGCATCCTTGTCTCAACGCGTCAGTGCGCGGGTGCGGTCATGAGCGACAAGATTCTGCCTGAAGTGCACGTGCTGCTGCCGACCCTGGAGACGCCCACGCTGACCAAGGCCGACCTGTCCGAGATGCTGTTCGACCGGCTTGGCCTGAACAAGCGCGAGTCCAAGGACATGGTCGAGGCATTTTTCGAGCTGGTGCATGAAACGCTGGACCAAGGCCAGGACGTCAAGCTGTCGGGCTTTGGCAACTTTCAGATCCGGCGCAAAGCGCCGCGTCCGGGGCGCAATCCCCGCACGGGGGAGGCCATTCCCATCGCCGAACGGCATGTGGTCACCTTCCACGCCAGCCAGAAGCTCAAGGGCATGGTGCAAGGAGACTTACCCACCGAGGAAGAGTTGGAGTAAAGTCTCAGGCCTTTCACCGATCTTGTTGATTTAGATCGGGAAATTGCCAACACGGGCCTTTTGACGACCATGGACAGCGCCTTGCCGCCAATTCCCGCGAAACGCTACTTCACCATCGGTGAGGTGAGTGAACTCTGCCTGGTCAAGCCGTATGTGCTGCGCTACTGGGAGCAGGAGTTCGTCCAGCTCAAACCCATGAAGCGGCGCGGCAACCGGCGCTATTACCAGCACCACGAG
Organism: Aquabacterium sp.; assembly: GCF_014378415.1. GTDB lineage: Bacteria > Pseudomonadota > Gammaproteobacteria > Burkholderiales > Burkholderiaceae_C > Aquabacterium. Next base: position 19,657 of record NZ_JACMNS010000059.1, read on the forward strand.
GTGCTGCTGATCCGCCGCATCCGCGAGTTGCTGTACGACCAGGGCTTCACCATCAGCGGGGCGCGCAATCGCCTGTCCGAGCTGGGTGCCCGTGGCGCCTTGCCCAAGCTGGATCCCGCCATGTTGTGCGACGAGGTCGAGCCTTTGGATGAGGTGGCTGCTCAGCACCCCGCTGTGGCCTTGCAAGCCGGTACGCGTGCGCCTGCCACGTCCCAGCGCGTGGTGCATGCATCGCCTGAGACCGCCTGGTTGGGGCCGGATGTGCGCGAGGTGCAAAAGGCCAGTCCGCAGGCGGTGGAACAGCTGCGCGAAGCATTGCTGTCGATCCGTGAATTGCTGGAATGACAAAAATTCATGCTATAATTGAAGTCTTCGGGGCGTAGCGCAGCCTGGTAGCGCACTTGCATGGGGTGCAAGGGGTCGTGAGTTCGAATCCCACCGTCCCGACCAAGCATCACGAGGGTTAGTAGGTTAGCGCCTACTAACCCTTTCGTGTTTCTGGGCTACCTTGATGACCGACTTATCCCCGACTTCTGTGGATAACCTTGTTGGCAAGTGCGGGGTAAAGCGTCCCTCCCCAGGCAAGCGCTTTCTGTGCTGCGAAATGAGGCAGTTCCGTGACATCTGGAGCATCCCTTGTCCCTGAGAAAAATGGCCCCGACCAAGGAAGAGACCGCGGTGATGCCGCCGTTTCCAGGTTTGCCCTTGGCCCGCATCTTCGTGCTCAGAACCCAGGCCGAGTTTGCGGCGGCGTTTGACGAAATCCTGGCGGCAGGCCGGGCGGGCTTCGACACCGAATCCAAGCCCACCTTCACGATGGGCGAGGTCAGCGAAGGCCCGCACGTGGTGCAGTTCGCCTTGAGCGACAAGGCCTTCATCTTTCAGCCGCACCGCAGCGAGGGGCACCCCTTCCTGACCGAGCTGCTGCACTCTGACAAGGTGCTCAAGGTCGGTTTCGGGCTGCAGTCGGACAAAGGGCAGATCCACGCCAAGCTGGGCGTCCAGCTTCAGACGGTGCTTGATCTGAACAGCGTGTTCCGCCAAGAGGGCTACAACAACTCAATGGGTGTGCGGGCGGCGGTGGGTGTGGTGTTCAAGCAGTACTTCCAGAAGTCCAAGAAGACGACCACGTCCAACTGGGAGGCGCGTGAACTGACGGACAAGCAGCTGCTGTACGCCGCCAATGATGCCTACGCCGCGCTCAAGGTGCTGGACGCCCTGAAGCTGGCCCAACCCGACTTGCCATAGCGGTCGGGGCCTGAGGGCCCACGGCGAACAGAAGCACCTGCAGGATCTCACCCTTTTGCGACCTGCGTAGATCCCACAGGGATGAGCAGGGGCTTGGGCCTCGCGGTCTACTCCCGCTGTGCCTTGGTGCGCGCCGCGTATTGGCGCGCCATCAGCGAGCACACAAAAAGTTGAAGCTGGTGATAGAACATGATGGGCAACACCAGCACGCCCAGCGCCGGGTCACCCCCGAAGAGCAGCCGCGCCATGGGCACGCCCGAGGCCAGCGTTTTCTTCGATCCGCAGAACACCGCCACGATCTCATCTTCGACCGGGAAGCCCATGGCCTTGGCCACGCGCTTGGTGAACCACAGCATAGGGAAGAGGAACAAGGCCGCGCCCACCAGGGTGATGGCGATCAGGCTCAGCCCATGCTTGCTCCACAGACCATCGGCCACCGAATCGCTGAACGAGCACCACACCAGCAGCAGGATCACACCCTTGTCCACCAGCGTGGTTTTGGACTTGATGCTTTTGAAGAAGTTGCCCCACCAGGGGCGCAGCAACTGGCCCAGCACGAAGGGAAACAACAGCATGCGCGCCACCTTCAGCATCGTGTCGCCCAGGTCCATGCCCTGGCCGGTGCCGCTGTGGCCACTGAACACCAGGCTGGCCAGCAAGGGCGTCAAAAACACGCCCAGCAAGGTCGACAGCGTGGCGTTCAAGATGGCGGCGGCAACATTGCCCCGCGCCAGCCCCGTCATCGTGACCGAGGACGACACGGTGGAGGGCAGCACGGCCAGGTAAAAGAAGCCCAACCACAGATCGTGCGGGATGTAAGGCCCCAAGCCCAGGCTCAGCAACCACCACCACAGCGGAAAGGCCACAAACGTGCACACCTGCACCACCAGGTGCAGCCGCCAGAGCGAGGCGCCTTGCTTGAGGCTGTCGGTCGACAGGCCCATGCCGTGCAGAAAGAACACCAGGAAAATACCGACATTGCCCACCTGATCGAGGTGCAGCGTGCCCCCGGTTTTGCCCAATTGGGGCAGCAGGGAAGCCAGCAACACGGCGGCGATCATGCCGACGAGGAAGCCGTCAGCGGCGCCGCGTTGCGTTTTGGGGTGTCGTCGCATCATCATGGTCAGGTCAAGAAGCCAACAAACGGCAAAAACGCAAGGTTAGTGCCTTCCGCGCTGAATTCATGCACCGGATGAGACAGGCTGTGCCGCCAAGCCGGGACTGAATCGGCGGCGTCAACCTGCAAGCCCTCCCTGTCAGGCGCTTTGAGCGGCGGGCGATGTGAGTTCGTGAACTGGCCGCGGAGGCTCTGCGCTGACGGCCGCTTCTTCGCTCAACACACAGCGGTTGCGGCCGTTGGCCTTGGCCGCGTACAAAGCCTGATCGGCGCGTTCCAGCAGGGCTGACAAGGGCTCATCGGCCCGGTGCAGGGCCAGGCCCGCCGAGAAAGTCACTTGCCATGACGGCGCGCTGGTGCACAGGCGCTGCTGCCCAATGTGCTCGCGCAGGCGCTCCAGCGTCTGCTGGCCATCGGCGCCGGTGTTGGTGTCGGTCAGCAGCACCAAAAACTCTTCGCCACCCCAGCGGCAGATGATGTCCGTCTCGCGCAGCACCTGCTGGGCACTGCGGGCAAAGCCCACCAGCGCTTCGTCACCCGCCTGGTGGCCGTGGCCATCGTTGATGCGCTTGAAGTGGTCCAGGTCGATCAGGGCCACGCCAAAGCTGCGGCCGGATCGTTGCTCACGCTCGCATTCGCGCTCCAGCAAGGTCTGCATGTGCTGGCGGTTGAACATGCCGGTCAAGGCATCGTGGGTCAGCAACTGGTTGACCTGTGCCATCGTGGTGGCCAGTGCCTGGCGCTCTTCTTTCTGCCGGGCCCGCGCCAGGCTGAAGTTGCGCGATTGCCAGGTCAGCAGCCACAGCACGATGGCCGTGCCAACCATGTGCATCAGCTCCTGGCCCAGCACAAACTCTGCCGGCTTGGTGACCACCAGCGTGATGAAGGCGGCCAGCAACAGGCCAATGGCGGCAGCGCCGGCCGCGACGGTGCGGCTTGGTCCGAGCGAGGCAAAGCCGAACACCAGGCAGACGCACAGCACCTGCAGGTCGTATGGCCGCGAGGCCGGTGCCACCACATAGCTGATGGACACCTGCAGGCAGGCCCAGACGATCTGCTGCAGCACCATGCCGGGGTCGGCCCACTTGGCGGTGATGCCTGAGCGCACCATCAGGTAGGGGATGATGCCCGGTAAGGCGTCGCTGATGGCCAGCCACATGCCATGCTCGCGGCTGATGAAGCCCCCCGGGATCAGGAAGAACAGCACGAACAGCACTGCCGTGAAGTAGATGCCCGACACCACCAGGCACTGGCGAAGCCCCGCATGCATCTTCTCATTGGGGCCCAGCAGCAGGGCGGCCAGGCCCCGCACGGGCTTGGGCTCGCGGCTACGGCCTGGCTTGGGGGCGGCAGGCGGTGCAGGCTCGGCCAGGTGCACCACCGTGGCCGCTGCACGGCCGATCGCCGAGGCCTGCTGAGGTGCTTGAGCCTTGATCGGGGCGCTTGCTTGAAAGGCCGCCTCGGCCTGCGCGGGCGGCTCGATGCGATCGCGCCCCTGGGCCTTGGCGCGGTACAAGGCCTGGTCGGCCAGGTCCAGCGTCTGGTCCACGCTGCGGCTGATCACGTGCTGGCTGAGGCCCGCCGAGAACCTGACCGCCAAACCGGCTTGGTGCTGCGACCAGTCGTGCGCGTGAACCAGGTCCCGCAGGTGGCTGAGCGCGGCGTGGGCTTGCGCCTCATTCGTTTCGGGCATCAGCACCAGGAACTCTTCGCCCCCCCAACGCGCCAGTGCATCAGTCCGGTCGGCAAAGGCTTGCAGGCCCAGCGCCGCGAACTGCTGCAGCACCACATCGCCCATGGCGTGGCCATGCTGATCGTTCACGCGCTTGAAGAAATCGATGTCGAGGATGGCCAGGCAAAACACCAGGCCCGATCGCCGCAGGCGCTGCGCTTCATCGTCGAGCAAGCCCGACATGTGGCGCCGGTTGTACAAGCCCGTCAGGCCATCACGCATGGTCAGTTGGCGCTGCTGCTTGAGGGCCGCGACCATGTCTTCCTTGGTTTTGATCTGCAGCTTGCGCAGCGATCGGCCAAAGGCCGAGATCACCAGCAGCACCGGCACCAGCACGCCGCTCAAGGCCAGCTTGACCAGCTCATCGGCCAGTTGAACGCTGCCCGGCGCCTGCCAGTGCCAACTCGCCAGCATGCCCAGGGCCGGCAGCAGCATGGCCAGCGCGGCCACGGTGAAGGTTTGCTGCTTGGGCAGGCGGCGCATGTCGAACACGATGATCAGGCACAGCCACTGCAGCACCGCGCTGCGCGCCGACGGCACCAGGGCGTAGGTCAGCGCCACCAGCCCCACGCTGAACAGCACCTGCGGGTAGATCAGCATCGGGTCGCGCGAACGCAGGGCGATCTTGCTGTGGAGCAGCAAGAAAGTGCAAGTCGTGGTGGCCAAGGTGTAGGCCAGCACCCAACTTACCGGCCGAAGTTCGGCATAACCCAGGGACACCGACAGGAACAACAGGGCGTGCGCCGCGCCGATGGCGGGCAGGGTCAGCCAGAAGCGCTTGATGCCCTGGCGCTGCAAGGCGGCGGCATCGGCCAGCTTTTCCTGACGGGCGGGAGGCGCTGGGGGTGGTTTGGCGTCGTCCTCTGTGGCGACAGTGGCGGATGTGGTCACGAACGAAGCCTGTCAAGGTTGGTCGGCATTCATGGAGCCGCAGGGGGCTGTTCCGGTGTCCGTTCTATATCGGCCGTTTGGGGCGAAGCCTTGAGCCACACGCTGGCCAACCAGGGTTGTTGCTCGCGCGGCAGGCCTTCGGGGCGGTAGTAGTGGGTCAGCTCGGTGAAGCCGGCGGCCGTGAGGTGATCGCGCCAGGCGGGGAGGTCGTGGTAGCTGCCATAGCGGCCGCCGCTCCAGCCCTCCTGGCCTTGGCCGCGCGGATTGGAGCTGAAGAGCACGCCGCCGGGTTTGAGCGTGGCGTGCAGTTCTTTCAGCACGCGCCGCAGCTCCTGGCCGGGCACGTGGAAGAGCGAGGCGTTGGCGAAGATGCCGTCGAAATGCGCGGGCGGCAGGTCGAGCGCCAGGAAGCTTTGGTGCCAGACCTCGCAACCCGTGTGGGCGCGCGCCATCTCGGCGAAGCGCTCGGCGCCGTCCAGGCCGATGGCGTGGTGGCCCAGTTGCGCGAAGGCTTCCAGATCACGGCCGGGGCCGCAGCCGAAGTCCAAGATTGAGAAGGGGGCGGGCGCCTGGATGCGGGTGAGGAGGGCGGTGATGTTCTGGCGGACGTTGTGGTCGCGCGTGCCATGCCAGAACTGCTCGGCCTGCTGGTTGTAGTGGTCGACGGTGGTGGTGGCGATGCGGGTGAGGTCGGTGGGGGTGAGGGGCATGGGTGAATGATGGCAGATGCTTGTGCGCGACGCTTTGATCGTGGGGCGCCAGGCTTTGAGGGGGGGCGGACCGCGCAAAAGTTGAACAAATTCAATTGGTTGGCGGAATTTGGCATGGCGGAGTCGGCTGAGTTGGCCTGCAAGGCGCATGAAAGCTGGTTTTTCTCGAAAACCGAGACCGACAAGATCTGTAGACATGTACAGAGCGATGCATCGAGTTGAGGCGCCTTCTTGACGATGGCGATGGGCACGTAAGTGGCCACGGCGCACCACACCTGCGTCTTCACAGCGGTCTCGCTGTTGCCCAGAAAATGCTTGATGCGCAAATGCTCGGGATACTTCTTGCCCGAGTCGTGCCCGTTGAGCATGACTTGCTGATCACTGATGATGCCGGTGGTGCGATCCGTCGGCGCTTCCCGAGTAGACGCGCCTGGCATCCATCGTCGACTTTGCACGAGTGACGAAAAAGGCGCCGCTCTGGTGCAGCGTCTAGAGCTGCGCGAAGTCGACATAGGCGCGATCCATCACATAGAAGGCGCCGGCCTCGAAGCGGAGCATGTCCAGCCGAGTGTGAAGCTAGATGGCGGCCTTGGTGGATCGGAACGGCGCCCACTCGAACAGGCTCAGACACAGATCGATGGTGCTGGAGTCCAGCGCATAGACCGTGTTGTCCAGATCGACGCCCAGACAATCGTCCGAGTAGAGCTTGCGGGCGCGCCGGATCAGCACCGCCGCGAGGTCGGACCAGATGAGCCAGTTGCGCGATTCGTTGGCATCGGCCAGGGTCGAGCGTTTGACCACCGAGCGAAAGCCCATCGCATAGAGCTTGCTGGCATTGGCCGACAAGCTGGCCTCAATGTCGCGCAGGCTCTCG
>NZ_JACMNS010000060.1 GCF_014378415.1 Aquabacterium sp.
CATGGCGGGCGTGATGCCGACCAGGCGCGTGTCTTGCGCGGCCATGTCGCACAGCCACTGGCCGAACACCTGGGTGAACGTGGGCTTGGGCGGCTCGGCAGATGCTGCGGCCTTGACCAGGCCCACGGCCGGGTCGAACTTGCCGGGGCCGTGGTACGCGATGGGATCAGCCTCGGCCAGCTTGTAGCCATAGCCTTTCTTGGTGACCACGTGCAGGAACTGCGGCCCGCTCAGGTCGCGCAGGTTCTCCAGCGTGGGGATCAACGAGTCCAGGTCGTGGCCATCGATGGGGCCCACGTAGTTGAAGCCGAACTCTTCAAAAATCGTGGCCGGCACGACCATGCCCTTGGCGTGCTCTTCCAGCTTTTTCACCAGCTCAAACAGTGGTGGCGCATTGCGCAGCACCTGTTTGGCACCTTCGCGCGCGGCGGAATAAAAACGGCCCGACATCAGCCGTGCCAGGTAGCGGTTCAAGGCGCCCACCGGCGGCGAGATCGACATGTCGTTGTCGTTCAACACCACCAACACGTCGGCAGGACGGCCGTTGTGCGGCACGCCCGCGTTGTTCAGGGCCTCGAAGGCCATGCCCGCCGTCATGGCGCCATCGCCGATGATGGCCACGGCCTTGCGCGCTTCGCCACGCAGTTGCGCGCCCAGGGCCATGCCCAGCGCCGCCGAGATGGACGTGGACGAGTGCGCCGTGCCAAAGGTGTCGTACTCACTTTCGTCGCGGCGCGGAAAGCCACTCATGCCGCCCATCTGGCGCAAGGTGGGCATGCGGTCGCGCCGCCCGGTCAAAATCTTGTGCGGGTAGGTTTGATGGCCCACGTCCCACACCAGCCGGTCATTGGGCGTGTTGAACACGTAGTGCAGGGCGATCGTCAGCTCCACCGTGCCCAGGTTGGACGACAGGTGCCCCCCCGTTCGCGACACGCTTTGCAGCAGGTACTCGCGCAACTCGCCCGCCAGTTGTTTGAGCTCAAGGCGAGACAGGCGCCTGACATCGGCGGGTGTCTCGATCCTGGACAGCAGGGTGGAGGTCATGGTGGGCTTCCTTGGGGCGTGAATTGTTGTTGTTGGATCAATGGTCGCGGTGCACGATGCGCTCAGCCAGGGCGGCCAGGGCCAGGGTACGCTCAGGCGCCAGGCCACTGCCCGCCAGGGCATCCTGAGCCTGTTGGAGCAAGTGGTCAACCTCGGCGCGTGCCTGGGTCAGGCCCAACAGGCTCACGTAGGTGGGTTTGTTGGCGTCGGCGTCCTTGCCCGCGGTCTTGCCCAGCGTGTCGGACGGTTGCGTGGCATCCAAGATGTCATCCACGACCTGGAATGCCAGGCCCATGGCCTCACCATAACGGCTGAACGCCGCCCAGATCGGGCCGGATTCGTCGATGCCCGCGCTGGCCGCGCCCATTTGCACGCTGGCGCGCAACAAGGCGCCTGTTTTGCGGTGGTGCATGTCGCGCAAAGTGGTCTCGTCCAAGGCCATGCCAATGCTGGCCAGGTCAATGGCCTGCCCACCCGCCATGCCTGCCTGCCCGGCCGAACGGGCCAACAGGCGGCACAAACGGGCCTGGACCGGCGCGCGTATCACCAGATCGGCCGGGCAAACATCCGGCGTCAGCACTTCAAAGGCCAGGGCCTGCAGGGCATCCCCCGCCAACATCGCCCGGGCCTCGCCAAACTGCACGTGGACGGTGGGCTTGCCCCGGCGCAGCACGTCGTTGTCCATGCAAGGCATGTCGTCGTGGACCAGGGAATAGGCGTGGATCAACTCGACCGCACAGGCCGCGCGCAAGGCGGCGTCCTGGCCAGCAGATGTCTGCTCGGCCCCGGCGGCTTGCGCGGCAGCCATCACCAACAGCGCCCGCAGGCGTTTGCCGCCATCCAGCACGCCATAGCGCATGGCCTCGCCCAGACCGGCGGGGGCTTCGATGGGCACCCATTGGGCCAGCGCCGATTCCACATCGGCCAGCACCTGGGCCGACCAATCGGCGTAGGCCTGGGAGTTCATGCGGCGTCCCAGGGTTTGAGCTGGCCGTCTTCCAGCAATTTGACTTGGGCCTCGACCGCCTCCAGCCGTGCCCGGCAGAACTGCAGCAGCTGGGCGCCACGCCGGTAACTGGCCAACAGGCCGTCCAGGGGCAATTGGCCAGACTCCATCTGGCTCACCAGGTGTTCCAGTTCCGACTGAGCCTCCTCGTAAGTGGACGGCAAAGGCAGTGCTTGGGAGGAATCGACAGCGGGAGCGGGGGTTTTGGCCATGGTGTCGACCGGGCAAGCCCGGCGTGAGGGCAAACGTGTATTCTATTTCGCATCAAGGGCCAAAAGCAGCGCCCAAAACGCCCTGTGAAGTTCAGTGCGGCCCCCGGTCTGGGTGGTCTGTTGACCTTGTGCAACCCCACCATCCGCCTGGCGGGTACAATTTCGGGTTTTCCCCGTCATGAATCGGGGTAGCCCTCGGCCATGGCCGAGATTTGGTTGACATAGGTTTTTGGAGAACCTGGGGATCATGTCCGACCTGAGTCCTGCGCTCAATGCTCTCGCCCGCAGCCGCACACAGCTGCCTGTTTCCAGCTACTTCAACGAAGTACTTTATCAGCGGGAGCTCGAACGCATCTTTCAGTCCGGTCCTCGCTACCTGGGGCATGCCCTGTCGGTGCCCGAGGTCGGCGATTACTACGCACTGCCTCAAGAGAGCGAAGGCCGCATGCTCGTGCGCACTGAAAAAGGCGTCGAGCTGATCTCCAACGTCTGCCGCCACCGGCAGGCCATCATGCTGCGCGGGCGTGGCAACAGCCGCCACAACGTGGTCTGCCCCCTGCACCGCTGGACCTACGACCTGCACGGCCAACTGATCGGCGCACCCCACTTCGACCACGACCCCTGCCTGAACCTGAACAACTACCAGGTTCGCGACTGGAACGGCCTGATCTTTGAAGACAACGGCCGCGACGTGGCCGCTGACTTGGCCGGCGTGTCCCCGCGCTTCGCCCCCGGCGGTGATCTGGACTTCACCGGCTTCGTGCTCGACAAAGTCGAGCTGCACGAGTGCAACTACAACTGGAAGACCTTCATCGAGGTCTACCTGGAGGACTACCACGTCGGCCCCTTCCACCCTGGCTTGGGCAACTTCGTCACCTGCGACGACCTGAGCTGGGACATGGCGCTCGAATATTCGGTGCAGACCGTGGGCGTGGCCAAGAACTTTGACCGCCCCGGCTCGGCCACGTACAAGAAGTGGCACGACGTGGTCATGAAGCACGGCAACGGCGAAAAGCCCACGCAAGGCGCCGTCTGGCTGACCTACTACCCCACGATGATGGTGGAGTGGTACCCGCACGTGCTGGTGGTCTCGAACATGTACCCGCAAGGGCCGCAAAAAACGCTCAATGTGGTCGAGTTCTACTACCCCGAAGAGATCGTCGCCTTCGAACGCGATTTTGTGGAGGCGCACCAGGCCGCCTACATGGAAACCTGCGTCGAGGACGACGAGATCGCCGAGCGCATGGACGCGGGCCGCAAGGCCCTGATGCTGCGCGGCGACAACGAAGTCGGCCCCTACCAAAGCCCGATGGAAGACGGCATGCTGCACTTCCACGAGTGGTACCGCCGCACCATGGATTTCCGCGAGTGAACACCGCCCCGTGAACGCCCTTGTCAAGGTGGCCTCGCGTCAATCCGCCGCCGGGTTGATGGTGATCGCCACCTTGCTGTTCGCGGCAATGGGTGTGTGCGTCAAGAAGGCCTCGGTCGAGGTCAGCACGGGTGAAGTGGTGTTTTTTCGCGGGCTGGTCGGTGCCATGATGATGGCCTTGCTGGCCTGGCATCAACGCCTGTCACTGGCGACCACGGTGCCGCAATTGCACCTTTGGCGCGGCTTCGCGGGCGTCTCGGCCCTGAGCCTGTGGTTCTACGCCATCGCCCACATGCCGCTGTCCACGGCGGTGACCTTGAACTACATGTCCTCGGTCTGGATGGCCGTGTTCCTGGGACTGCGGCTGGCGTGGCGACGCTGGCGCGGCCTGCCGGGCAAAAGCATCCCGCCGTCCCTGCTGCTGGCGGTGGCGGTGGGCTTTGTGGGTGTGGCGTTGGTGCTGCGCCCTACCCTGCAGCGCGATCAATGGCTGGAAGGGCTGCTGGGCCTGGCTTCGGGCATGTTGTCGGCTTGGGCCTACCTGCAAGTGGCCAGCCTGGGCCGCACGGGCGAGCCGGAGCACCGCGTGGTGTTTTATTTTTCGCTGTTCGGCGCGGTGGCCGGCTTGTTGATCAGCCTGGTCGTGACCAGCACGGGCCAAGGGGTTTGGCACCCGCCCAGCACCATGGGTTGGGTCTGGCTGCTGGGCATTGGCGGCTTTGCCACCTTGGCCCAATTGGCCATGACCCGCGCCTATGCGCGCGGTCAGGCTTTGGTCATGGCCAGTTTGCAATACCTGGGCATTGCACATGCCTTCGTGCTGGGGGTGTGGATTTTTGACGACCCGGTGAATCCGCTGTCACTGGTGGGCATGGCCTTGATCGTGTTGGCGGGCATCGCGGCAGCACGGTCCAGCTCGGTGATCAAGGACTGAGCGGGGCGAGGGCTTCAAAGACAAGAAGCTCAATGCATGCTGTGCACGATGGTCCCAATCATCAGCAAGCCCACCACCAGCCAGAACAACTGCAAGAAGGTATCCCGCCAGCTCAGGCGCTTTTGCAACTGCGGGATCAGGTCGGCCACCGCCACATAGATGAAGCTGCTCGAGGCCACCACCATCATGTAGGGCAGGTAGTGCTGCCAGGGATCGATCAGCACATAGCCCAGCACACCGCCGACCACCGCTGCCAGGCCTGAAATCGCGTTGTAGACCAAGGCCCGCGTGCGCGAGAACCCCGCGTTCAGCAGCACGATGTAGTCGCCCACCTCTTGAGGGATCTCGTGCGCGATGATGGCCAGCGACGTCACCAGCCCCACCTGCGGATCAGCCAGGAAGGACGCTGCGATGATCACACCATCGCAAAAATTGTGGATGCTGTCGCCCACCAGCACGCTCCAGCCCCCACGCCCAGCCTGATCAGCATCGAAGCCATGGTGATGGTGGTGGTCGTCGTGCTCATGGTGGTGACCATGGCGGTACAGCTCGGCTTTTTCCAGCAGGAAGAAGAACATCAGCCCGACCAGCAAGGTCATGAACAAGGCATGCGGCGGTGCGGTGGACTCAAAGGCTTCAGGCAGCACATGCAGCAAGGCCGTGCCCAGCAAGACCCCGGTCGACAGGCTCACCAAATGGCGAACAATGAGGCTCAACAGAGGGGCCGAAAGGGCTGCGGCCAGCATCACGGAAGCCACGCCGCCCAACAAGGTGGCCAATACGATGTAAATCAAGGTCATCGCCGGATCTTAGCAATGCTGTCAACCGCCACGTCACACATTGCGAAGACAATGATCAATATGAACACGAACACCGCAGCCAAGACGATGCGAGCCACCTCTTTTCCCCTCGAAGCCAGTGAGTGGCCGCATTTGCTGGCCTCGATCGACATGGGCTCCAACAGCTTCCGGCTGGAGATCGCCGAGCTGAGCAAGGGCCGCTACAAGCGGATCGATTATTTGAAGGAAACCGTGCGCCTGGGCGCCGGCCTGGATGCCCAAGGTTTGCTGACCGAAGCCGCCACCCAACGCGGCCTGACCTGCCTGGCCCGCTTTGCGCAACGCCTGAAGGGCTTCGCGCCTTGGCAAGTGCGCGCCGTGGCCACGCAGACGCTGCGCGAAGCCCGCAACCGCGATGCCTTCCTGGCGCGCGCCGACCAAGTGCTGGGCCATGAAATCGAAGTGATCTCTGGCCGCGAAGAAGCCCGGCTGATCTACCAGGGCGTGGCCCGCCTGCAGCCCAGTGAGTTGCCGCGCCTGGTCATCGACATTGGCGGCCGCTCCACCGAGATGATCCTGGGCCACGGCCGCAGTGCCCTGCGCGCTGAATCGTTCCGGGTGGGCAGTGTCAGTCTGTCGATGGCGCATTTTCCGCAAGGCCGGTTCACGGCGCAGGCCTTTCGCAGCGCCCAGATCGCGGCGGGCGCCGAACTTGAAGAAGCCCTGACCCCCTTTGCCCGCGCCAACTGGCACGCCGCGCTGGGCTCATCAGGCACCGTGGGCGCCGTGTCCCAGATCCTGGTGGCCAATCAGATCAGCGATGGCAGCATCACCGCCGATGGGCTGCGCTGGTGCATGGAGCAGTGCCTGCAAGCCGGCTCAATGGACGCCCTGACCCTGGCCGGCCTGAAGCCCGAACGCAAGGCCGTGCTGGGGGGGGGCCTGTCCATCCTGTACACGCTGGCCATCCACTTCGGCATCGAATCACTTCGCCCCGCCAAAGGCGCCTTGCGCCAAGGCGTGATCTTCGACCTGGAAGAGCGCATCGAGGCCGCCAGCAATCAACGGCACCACGACCAACGCGACACCTCGGTGCGCGAGTTGCAGCGTCGCTTTCACGTGGATCTGTCGCAAGCCGACCGGGTCCGCCAAAGCGCCCTGGCCCTGTGGGATGGCCTGCATGAAGACGGCACCCATCAAGCCGACAGCGATGCCGTGCGCGAGTTGGGCTGGGCCAGCGCCGTGCACGAGATCGGCATGATGGTCTCCCACCACGACCACCACCGCCACAGCGCCTACCTGCTGGGCCACGTCGATGCACCGGGCTTTTCGCAATCGCAATTGCGCCACCTGGCTGGGCTGGTGCTCGGTCAGCGCGGCGAGTTGACCAAGCTGGCCGACCACCGGCAGGACACCGGCCTGATGAACCAGGTGTTGTGCCTGCGCCTGGCCACCATCCTGCACCACGCGCGCACGGCCTTGCCGGCCAAGGTGGCCCACTTGCTCACCGCGCATGGCAAAGCCGTGCTGACCTTGGAAGAAAATTGGGCCCAGCAAAGCCCACGCACCATGCACCTCTTGAACGAAGAGGCGCAGCGTTGGGCCAATCAGGGTGACCGCACCCTGGTCATCAAGGCTGAGGCTTGACGGCCGCGCCCTTTTTGGCTGGCGTGCTGGCCGGCTTGACCACGGGCAGCGCCTTGCGGTAGACCGGGCCCCACATGGGGTGCCCGGCTTCCGCCTTGCTCAGGGCAAAGCCGGGGTCCGCCGCCCTCGCGGCCTTGAAGGCCTTGGCGCAAGCGGTTTCGCGCCGGCTGGTGCAGTAGATGAAAGCCAGGTGCTTGTGTGCGGTGGCCACATCAGCAGGCACCGTCAAACCGGCTTGCAATGCCGTGTTGAACTGGGTCTCGGCGGTCGTGTACTGCGCCGCCTGGTAGGCTTTGAGGCCTTGCGCCAAAGCCGCATCTGCGGCCGTGACCACGGGCGTGGGCGCCGGGGCCGCCACCGGAACGGCGGGCGCAGAAGCCACCAGCTTGGGTGGTTGTGGCGCGTCCTTCGGGGGCATCGTGCAAGCGGACAACATCAGCACGGCCAGCAGGGTGGTCAGGCGATGGAAAGCGAAATGGGCATGAATGCGCATGGAGCCTCGGGGTCAGAATTGGTGGTTGATGCTGACCGGTGCGCCGGCCTTCACATCCACCGTCTTGCGCAGGGGTGATGCGTCGCCGTTGCGGATGGTCAAGGTGTGCTTGCCAACGGGCAGCTTGAGTTGCGTCATGGGCGGCGTCACGCCCAATGAGCGGCCACCTTCAAAAACTTCACCCCAGGGATTGATGGTCAGCTTGACGACGCCAGTGGGCAAGGCCACGGGCTTGTCGACGCTGGCTGCGGGCTCTGCCAACGGTTCAGGCGCAGACACAAACACCGGCACGATCGGCGTTGCGGTCGGCAACAACTTGGGCACGGCTGGCACCACCGCCACCACGGCCACCACGGCCACCACCGCCTCATCAGGCTTGGCGCTTGAGCGCTCCTGCCAGACAAACCAGCCCAAACCGCCCAGGGCGGTCAACCAACCGGCCGCCGCCAAAGACCACATCCAGGAGCGCGACACCTTCTGGCCGGACTTGCTCAAGACCGATCCGCGTGACGACGACGAGGCGCCAAACCCCGATTGCGGCACCTCACCTTGTTGGCTCAACCAATCGCGCAAGGCCTGCGACAAAGCGCGCGCCGAGCGCGTGCGCGTTGCGACATCACGCTCCATGGCCCGGGCCACGATCTCGGACAAGGCCTTGGGCACCTCGGGGTTGAGTTCATGCGGTGCAGGCACCTCGCCTTTCAACACCGCGCAAGCGATCTCGTCCAGGCTGTTGCCCGTGAAGGGTCGCTTGGTGGTCAACAGTTCGTACAGCACCACGCCCAGCGAGTAAACATCAGCCCGGCGGTCGGTCGGCTCCTGGCGCACCTGTTCGGGCGCCATGTAGTACGGCGATCCGCCAAACACTTCCTGGAAGCGGCTTTGCTCGTCATCCCGGCTCATGGACTCGGCCTGGCGAATGCGCGCAATGCCAAAGTCCAGCACGCGGGGCGAGGTGCGCCCCACCATGAAGATGTTGGCCGGCTTGATGTCGCGGTGAATCACGCCCTTGTGGTGCGCGTAGGACAAGGCATCGGCCACGCGCCGCACAATCAAGGCGGCCTGCGCCGGTGTGGGCTTCCACCCCAGGGTCAGCAGTTGGCGCAAGTCTTTGCCGCGCAACAGCTCCATGGCGATGTAGGTGCCCTGCTCGCTCAGGCCCGCGTCATACATCGTCACGATGTGCGGGTTGTTCAGGCTTCCGGCCGCCTTGGCCTCGTTCAGGAACAAAGCGTTGAACTGCTCGCGGTTTTCAGCGGGCAGATCCACGTTCAAGGTCTTGATGGCGATCAGGCGTGACAGCAGTGGGTCGTGGGCCGCGTAAACCGTGCCCAAGCCGCCCGCGCCAATCTTGTACTTCAGCGCATAGCGGCCGATGTGCCCGATGGTGGGCAACAACTCGGGCCGCTCCTTGGGGACTTCGCTGGGGTCGGATTCGGGCAGCGGACGCGTCTGCGCTACGGTGTCCGGATCGTCGACCGGCACGTGCTCGCCATCCTCGTCCAGGGGACGAGTCACTGCGGAGTTGAAGTCAGACGCGGCCACAGTGTCAGCGCGGCCCCGAGCGTGCGGTGCGCACTTCGTCAGGACGCAACACGGGCGCCAGGTGGTCCAACACGCCGTTCACGTACTTGTGGCCATCGGTGCCGCCAAAGCTCTTGGCCAGCTCGACCGCCTCGTTGATGGCGACCTTGTAGGGCACGTCCATGCAATGGGTCAGCTCGTAGGCCCCGATCCACAGCACGGCGTGCTCAACGGGCGACAGCTCTTTCACCGGACGGTCCAGGAACTTCGACAGCGCCTCGTCAAGCTGCGCATGTTGGTCGATGCAGCCGTGCAGCAAAGCGTCGTAATGCGCGCGGTCAGACTTGGCGAACTCTTCCAGCTCTCGAACGTGTGCATCGATGCTGCTCGCCTCACGGCTGTTCAGTTGCCATTCGTACAGGCCTTGCAAAGCAAACTCACGGGCGCGGCGGCGGGACGACTTGGCCCGGTCACGACCAGGCACCCCGCCCGCGTTTTTGCGGGCCGGGTGCGCGGCAGGGGATGCGCCAACGGCGTCGTCCTTGGGGATCTCGGGAGTGCTCACAGCAGGTCGTCCAGCAAATTGGCCATTTCAACGGCAACGCGGGCCGCGTCACGGCCCTTTTCTTCAACACGAGCTTCGGCCTGGGCCTGATCTTCCACCGTCAGGATGGCATTGGCAATCGGCAGGTGGTGGTCCAAACTGATGCGGGTCACGCCTGCACCACTTTCATTGGCCACCAATTCGAAGTGATAAGTCTCGCCGCGGATGACGCAACCCAGGGCAATCAGGGCGTCAAAACGCTCGCTGTCGGCCATGGCCTGCAAGGCGGTCGGCACCTCCAGGGCGCCGGGCACGGTCACGTGCTGGATGTGCTTGGCAACCACCCCCAGGGCGATGAGTTCGTTGATGCAGAACTCGGCCAATCGGCCGGTCAGATCTTGGTTGAAACGAGCCTGGACGATCCCGATGCGCAATTCGCGCCCCTCGAGTCGGCCGGCTTGTCCTTTGTCAGCGCCTTGCATATGGTGTGGTCCTGAAAAAGAGCGAGTGAAAAATCAAAAAAGAACGAAAAGAAAAAATCAGTGCGAGGGCGCCAGGGTTTGGCCATCGGCCGTGAGGAAGCCAGTGACCTCCAGGCCAAAACCCACCATGCTGGGCAGGCGTTGCTGGTTGCCCATCAAGCGCATGCGCTGCACGCCGAGCGAGCGCAAAATTTGAGCGCCCACGCCATAGGTGCGCAGGTCGGGCGGGGTGCGGGGGATTTCGCCGGGGTTGGCGGGCAACAGCCGGTCCATCAGCCGAACGGATTCTTCGCCCGCGTTGAGCAACACCACCACGCCACGACCAGCCTCACGCACCGTGGCCAAGGCCTTGGGCAGCGGCCACGAGTGGCTGGGGACGCCGGCGTCCAGCCAGTCGAGCACCGACAGGGGTTCGTGCACGCGCACCATCACCTCGTCAGTGCAGCTCCACTGGCCCAGGCTCAAGGCCAGGTGGATGCCGCCCATGCGGTCGCGGAACACCTTGGCGTCGAAGATGCCTTCGGGCGTCACCATGGCGCGCTCGCCCACGCATTCAATCAACGACTCGTTGCGGCTGCGGTACTCAATCAAGGCCGCAATGGTGCCAATCTTCAGGACGTGCTCTTTGGCGAAGACTTCCAGGTCCGGCAAACGGGCCATGGTGCCGTCGTCTTTCATGATCTCGCAGATCACCGAGGTGGGCGACAGGCCGGCCATGCCCGCCAGATCGCAACCCGCTTCGGTGTGACCGGCGCGCATCAGCACGCCGCCATCCTGCGCTTGCAAGGGGAAGATGTGGCCAGGCTGGACCAGGTCGGTCGCCTTGGCATCGCGCGCCACCGCGGCCTGCACGGTGCGGGCGCGGTCAGCGGCTGAAATGCCCGTCGTCACGCCCTCAGTGGCCTCGATGGACACGGTGAACGCCGTGCCATGTTTGGTGCCATTGCGCGTGGCCATCGGCGGCAACTGCAGTCGCTCGCAACGGTCGCGCGTCAGCGTGAGGCAAATCAGGCCACGGCCGAAGCGGGCCATGAAATTGATGGCCTCGGGGGTGACGTGGTCGGCCGCAAGGACCAGGTCGCCTTCGTTTTCGCGGTCTTCTTCATCCACCAGGATGACCATGCGACCAGCGGCCAACTCGGCGATCAGCTCAGGAATAGGGGATATGGGCATCCGACGATTGTAGGCGGGCGGGCCTGCTCGTTGCTGCGAAACACCGGGATAACCCGAGAAGAACCCCGCATTTATGACGCGATTCGACCCGCGCTGTTCAACATCCGCTCCACATAGCGGGCGATCAGGTCCACTTCCAGATTGACGGGCGAGCCCGCCTTGAGCTGGCCCAGGGCCGTGTTCTCCACCGTGTGCGGGATCAGGTTGATGCTGAACTCGGCCTGACCATCGGCCTGGTCCTCCACGCGGTTGACCGTCAAGCTCACGCCGTTGATGGTGATCGAGCCCTTGTAGGCCAGAAAACGCGCCAGGCTTTGGGGCGCGCGGATGCGCAACTCCCACGACTCGCCCACCGGGGCGAAGTGGCTCACCGTGCCCACGCCATCCACATGGCCAGTGACCAGGTGGCCACCCAGGCGGTCATGCGCACGCAAGGCTTTTTCCAGGTTCACGGGGCCCAGATCGCCCAAACCCACCGTGCGGGCCAGGCTTTCGGCCGACACGTCGATGGTGAATCGGGCGGCGGGCGCGTCGAAGGTCGTCACCGTCATGCAGGCGCCGTTGATGGCGATGCTGTCGCCCAGGCCCACATCGTCCACAAAGCCCTTGGGCGTCTGCAAGGTGAGGCGGCGCCCGTGGCTGGGGTCGGCCCCAAGCGCTTGTGATTCGATGATCTGGCCAACGCCAGTGATGATGCCGGTGAACATGGGTGGCGCAAAACCTGTGTGTGAGTGCAAAAAACCAGACTAGAAACGTTCGCGGCCCGGTGGCCGGGCGATCACTCGAAGGTCATCGCCCACCAGGGTCGCATCGCGGAATGACAGGCCCCAGGCGTCTGACAACTGCGCCAAAGGCGACAAGGCGGCCAGCCCACGGCCAGGCCCGATCAACTTGGGAGCAAGATACAACAGAAGCTCGTCCACCAGGCCTTGCTCAATGAAGGCGGCGTTCAATCGGGCGCCAGCTTCCACGTGCAGCTCATTGACGCCTTGGCGGGCCAGATCTTGCAGCACGAAGGGCAGATCGACTTGGCGCTGAGGGCTTTCAGGCGCGGTCACCAGTTCGGCGCCAGCGCCTCGCAAAGCTTGCTGGCGCGAGCGAGCCGCAGCATCACCTTCATCCGGCGCCAGGCCATAGATCAGCACCTTGCCGGGCGGTGCCAGCAGACGGGCCACAGGCGGCGTTCGCCATTGCGAATCAAGCACCACGCGTGACGGCTGCAACACCGTGGGCGCGTCTCGCACATCCAGGCGAGGGTCATCGTCCATCACCGTGCCAATGCCGGTGAGCACTGCCGACGCGCGAGCCCGCCAGGCATGGCCATCCGCCCGCGCCGCTGGGCC
This sequence comes from Aquabacterium sp., assembly GCF_014378415.1. Taxonomy (GTDB): domain Bacteria; phylum Pseudomonadota; class Gammaproteobacteria; order Burkholderiales; family Burkholderiaceae_C; genus Aquabacterium. The sequence continues at coordinate 12,554 of NZ_JACMNS010000060.1, forward strand.
GGTGATCCACTGGCTTTGGCCATTGTCAAGCGCGGTGCGGCCGTCGAGAGAACCGGCCACTTTCAGCCGCACCCAGGGGCGATTTCGCACCATGCGGCACAAAAAGCCCAAGTTGAGCTCGCGGGCCTCTTGCGACTGCGGATCATCCGTGGGCAACACGTCCACGGTGATGCCCGCCACTTGCAAACGGCGCACGCCCTCGCCTGCAACCTGGGGATTGGGATCCAGCAAGGCGATCACCACGCGCGCCAAGCCTGCGGCCACGAACGCATCGGCGCAAGGCGGCGTGCGGCCGTGGTGTGAGCAAGGCTCAAGGGTGACGTAGGCGGTGGCACCTTGGGTCGGCAGCCCACGCGCTTGGCCATCGCGCAAGGCCATGACCTCGGCGTGCGGACCGCCGGCTTGCTGGGTGTGCCCGCGGCCCATCACCACACCTTGCGCCGACACCAGCACGCACCCCACCCGGGGGTTGGGATCGGACAGCCCGATGGCCTGGCGGGCCAGCGTCAAGGCTTGCGAAATGAAGAGCTGATCGGACATGCGCGTTACCACTTAGAGACGCCTATCTTGCCCGACAAAACGACCGCTGGTCAGGCGTTGCGCGCCGCGCGTCGGATGCCAACTGTTCACGAAAAGCACGGGCGGGCACAATCCAAAGCATGAATAAACGTGCATTTCGACACACAAACATCAGGGGCAAGGGCTTCACGCTGGTGGAGCTGATGGTGACGGTTTCTATCTTGGCGATTTTGCTGGCGATTGG
>NZ_JACMNS010000061.1 GCF_014378415.1 Aquabacterium sp.
AGGCGCCCAGCCCGGTCAGGCAAATCAACGATGTGCCGGCCACCCAGGGTGCCAGCTGGGCCGGTGGTGCCAGCCAGGCTGTGAGCAGTGGCAAAGCCGCGCCGACGGCAAAGGTGGCCGCCGACGTGAACGCTGCCTGAACGGGACGAGACACCATCGTGCTGGACAGGCCCAACTCGTCCCGCGCGTGGGCGCCCAAAGCGTCGTGCGACATCAGTTGTGTGGCCACCTGCTGGGCCAACTCCGGCGTGAGGCCACCGACACGTACTCACCAGCCGCCATCGACATGGCACCGGCCCCAAGCACGGCGGCACGCAGCCAACCAATGCGCTCGGTGCGGTGCAGTTCAGGGTGGGTGGCGTGCGACACGTGGCGTCACCCTTGGCAAGGCTGGGTGAACGGCACTTTGACCACCTGCACGGTCACGTGATCGATGTCGAATTGATCGTGCAAGTGCTGGTTGATGTCTTTCAGAAACGCATCGTCCGGGTGACCCGAAGGCATCACCAGGTGCGCGGTCAGGGCCACTTCTGAAGTGCCCATGGCCCACACGTGCAGATCGTGCACGCGCTCAATGCCCGGCAGCGACTGCAGATAGCCCTTGACGGCGCCCAGGTCGATCTGATCAGGCACGCCATCGAACAACAGGTGCATGGATTGGCGGAACAGGCCCCAGGTGCCCACCACGATGACGGCGGCAATGGCCAGGCTGACGGCGGGGTCTAGCCAGTTCCAGCCGAACTTCAGGGTCAAGGCACCCGCGATGACCACCCCCAAAGAAACCAGCGCATCACCAGCCATGTGCAAGAAGGCGCCGCGCATGTTCAGGTCGTGCGCACTGCCACGCATGAACAGCAAGGCCGTGGCCGTGTTGACCACGATGCCGATGCCCGCCACCACCATGACGGTGACGCCTTGTGTGGGCACGGGCGCGTTGAACCGTCCCAATGCCTCCCAGGCGAGCGAGCCCATGGCCACCAGCAGCAGCACCGCGTTGGCGAACGCCGCCAGGATGGACGCGCGCTTGAAGCCATAGGTGTTGCGCGCACTGGGCGGCAACTTGCCCGCCAACGTGCCTCCCCAGGCGAGCACCAGGCCCGCCACGTCACTGAGGTTGTGCCCGGCATCGGCCAGCAAGGCCAGGGAGTTGACCTTCCAGCCATAGAACGCTTCGATGGCGACAAAGGCGGCGTTCAGGCCAATGCCGATGGCAAAGGCGCGGTTGAAATTGGCCGGGGCGTGGACGTGCGCGTGGCCATGGTGGCCATGATCTTGGTGGTGGTGGGCGTGGTCGTGTCCGGCGCTCATGGTCGAGGCTCCTTGTGTCGTCTGGAGGATGTTCTCACAGAGGACGTCAGACGCTGATCATCACGGTTGGCAGACAGAAAAATCTGTGCCTGGAATGGGGCGTTCTGTGCCACCTTCGCCATAAGATGGATTGGCTGAAACAGGCCCGAAGGGCCCCAACAGGAAATCCTGACCATGCGCACCACGCCCCCGGCCTTGTCGGTCACCATCCCCGCCCACAACGAGGCCCGATTCATCGGCCGATGCGTTGAAAGCGCCCTCCGATCGGCCCAGAAAGCGGGCCAGGCGGTGGAGGTGGTCGTGGCGCTGAACCGCTGTACCGACCAAACCCGGTCCATTGCCGAGTCCTTGGGTGCCCGTTGCGTGGTCGAAAACAAAAAGTGCATCTCGGCCGTGCGCAATGCGGCCATCCGCGCCAGCAGTGCGCCCACCATTGTCACCATCGACGCCGACAGCTGGATGTCGGAGAACACTGTGGCGGCCGTGATGGCGCGGGTGCACGACCCGCGATATGTGGGTGGAGGCTCCATGATCAAACCCGAGCGCATGTCCACCGGCATTTTCTTCAGTGCCTTGTCGGTGCTGCCCTATGTGCTCAGAAACCGCCTGTCATACGGCATGTTCTGGTTCAAGCGCGACGCCTTTGAACATCTGAACGGCTTCAACGAACAACTGGTCAGCGTTGAAGACGTGGACTTTGCCCTGCGCCTTCAAGCCCTGGGCCGCCAGCGCGGTCAAAAGTACGGCACCATCTGGCGCCATGGCATCACCACCTCGTGCCGCAAGTTCGACATGTTTGGTGATTGGTATCTGTTCAAAAACCCTGACCTGGTCCGCCGAATCTTCGCGGGCGACCGCGCGGCCGCTGACCACTTCTTTTACGACGTGGACCGCTGACCAGCCTTATCCGCCAAGGGCCTGGTACAGGGTCACCAGATTGGTCAGTCGATTCAAGCGGTTTTGTGCCAGGTTGTTGGTCGCCAAGCGCCGGGTTTCCTGCGCGTCCAGCCAGGTCTTCAAAGGCACGGCGCCAGCGCGGTACTGGATCTCGCTCAAGCGTTCTGATTGCAAGGCCGCCGTCAATGACCGCTGCAGTTGCTGCGCCTGCACTTCGTATTGGGTGCGCGCCGACAGCGTGTTCTCCACATCGGTCAAGGCCTGGTACCAGGTCTGCCTGAAGCCCAACACGGCTTGCTCGTAATCCGCCTGCGACACGGCCACGTTGCGCTGCATGTCGCGCCACTGGATGAAAGGCAGCGCCAGGCCCGCACCCAGCGTGGCCACGGGGTTGCTCAGCACATTGGACAAGACGTTGCTGGTGCCGCCCAGGCTGCCCGTCAGGCTCAAGATGGGGTAGTAGCTGGTGCGCGTGGCATCGACCGTGGCCAGGCTGCCGCGCAAGCGCAGTTCGGATGCGCGCAGGTCAGGCCGGCGCGCCAACACCGAGGCGGGCAAGCCAGCCTCCACGGGTGGCAAGGCGGCGTCTGGCAATCGCTGGGCCTCAAGCAGGCTTTGGCTGGGCGGGCCATCGAACAAGATGGCCAAGGCGTTGCGGGCTTCCACCCGCTGCTGCACCAGTTGGGTCTGGTTGGCCTCCTGACTGGCCAGGGTCTGCACAGTCTGCGCCTCTTCCAGGCCGGTCACGCTGCCGGCCGCGTGCTGCGCTTTGACCAGGTCCAGCGTTTTGCGGGCGTAGTCAATGCTTTGCTGGCTGGATTCGATGCGTTGGTTCAGGTAAGCCACCTGCCAGTACAAGGACGCCGTCGTGCCCGCCAGCGACAAGGCTGCCGCAGCGCGGTCCTGCTCGGTGGCTTGCGCTTCCCACTCGGCGGTGTTGCGCAAAGCGGCCAGGCGCCCCCACAAGTCGGCCTCCCAACTCACCCCGGCGCTCAAGCCGTTGGTGCGTGTGGTCGGCCCGCCGTCCAACCATCGGCTGGCCGAGGTGTTCAGGCCCAAGCTGACGGAAGGCAGCTGCGCACTGGCGGCCAGGCCCGCCTGCAATTGCGCGCGGCGCACCTTGATGGCGGCCACGGCCAGGTTGTTGTTGCGCTGGAGGGATTCGTCCACCAACTGCGTGAGCTGGGGGTCACCAAAACGCTCCCACCAGCGGTCGGCCGCCGTGACCTGGGCAGCTTGGCCGGAAGCGGGCGCTGCTGGCTGTTGCTGCCATTGCGTGGGCACGGTCACCTCGGGCGAGCGGTAAACACTGGGGCTGGCGCAAGCAGCGAGCACGGCGGCCACGGCCAGCATCACGAGGCGCTGGCCTGAAGCCCGCCGTCGATGAAGAGACAAACGATCAGTCATGAACAAAGACTCCATCCGATTTCAGCAACATCAGCGCGACAACGCATCCACCGGGTCCAGCCGCGCCGCGTTGCGCGCCGGCAAGAAGCCGAACAGCACGCCGATCAACGACGACACCGCAAAGGCCAGCACGATGGTGGACGCCGAATACACCAGCTTGAAACCACCGCCACTCACCGCGTCAAAAATGACACCAATCGCCAGCGCCAAGGCAATGCCCAACAGACCGCCGATCAGACAAACCAACACGGCCTCGATCAAAAACTGCCGCATGATGTCGCTCTGGCGCGCGCCCACCGCCATGCGCACGCCGATCTCCTGGGTGCGCTCGGTCACCGACACCAGCATGATGTTCATCACGCCAATGCCGCCCACGATCAAGGAGATCACCGCGATGGACGAGATCAGCAAGGTCAAGGTGGCCGTGGTGGTCTCGATCGTCTGGCGGATGCTGTCGCTGTTGCGCACGAAGAAATCTTCGCTGCCATGGCGCTGCTTGATCAGCTTGACGATGCCTTGCTCGGCCGCTGTCGATGACACAGTGTCGCTGACCCGCACCGTGATGTTGCGCAGGTTGGATTGGCCCAGCAAACGGCGCAGGGCCGTCGTGTAAGGCACCCACACGTTCAGGCTGTCGCTGATCATGAAGGCGCTTTCCTGAGGGGCGGTCACGCCCACGACGCGCACCGGCACATTGCCCAGAAAGATCACCTGGCCCACTGGGTCTTCATTCGGCCCGAACATGGTCTTGGCCGTCGTGGGGTCAATGACCGCCTCTTGGGTCTGGCGGCGAATGCTGTCGGCGTCAAAGGATTGCCCTTGCGCCAAGGTGTAGCCCTTGACCCGGAAGAACTGGTCACCCACGCCGGTGATGCTGGCGGTGGCTTCTACATTGCCGCGCCGCAAGGTCGCGCTGGTCGCCACGGTCGGCGTCACGCTGTCCACATAGCCCAGCTGCGCCAAGGCATCGGCATCGCTGGGCACCAGGGTGCGGATGCGCCCGGCCTGTCGGTCGCCAAAATTTTTACCCGGGAAGATGTCGATGGTGTTGGTGCCCATCGCGCTGATGTCTTTCAGCACCCGCGCGCGCGTGCCCTGCCCCAGCGCCACCATCGACACCACCGAGGCAATGCCGATGATGATGCCCAGCATGGTCAGCAAGGTGCGCAAACGGTGGCCGGCCATGGCGCGCAAGGCCATGGTGAAAGCCTCGGTGAAGCGGTCCCAGTGGGCGCGCCAAGGGTGCGGGCTGTCGGGCGCGTTGTTGCTCAGGATGGCCGTGGTCACGGCCTCGCCTTCTTTGCGGCGGTCGGACACGATCTCGCCATCGGCGATTTCGATGATGCGCTGCGCGTGGTCCGCCACCTTGGGGTCGTGCGTGACGATGATGACCGTGTGGCCCTCGGCGTGCAGCTCGCGCAGGATGTTCATCACCTCAGCGCCGCTGACACTGTCCAGCGCGCCCGTGGGCTCGTCGGCCAGGATGACGTCGCCGCCATTCATCAGCGCCCGCGCAATGCTCACGCGCTGCTGCTGGCCACCTGACAGCTGGCCGGGCCGGTGCGTGGTTCGATCGCCCAGGCCCAATCGGCTGAGCAAAGCATGTGCGCGCTGGTGGCGCTCTTCAGCGCCATGGCCCGCGTAGATCGCCGGGATCTCGGTGTTGCCCAGCGCGGTCAGGTCGCCCAGCAGGTGGTAGCGCTGAAAGATGAAGCCGAAGTACTCGCGGCGCAAGCGCGCCAGGCCATCCGGCGCCAATTCGCTGGTCTCGTGTCCAGCCACGAAATACGAACCGCGGCTGGGCCGGTCCAGGCAACCCAGGATGTTCATCAAGGTGGATTTGCCCGAGCCTGATGCACCCATGATGGCCACCATCTCGCCGGCGCGGATCGACAGGTTCAGCCCTTTGAGGACCGCCACCATGCCTTCCCCGGACGGGAACTCGCGCCAGAGGTCTTTCACCTCCAACAGGGCTTGTGTCATGTCAGGCCTTTCGCGCTCAGAACATCGGGCCGCCGCGGCGTGCCCCGCTGCCACTGCCTGCGGCGCCGCCCTCACCCACCACCACCTTGTCACCCGCCTTCAGGCCCGACAGCACCTGGGCCTGCACGCGGTTGTTCAGGCCCACCTTCACCTGGCGCGGCACCACCTTCTGATCATCCTCTTTGCCTTCCAGCACGCGCACGGTGTACTCGCCCTTCACCGCCTTGTCGGACAAGGCCGTGGCGGGAATCAGCAAGGCATCCTTGGCCTTGGCCAGCACGATGAAGACCTGGGCCGTCATGGCCACGCGCAACTTGCCATCCGGATTGGGCACTTCAAACAGGCCGTTGTAGTAGATGGCCGTGGCCGTGGCGGACGTGCTCGTGGCCGTGGTCGTGGTGTCGGTCTGCGACGAATCGGGCACCGGCTCGATGGACTTGAGTTTCGCCTCATAGCGCTGGTTTGGCTCGCCCAGGATGGTGAAGTACACCGGCAAGCCCGGCTTGACCCGCACCACGTCAGCTTCGGAGATTTGCGCCTTGATCTGCACCGTGTCCAGCTTGGACAACTTGATGATCGTGGGCGCCGACTGGATGGCATTCACGGTGCGGCCCTCTTCAGCCAGCACCGCCACGACCACGCCATCGATGGGCGCCGTGATGCGCGCGTAGTCCAGGTTGACGCGCGCTGTGTCCAGGGAGGTCTTGGCCTGCTGGATCTGGGCATTGAACACCGAGATGTCGGCCTTGGCCGTGGCCAGCGCGGCTTGCGCGTCTTCAAAATCAACGGCCGATCCGGCATCCTGGGCCAACAGGCTTTTCTTGCGCTTGAACGACAGTTCGGCCTGCGTCAGCGTGGCCTGCTTGGCCAGCAACTGGGCTTGCAACAGGGCGATCTGGGCCTGCGCATTTTGATAGGCGTTTTGTTGCGTGGTCGAGTCAATCTCGGCCACCAGTTGTCCCTTCTGAACCCGGTCACCCAAGGCCACGTGCAGCTTTTTGATCTGCCCCGACACCTGCGCGCCCACGCTCACGTCCTTGAAGGACTTGATGGTGCCGCTGGCCAACACGGTGTCCTCCATGTCGCCCACGGTTGCGTTCGCGGTGATCACATCCGGCTTGGCCGGCGCGGTGAAGAAGACTTTTTTGACACCCCACGCCGCAGCCGCCACCACCAGGGCCCCCAGTACCACGCGCCTCGGCGTGAACCAGGTGGAATTGATTTTTTTCATGAATACCAGTCTCGCCCACTCAGTTTTACAAACGGTGTACCGCTTGTGAACCGACTGTAAAGGAGAAAAACTGGTCGGTCAGGCGCTTGTCTAAAAGGTCGCTTGTCCGGACAGGTACAGGCCCTGTTGATCCGGCTTGCTGACGATGTTGCCCAGGTTCAACCAGGCGGCGGTCAGGCTGAGCTGCCGGGTCGGGAACCAGGCCACGAAGACATCCCAGGCGGCTTCTTCTTTCAGCGCAGCACCATGGCTGTCTTCCAGGTTATTGGGCTTTTGGCGGTACTCGGTGCCCACGACCAGGTCATCGCGCAGCATCAAGCCCAGGCTGCCCTCGGCCATCAGCTTGCGCTTGTCATGGCCGGCCCCGCCAAAGCCCACCAGGCCAAACTGGTTGGCCCGCGTCAGGCGCAAAGTCAGGTTGGCCAGCACGTTGTAGCCACCCGCCGCGCCCAGCCACAGCTTGGTCGCCGACGCGTACACATCCACATCGCTGCTGTCGGCGCCGAACAAAGTCACCAGCGCCTTATCTTCATTCAACTTGTACTGCGCGCCCACGCTGATCTGCGGCAGCCAGCTGTCCTGGTCGTACACCGCATCGCCAATCACTTTGACCTTCACGCCAAACGAGTTCATCTCGATGGATTTGTCAGGCACGACATCGCTGAGCTTGAAGCTCCAGCGCGCCATGCTCAATTCCACCCGGTCGTGGATGCCCACCGCCGCGCCCGCCACCTTCAGGTCGTGGCCATCGTTGGTTCTGCTGTGCGTGACAAAGGCTGAGCTCCCGATCTGATTGCTGCTGCCGCTGCCAGCAATCGTGGCCCAAGGCGTGAGCCCGCCGCCGCCGGCGCCTTCAACCTGGGTGACACCCCAGGTGGCCAAGAGGCGGTCGCCCGCGCGGGCCGAATTGGGCACCAACACCGCACAAGCGGCCGCCACTGCCAGGGTAAACCACGCATTTCTTTGGGCTTGACTTGCCAGGAATCGTTGCATGTTTGATCTGCCTTTTTCATGGCCCATGTGGGCCAAAACACCTTTATTTGACAGATCGGTATCGACCAAAACGCCTCAACATTGAGTAGCAAACGCCGAAAGATGGATCACAAAGGTGGCACTCATGAAACTTTCAGACCTGCGCATTCAACTCACGCCCGAGCGCAAACGGCACCTCATCACCCTGGTGATTGGCCTGGCCGTCAGTTGGACCTTGGCCAGCCTGATGGCCTGCGCGTCGTCGCTGAAAACCGGCAGTTCGGCCCCGCTGTATCAGCAGTTGGGTGGCGTGGCCGCGATCACGCAATTCACCGATCGCACACTGGACCGGGTGTCCACCGACCCTCGCACCCAACGCACGTTCGCGAACATCAAGATGAAAGCGCTCAAAGAGAGCGTGGCCACCTATGTCTGCAAGGTGGCCGATGGCCCGTGCGCCTACGAGGGTGAAACCATGCGCAATTCGCACGCGGACCTGGGCATCACCGGCGCCGAGTTCGACCTCATGGTCGAAATCCTCCGTGATGAAATCAACCATGCCAAGGCACCCACCGGCGCTAAGAACGAATTGCTCAAGCGCCTGGCGCCCACACGCCGCGACATCGTCAAGAACTCCTGAGCCGCCGACGATGTCAACAGCAGCACGAACCGCCATCCTGACCACTGCACTGAGCGCGGCACTGAGCGCGGCCAGCCTGGGCGCCCAAGCCGCACCGCAAGCCATCCTGGTCACCAACGAGGCAGGCCAGCCCGTGGCGCAAGCGGCGGTGTCGGTGTACGTCAAAGGCACGCGTGCCACGGCCTCCGCCAACGCAACCGCCAACATGGCCCAGAAGGGTCGCGCCTTCCAGCCCACCTTGCTGGTCGTGCAAACCGGCACGCCCGTGTTGTTCCCCAATTTCGACACGGTTCGCCACCACGTCTACTCTTTCTCGCCCACCAAAAAGTTCGAGATCAAGCTGTACGCCGGCACCCCGTCCGCCCCAGTGGTGTTCGACAAAGCCGGCACGGCCACGATGGGCTGCAACATCCACGACCAGATGCTGGGCTACATCCATGTCGTTGACACGCCCTACTTCAGCGTGACGGGCAGCGACGGCCAAGTGAACCTGGACCTGCCAGCTGGCGAACACCGCGTTCAGATCTGGTGGCCAGCGCTGGGCGAAACCAATCCCGGCGTCGAGCAGATGCTCAAGGCGGGCGGCGGCCAGGCGGTCATGCTGCGCGTCAAATCCTGATCCGTGTGCTGGGCCGAGCTGTCATCGGCCTGTCATGGCCCGCCTTTAGAGTCACCACTGTCTCGAGGCAAATGCTTGCCTCAGGGATGAAGGCGGCACTTGGCTAGTCGGACACCGCAGCACGGGTTCAGTCCTTCATCCCACCACACGGGACACCCAACAAATCCAGCATCAAGGCCAAACGGGCCTGGGCCGCCGTCAGCGTGCCCGCTGCAGGCCAATGATCGCTCTCACGCGATTGCACCCCGCCCCGCGCGACACGGCTGCTTCGCCACACTTTGACGCCTTGCTGTTCAGCCTTTTCCAAAGCCCGCGTCAAGCCCTGGTGAATGGTGCCATGGCCGGTGCCAGCCACCACCAGACCACCCAGGGCATGACCTGCCCGCTGACTTTGCGCCAACAGCGCCTCCACCAGGCGCCCGTCGGCACCCGCATGGCTGGTCACGATTTCAACCCGCGGGGGTGGCCTGGCAGCATCCAGGCAGGACCATCCGGCGCCACCTGGGGATGGCCACGGCACGTTGCCCAAGATGGCGCCGCTGTCGGTGACGTGGCCAAGCGGCTCATCACCACCGCCATCAAAGGCATCGTCGATGTGCCAAGTGTGAGATTTGCGCACGGCATGCCCAGGCCAGACCACCCCCGCCATCACCACCACGACGCCAGCCCACCCTCGCGCCGCCGCGTGCTCAGCCACCCGCACCGCGTCGTGCAGATTGCGCGGCCCATCCGCCTGCGCCGAGGTCGCAGCGCGCATGGCCGCCGTCAGAACCACCGGCTTGTGGGCATCCAGCAAACGGTGCAGCAGGTAGGCCGTTTCTTCCAGGGTATCGGTGCCATGGGTGATCACCACCGCCCCAACGTCACGGCGCGCCAGTGCCAGCTGAACCTGCTGGGCCAGGGCCTGCCAAACGGACCAATCCATGTCCTTGCTGTCGATCTGCGCAACTTGCAGGGTTTCCAGCGCCACACCGGCCAAACCAGGCACGGCCTGCAGCAATTGCTCAACACTCAACTGCGCAGCCCGGTAGCTCACCTCATCCGGACCAGACCCCGTGCCGGCAATCGTGCCACCGGTGCCCAGAACCACCACCACGGGCGACTTCACATCCATGCAACGCACCTTCATTAAAAACACTGGACAAACAAACAGTCCTGTATAGAATGACAGTTAACCCAGCCATCCAGCGGTTAGCAGATCACACAAGCAAACCAAATCAGCCAGATGAACGATAAACCCAAACTCACGCCCCGCCAGCAAGAGATCTTCGAGCTGATCCAGCGGGCCATTGCGCGCACTGGAGCCCCACCCACCCGCGCAGAAATCGCCACCGAGTTGGGCTTCCGCTCAGCCAATGCCGCTGAAGAACACCTGCAAGCCCTCGCACGCAAGGGCGTGATCGAGTTGCTGGGCGGCACATCGCGCGGCATCCGGCTCAAGGCCGGCACCCTGCGCACCGTGAACGAAACCCGTAAAAAATCCGGTTCGGCCGGCGCACCCTTCAATTTGCATTTGCCGGGTCTTGAGCAACTGGTGTTACCGCTGATTGGCCGGGTGGCCGCAGGCAACCCCATCCTCGCGCAAGAACACGTCGAGCAAAGTTATTCACTCGAACCCAGCCTGTTCACCAAGCGCCCCGATTACCTCTTGCGCGTGCGCGGCATGAGCATGAAAGGCATCGGCATCCTCGATGGCGATCTGCTGGCCGTGGCCCGCGCCAAAGAAGCCCGCAATGGCCAGATCGTGGTGGCGCGTTTGGGCGATGAGGTCACGGTCAAGCGCTTCATGCGCACGTCCAAAGGCATCGAGTTATGGCCTGAAAACGCCGATTTCCAACCCATCATCGTGCCGCCCGAGCACCCAGAGTTCGAGCTCGAAGGGCTGGCCGTGGGCCTGATCCGAAATCAGTTTTTGATGTGATCTAACTTGCCACTGTGGCAACGTCACCGCGCGGGTGGCGGGCATTTGCACCTCGCTTGAGTGTGCAGTCCCACGCGTTGACGTCATTTTGGAATCCTGCCGAACTTCAATCGTTGTTGCCGGAGTTCTCCATGATTCATCACTTTGCCCGTGCTTTTTTTGTTCGCTCCTCCAACACTGCGCGTTCGGTTGCCACGCGCACCGAGCCAAGCTTCGCCCCCGAACGGCTCATGAGCCCTGGCGTCACCCCCCCGCGTCGGCTGCGCATCAGCAGCGACCCGGCCGATGCCCGCCGCACCGTCATCGCAGGCCGTTTCGCCGATGTTTGCGCCGCGCTCGACCGCCTGGTGCTGGAGCAAGAAGCGACCGCCTGAGCCGCCGCGGCCGGGCGTGAAAAAGCCCCGCCATCCGAAAATCTGCGGGGCTTTTGGGTCAAACCAATTGCAAAGGCATTGGCTCAGCCCATGTGCAAACCGCCGTTGATCGAGAAGTCTGCGCCCGTGGCAAAGCCCGATTCGTCGCTGGACACCCACGAGACCATCGAGGCGATATCTTCAGGTGTGCCCAGGCGCTTCACCGGGATCGTGGCCACGATTTTGTCCAGCACATCCTGCCGAATGGATCGCACCATGTCGGTGCCAATGTAGCCAGGCGAGACAGTGTTCACCGTCACGCCCTTGTTGGCCACTTCCTGGGCCAGCGCCATGGTGAAGCCGTGCATGCCGGCTTTCGCGGCCGAGTAGTTAGTTTGGCCAAACTGGCCCTTCTCACCATTGACCGAGCTGATGTTGACCACGCGGCCCCAGCCCCGGTCCACCATGTCATCAATGACCTGCTTGGTCACGTTGAACAGGCTGTTCAGGTTGGTGTCCATCACCGCGTCCCAGTCGGCCTTGCTCATCTTGCGGAACATGCCGTCACGCGTGATGCCGGCGTTGTTGACCAGCACATCAACCGGGCCATGCTCAGCGCGCGTTTTCTTGAAGGCTTCCAAGGTGGACTCCCAATCGGCCACATTGCCAACGGAGGCGTAGAAAGAATAGCCCAGGGCAGTTTGCTCATCCAGCCACTTCTTGAAGTCACGACTCGGCCCGCAGCCTGCGATTACCTTGAAACCGTCTTTGTGCAGACGCTGACAGATCGAGGTGCCAATGCCGCCCATACCGCCGGTCACGTAGGCCACTTTTTGACTCATGGAATGCTCCTCTTTTGGGGAAAAAAATCTAATCGTTGCGAGAGATAAAGAACAAATCGGATGATCAGCGTTCTACCGTCAGGGCCACGCCCATGCCGCCGCCAATGCACAGTGAAGCAATGCCTTTGCGGGCATCGCGTTTTTGCATTTCGTGCAGCAGCGTGACCAGCACGCGGCAGCCCGAAGCACCGATGGGGTGGCCGATGGCGATGGCGCCACCGTTGACGTTGACCTTGCTGGTGTCCCAGCCCATTTCCTGGTGCACGGCACAAGCCTGCGCGGCAAAGGCTTCGTTGATTTCCAGCAGGTCCAGGTCGGAGGCCTTCCAGCCTGCACGCTCCAACGCCCTGCGCGATGCAGGCACCGGCCCCATGCCCATGTAGGCCGGGTCCAGCGCCGCGCTGGCATAAGAGGCGATGCGGGCCAATGGCGTCAAGCCCAGTTGCTGTGCCTTTTTGGCGCTCATGACCATCACCGCAGCAGCGCCGTCGTTCAAGCCCGAGGCATTGCCAGCGGTCACGGTACCTGCCTTGTCAAAGGCCGGGCGCAGGCCCGCCAACACGTCGGCGGTTGATTTGCGGTTGATGAATTCATCGGTGTCAAAGACCAGCGCATCTCCCTTGCGTTGCGGAATCAGCACGGGCGCAATCTCATCCTTGAATCGACCTGAATCGACGGCCGCAGCGGCCTTTTGCTGCGAGGCCAGCGCCAGCGCATCTTGCTGCTCGCGGCTGATGCCGTACTTCTTGGCCACGTTTTCGGCCGTGATGCCCATGTGGTATTGGTTGTACACATCCCACAGGCCGTCGGTGATCATGGAGTCGATCAACTTCCAGTCGCCCATGCGCTGGCCATCGCGCGAACCGGGCAGCACGTGTGGGGCCAGGCTCATGCTCTCCTGGCCGCCAGCGATCACGATTTCGGAATCGCCATCACGGATGGACTGCACGGCCAGCATCACAGCCTTCAGGCCCGATCCGCATACCTTGTTAATGGTGAACGCCGGAACGCCTTGCGGCAAACCCGCCTTGATCACAGATTGGCGGGCCGGGTTCTGACCACACCCAGCCGCCAGAACCTGACCCAGGATCACTTCGCTGATCAGGTCACCCGTCAATTGGGTGCGTTTGAGCAGGTCCTGGATCACCACGGCGCCCAGTTCGGACGCCGCTGTCTTGGCCAAGGTGCCGCCAAACTTGCCCACGGCGGTGCGAGAAGCAGCCACGATCACGATGTCAGTCATGACAAGTTCCTTTTTTTTCCAGAAGTGTCAGTTGCAGCGATAAATGATGAGCGCGGCTCACGCCTTGCGCAAGACGTAACGGCCCGGAGCCGGCTCAATCGGCTGGTGATTTTTGCTGCCCAACTGTTTGGGTGCGGCGACCTTCTTGCCGGCGTGTGTGCCCAGCCATTCGGCCCAGGTCGTCCACCAGCTGCCGGGGTGCTCTTGCGCCGTGGCCATCCACGCCTTGGCCGTGGGCGGGAATGTGCCTGGCGTGCCGCTGGTCCAGTAGCTGCGCTTGTTCTTCTGCGGCGGATTGATGACGCCCGCGATGTGCCCCGAAGCGCCCAGCACGAAGGTGGTGGGGCCTTGCGTCAATTGGGTCGACGCGTAAGCGCTGTCCCAGGGAACGATGTGGTCTTCACGCGAGCCGTAGACAAAAGTGGGCATGTCCAAGCGCCGCAAATCCACGGGCTGGCCGCACACCGTCAAGGCGTTAGGCTGGGCCAGCTTGTTTTCCAGGTAGGTGTTGCGCAGGTACCAGCAATACATGGGCCCGGGCAGGTTGGTGCTGTCGCCGTTCCAGTACAGCAAGTCGAATGCTGGTGGCTTTTCGCCCTTGAGGTAGTTGCCCACCACGTAGTTCCAGACCAGGTCGTTGGCCCGAAGGAACGAGAACGTGGCGGCCAACTCACCGCCGCGCATCAAGCCACCGCCTTGCGGGCTGCGGTCACCAATGCTGGTTTCGCGCATCTGCACCATGGCCTCGTCCACGAACAAGTCCAGCGTGCCGGTGTTGACGAAATCCAGGAAGGTGGTCAGCAAGGTCATGCTGGCCACGGGCTTGTCGCCGCGCGCAGCCATCACCGCCAGGGCCGTGGCCAGCAAAGTGCCGCCCACGCAGAACCCCAGGGCATTGATCTTTTCAGTGCCCGTGATTTCGCGGACCACATTGATGGCCTCGATGGTGCCTTTTTCGATGTAGTCGTCCCAGGTCGGCTCGGCCAGATCCTCATCGGCATTGACCCAACTGACCACGAACACGCGGTGGCCTTGCGAGGCGGCAAAGCGCACCAAGGAGTTCTCGGGCTGCAAGTCCAAAATGTAGAACTTGTTGATGCAAGGGGGCACGATCAGCAAAGGCAAGGCATGCACCTTGTCGGTTAGCGGCTTGTACTCGATCAACTGCAGGTAGTCGTTCTCGAACACGACCGAGCCTTCGGACGTGGCCACATTGCGGCCCACTTCGAACACGCTTTCGTCGGTCTGCGACATGTGACCCTGGCGAATGTCGCTCAGCAGCATCTGCAGGCCCTGGGTGATGCTTTCGCCCTTGGTCTCGATGGCTTTTTTCTGCGCCTCGGGGTTCAGCGCCAGGAAGTTGGAGGGCGCGGCCGCGTCCACCCACTGCTGCACGGCAAAGCGCACGCGGTCACGGGCTTTTTCGTCGCCGCTCAGGCTGTCGGCCAGGCGCTGCAAGGTGCGCGCGTTCAGCAGGTACATCGACGCCATGAAAGCGTTGGCCGGCGTGCTAGTCCACTCGGGCGCGGCAAAGCGGCGATCATCAGGCTTGAGCTTGGCTTGCCCAGGTTGCTCGAGCGCCTGGTTCCACAAGGTCGTGGCCTGCTCGACGTAGTCTTGCTGGATGCGCGACATCTGGTCCCAAGGCACGGTCAATCCTGCGATGGATTGCAAGCTGGTGCCCACGCTGTCCGTCAAAACCTGCGAGGATTCGATCCGTGGGGGCGTGTTCGCGAATAAAGCATTCGTCGATTTTTTTGATTGAGACCGTTGAATGACAGCCATATGTCTCCTTGATAGGACCTGCGAGATTACGAACACCCATGTAGGTGCATCAATGTTGCCGTATTCTGAGCTCTGTGCGAGGTGTTTTAGCCTCACTCAAAACATACTTCCGGCCGCTCGATGGCTTGACAAAGGCCCTGACCTGAAATGTGGATTGTTGCAATAGCCTGGATGTTCGTGGTGTTGTTGATGACGGTGGCCGAAGCCGTCAGCCCGATCGGCAGCGTGCTGGGGGCGATCGTCACCTTCTTTTTGTATGGCGTCGGCCCCTTGGCCTTGGTGATGTACCTGTTGGGCACCCCCATGCGCCGCCAGGCAAGCCGCGCGAAGGAGGCTGCCGCAGATGCAGCCGCCTCAAGCGCCGTCGAGCCAGATGCAGGCGGCCTGCCGACCGGTGACGCGGTCACGCCGGAACGAAAAGAAGCGTGAAGGCTCGGCCACCGTGCACAAGTGGCCGCCTTCGATGCGATTAATGCCCAGCGATTGAAGGCGGTCCGTCGCCAAACCCGCCAGGTCCGCCAGCCAACGGTCCGGCAACTGCCGAATGAAGCGTGGATGGTTTTGGTTCGGATCGACGCCAAAACCAATCAGGACATCGCGCCCAACCTGGAACACTGTCGGGCCAATGCACGGGCCCAGCCAGGCCTGCAAGTCACTCGGATCAGATGAGGTCGCTTCGCACAACGCGGCCACCCCGGTGTCGGCGATGCCAAGGCCGTTTAAATCACCGGCCCCAGCCAAGCCCCGCCAGCCCGCGTGCAGGGCCGCCACACCCCGACCCTCTGGCGCCGCCAGCAAGATGGGCAGGCAGTCAGCCACCATGACGGCGCAAACCAGGCCGGGCTCGGTCGTGAAAACACCATCGGCCTGTGTCTCGGCCAGGGCATCTTTGGCTGAATGGGTCAGGCGCACCACGCATTGGCCGTGCACTTGCTGCAACCACAGGGGCTGGGCTTGCAAGGCTGCCGCCAACTCACCACGATGCTTCAGCACATCGGCCAGCTCATCGCCCACGTGGTTGCCCAGGTTGAAACCATCCCAGGGCGCTTGGCTTGCGGTGGCGAAGTGCAAGCTTTCGCGCGCCGTCATGAGCGCGCGCACACCCGGCCAAAAGGGCGGAGAAATCCAGCCAGAAGGCCAAGGTTGGGACGTCGAGGCTATCATCGTGATCCGATGCTACCTCGTTCCGCCGCCCTCAGTTTGCCCAGCCACCGCAGCGTCCGCCACCACGGCCGGCGTCGCGAACCACACCCCCCCAGTACCTCGATGCACGCCTGGCTGACCGCCACGGGCTCGCTCACCGCCCGATTGCGGGCGCATGGTGTGGTCGAAGTCCGGGTGCAACGCCAGGGCAGCCAACGCCTTTGGCCGCAAGAGCGCCGAGACCTGGCTTGCCGCAGTGGCCACGTCCGCGAAGTGGTGCTGCTGCTGGATGGGGTGCCCGTGGTGTGGGCACGCAGCGCCACCTCGCACCGCGCACTGCAAGGCACCTGGAAAGCACTGACCGGCCTGGGCACGCGGCCGCTGGCCGAACTGCTGTTTCAGCGCAGCCATGTCTGCCGCGAACCCCTGCGCATCCAGCCACTGGCCCGACATGGCCGTGCCGAATCGAGGCTGCGCGCGGCATGGCCGGGCACGCCTCCGCGCTGGGCACGCAGCTCGGTGTTCTGGCAGCACGGCCAGGCCCTGCGGGTGATGGAATCCTTCGCCCCCTGGATTGCGCAACTGGACGCCCACCGCATAACCCGCCAAGCCGGCTGAGCCAGCCTGATGCCCTTACACTGAGCCCATGCTTTTTTCACGCCGCATCGAGCACTGTCAAGTCTGTGGCACCCGAGTCGAGTATCGCGTGCCCGATGACGACAACCGGGAGCGCGCGGTTTGCCCTGCCTGCCACCATGTCCACTATGTGAACCCACTCAACGTCGTGGGCACCCTTCCCGTTTGGGAAGACAAAGTGCTACTGTGTCGGCGCAACATCGAGCCTCGCAAAGGTTTCTGGACCTTGCCCGCCGGTTACATGGAGTTGGGCGAAAGCACCGAAGAAGGTGCCGCGCGCGAAACCGACGAGGAAGCCGGCGCCCACATCGAGATGCAAGGCCTGTATTGCGTGATCAATGTGCTGACGGCTGGCCAGGTGCATTTTTTCTACCGCGCTCGCCTGCTGGACACCGATTTCGCCCCGGGCCCGGAAACCATTGAGGCCCAATTGTTCAGCGAGGAAGACATCCCCTGGAACGAGTTGGCCTTCCGCACCGTCCGCATGACGCTTGAAAAGTTCTACGCCGACCGAGTGAGTGGTCAATTTGCCGTCCACTGTGCCGATATCCGTTGAGTGAACAAACCTCAGGAACCCATTGCCGCGGCCATGCCGCAGTCCAGCACATCGTCTGCTGACGCCACGGCTCGCCTGCGCGAGGACCTGATCGCCCCCGATCCGCTGCTGGATTGCCTGATCGAAGTGGCACGGCTGCATGGCCAGGCGGCCACGCGCGCCTCCTTGTCCGCCGGGCTGCCGATGGACAAAGGCCCCTTGCCCTTGGCACTGGCCGAACGGGCCGCCGCACGGGCTGGCTTGGCTGCCAAGCTGCAGCGCCTGAAACTGCAAGACATCGACGACAAGACCCTGCCTGCCATCTTGGTCCTCCACGACAACCAGGCTTGCGTGCTGCTCAGCCAGGATGCCCAGGGCAAGGCCAAAGTACTGCTGCCGGAAACCGGGCAAGGCAGCATTGAGCTGTCCGCGCAGGAGCTGGCCGCGCGTTACAGCGGCGTCGTATTGTTCGCCCGCCCCCATTTCAGGTTCGACGAGCGCACGCCGCAAGTGCGCGACACCAACACCGGCCACTGGTTCTGGGGCGCCGTGCTGGCGCAGCGCTTTGTCTACCGCGACGTGCTGTCGGCCGCCCTGCTGATCAACCTGTTCGCCCTGGCCTTTCCGATTTTTTCCATGAACGTGTACGACCGGGTGGTGCCCAACCACGCGGTCGAGACACTGTGGGCCTTGGCCATCGGCGTGATGCTGGTGCAGGCCTCGGACCTGGCCATGCGCCTGTTGCGCAGCCACTTCGTGGACGAGGCCAGCGCGCGCATCGATGTGCAAATCTCGGCCACGCTGATGGAGCGCGTGCTGGGCATGAAGCTGGAGAACCGTCCGCAGTCGGTGGGCTCCTTCGCGGCCAACCTGCGTGGCTTCGAGCAGGTCCGCGACTTCATCGCCTCCAGCACGGTCACGGCCTTGGTCGACCTGCCCTTCGCCTTGCTGTTCGTCCTGGTCATTGGCTGGATCTCGCTGTGGCTGGTGATCCCGGTGGTGCTGGTGTTCACCTTCATCCTGGTGGCCGGCTATGTGCTGCAGCACCGTCTGCACGAGTTGTCGCAAAGCACCTACCAGGCGTCTGCCCAGCGCAACGCCACCTTGGTGGAAAGCCTGACCGGCATCGAGACCATCAAGTCTCAAGGCGCCGAAGGCCTGAT
Source organism: Aquabacterium sp. (assembly GCF_014378415.1). Classification (GTDB taxonomy): domain Bacteria; phylum Pseudomonadota; class Gammaproteobacteria; order Burkholderiales; family Burkholderiaceae_C; genus Aquabacterium. Next base: position 18,679 of record NZ_JACMNS010000061.1, read on the forward strand.
CCAGGCCCGCTGGGAGCGCGCCAACCAATACCTGGCCAATTTGAACGTGCGCATGCGCGGGCTGTCGTCCAGCGCCATGTACACCACCGCCAGCTTGCAGCAACTGGTCTCGGTCGCCATCATCTTGATCGGTGTGTACCTGATCACCGACAAGAGCCTGACCATGGGCGGCTTGATCGCCTCGACCATGCTGGCGGGCCGAGCGCTGGCACCGGCCGGGCAAATCGTCGGCCTGCTGATGCAATACCAGGGTGCCGTCACCGCGATGGAATCGCTCAACCAGATCATGGACCAGCCGGTGGAGCGCCCCCTGGGCACCAACTTCGTGGAGCGCCGCGAAATCAAAGGCGAAATCGAATTCCGGCACGTGTCCTTTGCTTATCCCGGTCGCCAGGATTCCGCGCTGGACAACATCAGCTTCAAGATCAAGCCCGGTGAAAAAGTGGCCTTGATCGGCAAGGTGGGCTCGGGCAAGACCACGATGCAAAAGCTGATCCTGGGCCTGTACCAGCCGGCGCAGGGCGCGGTGCTGCTGGATGGCATCGACCTGCGCCAACTCGACCCCGCCGATGTGCGCCGCAACCTGGGCTATGTCTCGCAAGACGTCACCTTGTTCTACGGCACGCTGCGCGAGAACATCATTTTTGGCATGCCCCATGCGCAAGACGACGCCATCGTGGCGGCCTCCGAGCTAGCCGGCATCAGCGACATGATCCACCGCCACCCGCAAGGCTTTGACATGCCCGTGGGCGAGCGCGGTGAGTTGCTTTCCGGCGGGCAACGTCAAGGCGTAGGCATCGCCCGAGCGGTGCTGCACAACGCACCCATCCTGCTGCTGGACGAACCCACCAGCGCCATGGATTTTTCAACCGAGGCCTTCGTCACGCAGCGCATGAAAGAGTTCTCGGCCGGCAAGACCGTGGTGCTGGTCACGCACCGCACCTCCATGCTGTCTTTCGTTGACCGCGTCATCGTGGTGGACCAGGGCAAGGTCATGGCCGACGGTCCGCGCGAGCAGATCCTGCAGGCGCTGGCGTCCGGGCGCATCGCCCGCGCCGTCTGAACCAAGCCCCCTCCATGAAGACACTCATGAAACTGGGCCAGGTGATGATCGCCGTGCTGGAGTCGATCCGCCGCTTCACTGCACCCGCCACCGACTGGGTGCTGGACCACATCGCCGGGCCGCGCGTCACGGCCGAATCCGCCCAGGCCGCTGGCATGCGCAGCTTCGAGCTGGACGCCGAAGCGGTCATGTCCACCCATGGCACCTACCGCGCCCAAACCCTGGTGCGCTCAGCCGTGTTCGTGGTGCTGGGCCTGATCGTCTGGGCCGCCGTGGCCGAGATCGATGAAGTCACCAAAGGCGAGGCCAAGGTCATCCCATCGCGGCAACTGCAGGTCATCCAGTCTTACGACGGCGGCGTGGTGTCGGAGATCCTGGTCAAGGAAGGCCAGGTGGTCGAACAAGGCCAGCTGCTGCTGAAGATTGACGAGACACGCGCCACCTCCGGCATGCGCGAAAGCAACGCCAATGCCTTTGCACTGCGCACCAAGCTCGCCCGCTTGAAGGCACTCGCCGAAGGCCTGGCCTTTGCCCCCCCCACGCCCACTGTCGACAACCTCGACGAGGTGCGCATTGTCGAAGAAGAACGCCAGCTCTACGACGCCAAGCGTGCCGAACTGGCCTCCATGATCGGCATCAACCAACAACAGCTGGCACAACGGCAACAAGAGCTGAGCGAGATGCGCTCGCGCCGTGAATCCGCCGGGCGCACCCTTGATCTCTCGCAGCAGGAACTGGCCAAGACGCGGCCATTGCTGGCCACGGGCGCGGTCTCCGAAGTCGAAGTGCTGAGGCTGGAGCGCGACGTCAGCAAATCACGAGGCGACATGGAGCAGGCCGGCGCGCAAAGCGCCCGCGTCATGGCCGCCATCAATGAAGCCCAGCGCAAGATCCTGGAAACCGAACTCACTTTCCGCAACGAAATCCGCAAGGATTTGTCTGAAGTGCTGGGCAAGCTCAACGCCCTGAACGAAGGCGCCGTGGCCTTGGCCGACAAGGTCGACAAGGCCCAGGTGAAGTCGCCGGTTCGCGGCCGCATCCAGCGCCTGCTGGCCAACACCGTGGGCGGTGTCGTGCAACCAGGGAAAGACATCCTGGAGATCGTGCCGCTGGACGACGCCCTGGTGCTGGAGGCCCGCGTGCAACCGCGCGACATCGCCTTCATCCACCCTGGCCAGGCCGCCACCGTCAAGCTCACGGCGTACGACTTTTCCATCTACGGGGGCATGGACGCCGTCGTGGAAAACATCAGCCCCGACACCATCACCGACGAGCGTGGCGTCAACACCTATTACGTCGTGCGGGTGCGCACCAAGGCCGCCAACTTCAGCGCCAAGATGCCCATCATCCCTGGCATGACGGCCGAGGTAGACATTCTCACGGGCAAGAAAACGGTGTTGTCCTACCTGCTCAAGCCGGTACTCAAAGCCCGGGCCTACGCACTGCGAGAACGCTGAGCACGCGTCACGCTTTGACCGCGGGGCCGGTCACGCCATCAATGCCGCAATCCATCAATGCGGGAATGTCTTCAGGCTCGGCAACACCTTCCGCATAGACCTGCAAACCCAGTCCATGCAGCATGGACGCCGTGGCGGCCACAAAGGCCGCTCGCGCCAGGTCCTGCGCCACGCCCTGCACCACCGAAGCGTCCAGCTTGACGTAGTCCAGTCCAGCCTCGAACAAGTACTCGATGCGCGTCAGGCGCTCACCGGCGTGCTCCAGGCCAATGCGGGCGCCCAGCGGACGCAACTGCTTGCAAAGCTCGCGCACCAGTTCAAAACGCTCAACCGCCGCCACTTCAGAGACCTCCAGCCACAAAAGCTGAGCCTCGTTGGGTGCCTCGGCCAAACGCGCGCGCAAACGCGGCACAAAACCACTGTCCAGCAAAGACGCGGGCGACAAGTTCACCCCGCGCGGCTGCTGGTCAGACGCCATTTGCGACAAGGCCAGGGCCACCGCGGCTTCGTCAATCTGCGAGATCAGGTTGCAACGCAAGGCCATGGGCAACCAATGCGCCGCCGACTCGAAAGGCCCGCCCGGCTCCAACTGCATGCGCATGGGCGACTCGTGGTGAACCAGTTTGGATTCGCGGTCCAGCACCGGGAAGCGCACCAGCAGCAAACGGTCTTCAAGCAAAGCCGAAGTCATGCGGCGACGCCACTCGTCCTCGCCCAGGGCCGACTCGGACGCCGGACTCAACTGCGACAACTCCACCGCGAAGCCGCCACGGCTTTCAGCACGCGCCAGGGCCGAATCGGCGGCGGCCAACACCTGCTGCATGGCCACACCCCGCTCCCAATGCGTGGCGCCCACCACCACGCTGGCGGTCGTGCCCAGCTCGGCAAAAGCACGCTTGACCGCGTCGGCGTAATGCTCGGGCTGCGGCAAGGGCACCTCGTCATGCGTCAGGCACACCGCGAAGTCACCCCCATTGAGCCGCCCAATGGCCACGCCCACCACGCCCACGGAGACTTCATTGAGCACCGAGGCCAGCTTCTGCAGCAACACGTCGGTCTGCCGGTGCCCCATCACCCGGTTGACCATGGCCAGGTCCACCACTCGGATCATGCACAGCAAGCCGCGGCCAGAACCCTCATCGTTGTTCAAGGCAGCGCCCAACTGAGCCACAAAGTGCGTCCGGTTGGACACGCCAGTCAATGGGTCGCAATGCGCCTGCTTGCGTAACTGCTCGACCTGAAAAGCCTGATCATCGAATTGAGACTTGAGCCGCTCGACCACCGCGTTCATGGCTTGGCTCAGCCGCGCCAACTCGGGCACCCGGGGCTCCTCGACCGTGATGAAGCGCCGCTCCATCAAGGCCTGCGCCTGTCCCACGGTGGCATCCAGTGGCCGGCGAATGGCGCGTACCCCGAAGCTGGCCACCCCGCCCGCCAGCGCGCCCAAAGCCGCCAACCACATCGCCGTGGTGATGCTGCCTTGCCACAACTGCTCATCCGCGAACGATGAATGGCTCACCACCTCGACCGACCCCAAAGCGCGCCAGCCATCGGACACCTGCGCCACGCCTGGCGTGGAATCGATCGACAGCATGTTGACGAACCAGGCCGGCGCCTGTGAATCGGTGCGTTTGAGGTCGGCCTCGTGGTTTGACACCACCTGACCACGCGGATCCCGCAGCAAAATGCGTTTGTAGAAACCCGTGTCGAACTGGGCCGCAACCACCAGGTCCATCAGGGCCAGATCGCCCTTTTGCTGCGACAGCCCCAAGGCCAAGGACTGGGCGTTGTCCGCGTTCTTAAGACGCAACTGCGTCTCCAGATAGTTTCGCGACGAAACCATCCAGACCGCAAAGCTGCCCAGAAAAGCCATCAGCAGCGTCACCACCAACAGCAGCCATATCTGACGAATCAGTGACATGCAGTGTCCCTTGTCATCAACATCACCACCAACCCTCCGCCCGTGTCTTGGTCAACACCTCCCGCCAGCGCGAAAGACGTGCCACCGGATCCCCAGCCGTGGTACTGCCCACACCTTGCCACAAACCTTCGGCATTGAAGCTGAAAACAGGCGCCAAATCTGGCCTCCTGGACGCGGGCCGGATGTCCGTGATCAGGTTATCCAGAATCAAAGGCTCGGCCAGGGGCTCAGAATAGTAGGCCAGCACCATGTGCGCCAGGATCGCACCACCGACCTCGGCACGCACGTACACCAGCCTCATCTTCGCCGCAGGCACGCCTGCCGCGATCAGGGACAAGTATTTGCCAATGGCGTAATCCTCGCAATCGCCAGCGCCCTTGTTCAGCATTTCCAGTGGAGTGGCCCAGTAGTCAACCTGACCCCAGACATCGCGGTCGTCACGGTATTCCACATGCCGGTTGAAAAATGAATTAATGCGCTTGAGGCGGCCAGCTTCGTCGCTGGAGCCGGCCTCGGCGATCTCCTGGATCAAGGCCTGAGCCTGAGCGGCCGTGGCCGGCCCCATCCGTTGCGCCGCCGCCATGATTTTTTGAGACTCAAAAGCACTGCCAACAGGCGCGATCAGCAAGCTGCCCACGACCATGCAGCGCGCCAGCAGGGCTCCGAACCAGTGTCCGACACCCCGCCTCGGCCAGCCTCCCTTCAAGGGCAATTTCAATGCGGCACGGGCCAGGCTCATTCCAATGGGGCTCAGTCAGGGGTCAAGGTCGCCAACGGTCACCTCACTGAATCGACAGACCCCGCCCAAACTTGATGCCAGGAATCGCCCAGAGCAGCTTCTGGCGTGAAATCACCGAAATGGCTGGGCGCTTGTGTAACGATTGATGCCAAAATAGGCACGTTTTGCCCATGGCTTTTGCGGCCGTAACATCAGGAACGAGGTCAGATTTGAAAAATGCGACGTTTCAACGTGGCCTGACAGCCATTGCTTTGGCTGCCTTCGCGCTTGTCGCCCAGGCACAAACCGCACCCGCGGCAGGCCTGAGCGCCGCAGCCCAGAAAGCCATCGACAGCAACCCTGAAGTCACCGCGCGCCTGAATGCCCTGCGCGCAGCCACCGACGAAATCAGCGTGGCCCAAGGCGGTTACCTGCCCCGGGTGGACCTGTCGGCCAGCGTGGGCCGCGACAGTGACCGCATCACCAACCGCAACCCTCAATCTCAAAGCCTCAATCGCAATGGCCTGGCCTTGAGTGCCAACCAGGTGCTGTGGGACGGACTGCAAACTCGCCGCGAAGTCGAAAGACTGGGACATGCCAAGCTGGTCCGCTACTTCGAGTTCCTGTCGGCCACCGAGGATGCTGCCCTGGAAGCCTCGCGCGCCTACATCGACGTGCAGCGCTACCGCAGGCTGGTCGAGCTGGCCCAGGACAACTACGTGCAGCACCGCTACGTGCAAGACCAACTGCAATCAAAGGTCAAAGCCGGTGTGGGCCGAGGCGTTGACTCGGAACAAGCCAACGCCCGCTTGGCCCTGGCCGACTCCAACCTCACCACCGAAGCGGCCAACCTGCACGACGTCAGCGCCCGTTATCTGCGCGTCGTAGGCGAAGCCCCCGCCAGCAACCAGGCGGCGGCCCAAGGCCTGGACAAAGGCATTTCAAGCAGCAGCGAAGACACCACCAACCAAGCCGTGATCGGAAACGCCACGGTGGAAGCCGCCGTTGAAAACCTGCGCGCCGCCAAAGGCCAGGCTTCGGGCCAAAACAGCAACTACCAACCCAAGGTGGAAGCCCGTGTGCGCAGTGGCGTCGGCAAAAACTTTGATGGCATCGAAACCCAAAAGCGCGACACCTCCGCCGAAATCCTGATGTCATGGAACCTCTACAACGGAGGCTCTGACCAGGCCCGCGCCCGCCAGTTGGCCAACCTGGTCAACCAGGCCGCCGACCAACGCGACAAGGCCTGCCGTGACGTGCGCCAAACCGCCTCGATCGCCCACAACGACATCCAGAAGCTGAAGGATCAGCTGACCGCCCTGGACCGCAATGTGCTGGCCATCGAGAAGGCTCGCAACGCCTACCGTCAACAGTTCGACATCGGCCAACGCAGCCTGCTGGACTTGCTGAACTCCGAAAACGAGCTGTACACCGCCAAGCGCGCTTATGTGAACGCCGAAGCCGACCTGCAACTGGCTTTTGCCCGCACGCACGCGGCCAAGAACTCGCTGACGGCCAACCTGGGCCTGAACCCCAGCTCAGACACCGCCAACGAGCGCGCTCAGAACTGGCAAGCGGCCGAAGACGCTGCCCAGCGCTGCCCGGCAATCAGCATTGATGCCCCCACCATCAACCGCGAAGAACTGAACAACCGCGCTAAAAAACTGAGCGGACCAGCCTTGGCAAGCGCCGACCCCATGACAGCCAGCACGGCATCGTCACCCGCCATCGCGGCCGTCCCCACCGTGACCGAACGCCTGCGCGGCTGGGCCACCGCCTGGGCCGCCAAGGACATCAACCGCTACATAGGCTTTTACGCCAAAGACTTCGCCCCCGCGCGCTCCACCTCGGCAAAATGGATCAATGAGCGCCGCCGCCTGCTGGGCAAATCCGGCCCCATCGAAGTCCAGCTGACCCAGGTCAAGGCCGAAGCCCGAGGCGACGCCGTGGTCACCAGTTTCACCCAAAATTACACATCGCAAAACTTCAAGGACAGCAGCTACAAGGCACTGACCTGGAAGCTGATCGATGGCCAATGGGTGATCGTCAACGAAAGCAACCGCTGACCCAAGCCCCCCCCCCCCGCGAATGAGCACTAGCCCGCTGAAATACCAGCGGGTAAAGTGAGGCCGTCAAGCACACAGGCCGCCCCGTGGCCCGCTTGAGGTTGTGATGGTCTCGGAGGCAGGAGTACGGTGATGCATGACGAAGAACGCTCGGAACAAATGAGGCAAAAGCTCCTCGACATGCAAGCGGCCCTGTTCAATCTGCGCGATGGCCTGGTGAACCTGAGCCTGTCGCTGCAAGAGCTGTCCTTGCTCACCGACGAAACCGCCCAACGCGAAGCCAGTCAGGAAACCGACGATTTGCTGTTGCGACTGCGCGGCTGAGGCCATATCTGCCTGATGCTGCGGTGACAATACCGCCTTGCACACCGCTTCCGGCGTGCCCGCAAAGCCATCATCCATGCCTAGACGCATCGCCCTGGTCACCCCCATGCTGCCCGTCGCCCACGACCAGACCCGTGGGCGCTACATTCACGAAACAGCCCGGTCCTTGTCCAAACTGGCCGACGTGAAAGTCTTCTTTCAGCAATCCCGCTACCCGCGCCTGCCTTTCATGGCGCCGCGCAGCTACCTGTACGGCGAGGTCGGCCCCGACTACCAGCTCGACGGCGTGGACGTCGATGCCTTCAGCTACCCCGCCTTTCCCGTGATCTCACGGGCTTTGAACGGCCACATCAGCAGCATGGCGCTGACGCCTCGGATCCGCCAGTTCAAACCCGACCTGGTGCTGGCCTATTGGGTCTACCCGGACGGGTACGCCGCCCTGCGCTCGGCCCGCCAGCTCTCGCTGCCCTGCGTGGTCGGCGCCCTCGGCTCCGACATCCACGTGCGCGATGGGCTCAACGCCTTCATGACCCGCCGCACCATCATGGGCGTCGATGCCTTGCTGACCGTCAGCGAGGCCATGCGGCAAACGGCCATCAACCAGTTCGGTGCCGCCCCTCAAAAAGTTCACACCATCGTCAATGGCTTCAACACCGCCATCTTCCGGTGGCAAGACCAGGCCGAAGCCCGGCAGAAGCTGAAGATCGAGCCCAACGAGCGCCTGATCATCTACGTCGGGCGTTTTGTGGAAGCCAAGGGCATGCGAGAGCTGCTGGCGGCCTTTCAGCGCATGGTGCAGGACGATCCCCTCACCCGCCTGGCCATGGTGGGTGACGGCGTCATGAAAAACGAATTGCGTGGCCTCATCAAATCATCGGGCCTGGAACAGCAGGTTTACTTCCCCGGCGGTCTGCCACCCGAGCAAGTGGCAGACTGGATCAGCGCCAGCGACGTGCTGACCTTGCCCAGCTGGTCGGAAGGCTACCCCAACGTGGTCGTGGAAGGCGTGGCCTGTGGCCGCCCGGTCGTGGCCACCGACGTGGGCGGCACGCGTGAAATCCTGCACATGGGCAACGGGATCCTGGTCAAGCCCCGGGATGTGGATTCATTGCACAAGGGCCTCGTGCAGGCACTGAAGCAGACCTGGGATCACCAGGCCATTGCCGCCGCCATGTCCCGCACCTGGGACGATGTCGCGGTGGAAACACTGGCCGTTTGTGAAAAGGTGATCACCCAGCGCGCTTAACAGGCTGCTGAAATACCTACCAACCCAGTCCACGCCTCAGGGGCGTGATGCGTTATCAGCGTAGTACCTCCAACGACCTCAACTGACATCACCTATGCGCGGCGCCGACACATTCACCGAAGGCTTGTTCACCCTCAAGAAGCTGGACGACTTTGTACCAGCCAATCACCCGCTGCGGGTGATCCGCACGATGGTCAACAAGGCGCTGGCTGAGATGGGCGGTTTGTTCGCCCAGATGTACGAGGACGACATCAAGGGCGGGCGCCCCAGCATCGCACCAGAGAAGCTGCTGCGCGCCATGCTGCTGCAGGTGCTGTACTCGATTCGCTCCGAACGTCAGCTGATGGAGCAGACGCAATACAACCTGCTGTTTCGCTGGTTCATTGGCCTGTCGATGGACGACTCGGTGTGGGTGCCCACGGTGTTCACCAAGAACCGCGAGCGGCTGATCGAGCACGATGCCGTGGTGGCCTTCTTCAACGAAGTGCTCAAGCAGGCTGACAAAAAGAATTGGCTGTCCAAGGAACACTTCAGCGTGGACGGCACCTTGATTCAAGCTTGGGCTGGCCACAAGAGCTTTGTGCGCAAAGACGGCGATGACGACGATGGCAGTGACTTTCGTGGCAAGACGCGTAGCAACGAGACTGACGAATCCAGCTCCGACCCCGACAGCAGGCTGTACCGTAAGGGCAAGATGGCCAGCGAGTTGCGCTTCATGGGGCACACGCTGATGGAGAACCGAAATGGCCTGATCGTCAATGCCATGGTCACACAAGCCGATGGCCACGCTGAACGCGAGGCGGCTAAGGCGATGGTGGCCGATGCTCGCCAAGCCAACCCCGACGGGGAGATCACCCTGGGCGCCGACAAGGGCTACGACGCGGCCGAGTTCATTGAGGCGCTGCAAGACATGAAGGTCACACCACATGTGGCGCAGAACAAGTCAAACCGCAAGTCTGCTGTGCCCGATGAGATCGCCAGTACCGAGGGCTACAGCATCTCGATGCAAAAGCGCAAGCTCATCGAGCAGGGCTTTGGCTGGGCCAAATTCATTGGCCCAATTCGCCAGGTGATGATGCGCGGCATCAAGAAGGTCGATCAGATATTCATGATGACCATGGCCGCCTACAACCTCGTGCGTATGCGCACCTTGGGACAAATCCGTCTGGATGTCGTGTGATGAGGGGGACAAGCATCGAAATGACCTCAAATCGGGTCGCAATGGGCTTGAAATGGGTTGATTCGACGTCGGGGTCGACTTGCATCGTCGAAAAAGAGTCCTTACTTCAGCAGCGGGGCTGCGCGCGTTGAGTATTTCCGCAGCCTGCTAAGGCTTGCTGCGCAAATGCTGGAAGGTGGTGGTCAGGCCGATTGCCGTGCTAACGCGCTGTTGCCAGCCAATCGCCTTCAAGGCGGCATTGGTGTAACGCAAAGGGCGGTACATCGAATTGACCACATAAGGCGTGAACACCGCCGGCAGTTGCCCTTTGGACTTGCGGTGGTAGTTCACCAGAATCTTGGAGCCCCACATGAAGGCCCAATGCGGCACCGGGATGCAACGCAGCTTCTGCACGCGCTGGCGGTAGTCCTTCAGGTATTCATTGCAGGTGGGCAGGTCGTCGTCCACCACATTGAAGGCGCTGCCAGAGGGCGCCTTCAAAGCCGCTTGCGCCACAGCATCCGCGCAGTTGTCAACGTAAGTTAAAGGCAACAAGGCGCGGCCGCCCAAGCTGAAGAAGAACCCCAGCGCATTGATGCCCACACGAGACGACATCGCACCACCACCGGGGCCATAAATCACCCCCGGACGCAAGATGACCGACTCGAAACCAAAGCGCTTCTGGTAGTCCAGAAAAAGGTGTTCCTGACGTGTCTTGGCATAGCCATACGCACCGCGCTCAACGCCCACACTTTCAATCGGCGTGGCTTCATCCAGCACCGCATGGGGCGCCAGAGTCTCGGCGTGGTACACCGAGAACGAACTGATCAGCACAATGCGCTGGATCTTCTGTGCCGTGGCCGCGTCCAGCAAGTTGCGCGTGGCCACCACCGTGTTGGCGAACATGTCGGCCGCGGCGCCACGCATGCCCGCCGCCGCGTGCACGATGCAATCGGTGCCAGCCACCAGCGCCTGCAAGGAGTCCCTGGCCAGCAAATTGGCCTGCGCCACCTCGATCAAGGCATTGGGAAACTGCTGGCGCAAACCCTCGATCATGCCCTGCGGTGGTTTTTGCCGAAAATGCAAACGCAACTCTTCGGCGCCCCTTCTCAAAATGCTCTCGGCAATGCGTTTGCCCAGAAACCCACCCGAGCCCGTGATCAATACTTTCATTGCGCCGTCTCCATGCCTTCAACCATTTGATCAATCACCCGGCAAACACGCAGAATTTGCGCCGCCGGAATGGGATCAACGCCCTTCCCTTCAACCGAATCATAGAAACGATTCAATAAGACGCGCATGCATTGGAAATAGTGAAATTCATGGCGCCTGAATTGGCCCAAACTGCCGAATCCATTTCGGAGAAACTGCCGGGCCTGCACCCAAGGTGGAAACAGACGGCCCAATGCACTGGGTTGGGTCCAGCGCGCGCTTTGCACCAAAGTGCGCGTGCCGTAGTCCAGCTCAACCGTGTC
>NZ_JACMNS010000062.1 GCF_014378415.1 Aquabacterium sp.
ATCACGCACAGCATGGCGGTGTAGCCTGCCGTGCCGATGGCCATGGCCTGCCGCGTGCTGAAGGCCTCGGGCAGGGCCACCAGCCAGTCGCCATTCAGGTGGGCCTTTTCAGCCAAGCAGCCCTTGTGCGTCTCGCCGACGCCAAAGCCATTGAGCACGACCCGGTCGCCCACCTGCCAATGAGGGTGCTCACTGGCGATGACCGTGCCCGCGCCATCCACCCCCGCCACCATGGGCCAACTGCGCACCACGGGCGAGGTGTTGGTGATGGCCAGCGCGTCCTTGTAGTTCAGCGTCGAGTAATCAATGGCCACGGTCACCCCGAGGCCTTCGGCCACCGTGGGCAGAAAGTCGTCATCGACGGCTTTCACCGCAGCGTTGAAGTCAGGGTTCTTGTCGAGCACCAGGGCGTTGAACACGTGCGTCTCCTCGGGGATGTGAAACCAATTGTCAAGGCAGGGAACACTACACCAGGATGAGCGATGATGCCCATTCACCCATAACCACTGGAGATCCGCTGTGCGAATTGCTGCCCTGACATCCTCCCTGCTGACGGCCGTGCTGGCCCTGTCCACCGCGTCATCCGCCATCGCAGCACCCGACGCCGCCATCGCCAAGGCCGCCAAGGAAAAAGGCGCTGTGGTCACACCCAGCGGCCTGGTCTACCTGTCCCTGAAAGACGGCACGGGCGCCAGCCCTTCCGCCACCGACACCGTGAAGGTGCACTACCGCGGCACCCTGCCCGATGGCAAGGAGTTCGACAGCTCCTACAAGCGCAACGCGCCCGCCGAGTTCCCGCTCAACCGCGTGATCCCTTGCTGGACCGAAGGCGTGCAGCGCATGAAGATCGGTGGCAAGGCCAAGCTGACCTGCCCCTCGGCCATTGCCTACGGCGAGCGCGGCGCGGGTGACCTGATCCCGCCCAATGCGACTTTGCTGTTCGAGGTCGAGCTGCTCAGCATCGCCGGCAAGTGAAAAGGCGGGCAGGTGCTGGGCAGGCATCTGCCCCGGTCCGACCCTCATTTGGGGTGTTGTCCTACACGGAAACCCTTGGTAGCTTGCGAACATGGCCTCACCAGAACTCAACACAGGAGTTTTCCGATGGGATACGCAGACCTGAACAGCAAGTACCAGCGCCTGCGGGACGATCTTGAAGAAGCTTATGCGGCCAACGTATGGGACAGCAACAAGATCGACCGCATTGCCGATGAGATGGTGGAAACTGAACTGGCCTTGGCCGGGCGGGTGCATGCCACCGCACCGTCCGACCATTCGCACCTGTAAAGAGCCGCAGATGAACACAGCACCCGCTTTTTCGGTGGGCGAGTACCTCGCCATCGCCCAGTGGCAACAGCCTGTGGCGTCGCGCTGATTGATCGGCATCCTTGCCGTCTCCAACGCGGGCGGACTGGGTTCTTTGCCGGTGGCCACCTTGGGCCTGAGTGATCTGCGCACCGAGTTGGCGCTGGATCTCGGTGCCATCGGCGTCGGCACTGGTCGCTCGCCTTTCAGTGACGAGGCCGCCGACCATCTGGAAGAATTCAAACCACCACGTCCCAGGTTCACCGATCAGCCCTGCAGAGCCATGCGGCGCCCGAATTTCCCTTGGCCACGTCCGCCATCGCGGCAGACACCACCCAGGACTTGATGGCGGCAGGCTGAGGCCCGGTTCGGCGATGCTCTGGCGGCCTGCAAGCCATGCCATCATGCCAAGGTCATGAAATTCGATCTTCGGCATCACCCCATTGGAGAAAAACATGCGCTCGATCACCCTCAGCGGCCTGGCCTTGCTGTGTGCTTCGACCTTCAGCGTGGCGTCTCACGCCGCTGATGCTCCGCCCATCAAGCCTGGTCTTTGGCAGGTTCGCAGTGAAGGCGCCGTGGATGGCGTGAAGGCCCCGCCCATGGCGGCTCAGATGAGCAAGGTGCCGCCCGAAGTGCGCAAGCAGATGGAGGCCATGATGAAGCAAAAGGGCGTGGACCTGAGTGGCGGCACAGGCGACATGAAAATTTGCCTGAGCAAGGAGTCGCTGGACCAAGACCAGTGGCTGGCCCAGAAAAACAGCGAGAAGAATTGCAAGACTGAGATCAAGACCCGCAGCAGCAGTCGCTGGACCTGGCACTCAAGCTGCCTGGATCCCAAATCGGAAACGGATGGCGAGGCCGTCTTCAGCAGCCCTGAAAGTTACACGATGAAGATGGCGACCATCATGACCATGAACGGCGAGGCCAAGACCATGAACATGACGAACACCTCGACCTGGTTGAGCGCCAACTGCGGCGACCTCAAGCCGGTCACTGCCAAGGCCTTGAGCGCGCCGCCGCTCACCAAGCCGGTGAAGTGATCACCGGATCGTGCGGCTCAGTGGCAGCCCACAATCTTAGTTGGAGGCGCCACTGCAGGGCATGTTCCTGAGGCTGGTATATAGCAAGGTTTGCGGCATCGAACACGGCCATCATCATGAAAGCCAGCACATCATGACCCTGAATCGGTACTTCGCGGATCTTCGCTTCTGGGTGGCCGCTGCTTGCGCGGCCATCGTGCTAAGCGGCCAGGCCTTCGCCCAGGTCGTGAGCGAGGAAGAAGAGTTGGCCTTGGCCTATGGCGACAAGTCGTTTGTCAGCATTGCCACGGGGTCGCGCGTGCCGGTCAGCCGCGCACCCGCCGTGGCCACCGTGATCACCTCACAAGACATTGCCTCCATCGGCGCCACCGACCTGGACCAGGTACTTGAAACCGTGCCGGGCTTGCATGTGGCTCGCGAGACACAGGGCTTTGCGCCGGTTTACGTGATCCGGGGCATCAACCTGGGCTTTAACCCACAGGTGCTGCTGCTGATCAACGGCATCCCCATGACCACGCTGTACACCGGCAACCGGGGCGGTGCCTGGGGCGGCATGCCGGTCGAAAACATCGCCCGGGTCGAAGTGATCCGGGGGCCCGGTTCAGCGTTGTATGGCGCCGATGCTTTCTCGGGGGTGATCAATGTCATCACCAAGACCTCGGGCGACATCAATGGCACCGAGGTGGGTCTGCGGGGGGGGCTCGTTCAAGACGGGCGATGCCTGGATGCTGCAGGGTGGCAAGTGGGGTGCTGTGGATGTGTCGGGCTACTTGCGTGTGGGCCACACGGATGGTGCCCGGCGGACGGTTCAGGCCGATGCGCAGACAGGGCTGGACACCCGCTGGGGCACGCAAGCATCCCGGGCGCCTGGGGCGATCAACAATGGCCGTGACTCGACCGATGGGGCGCTGGATTTGAGCCTGGACCAGTGGCGTTTTCGCGTGGCCTATAAAGAGCGCGATGACATTGGCACGGGCACAGGGGTGGCGTCTGCATTGGACCCTGAGGGGCACATCTACAGCCAGGCCATCACTTCGGACCTCACCTACGACAACCGCAACCTGGCTGAGGATTGGGCGGTGAACCTGCAGGCCAGCGTCATGCATTACACGGAGTTGACGGACCTGACCTTGTACCCGGCGGGCACCAACTTCTTCGGCCTGGGCGTTTTCGCCGATGGCGTGATCGGCAATCCGGCCAAATGGGAGCGGCATGGGCGCCTGGGTGGCTCGGCCACTTACACGGGCTTCAAGATGCACCGCATTCGGCTGGGCTTGGGGGCCGAGCGGGAAGAGGTTTACAAAACGCGCGAGACCAAGAACTTCCACACCAATTTCACGCCCATCAACACCGGGTCGAGGGCCGACATCATCGATGTGTCCGACACCGAGCCCTTCTTGCGGCCACAGGGTCGGACCAAGCGCTACCTGTATGCGCAGGATGAGTGGAACCTTGGCAAGGACTGGACTTTGACGGCCGGCGTGCGCAACGACCACTACTCGGACTTTGGCAGCACCACCAACCCGCGCCTGGCGCTGGTCTGGGAGGCCGCTTACAACGTCACCACCAAGCTGCTGTACGGCACGGCGTTTCGGGCCCCTTCGATGTCGGAGTTGTACGCCATCATCAATCCGGTGGTGACGGGCAACCCTGACCTGCGGCCCGAAAAAATCCGAACACTGGAGGCGGCGGTGTCGTGGCAGCCGCTGACCAAGTTGCAACTGGGCATGAACTTCTTCCACTACGAGATGAAGGACATCATCCGCCTGATCAATTCTGTGTACCAGAACAATGGCCAGCAAAATAGTAATGGCCTGGAGTTCGAGGCCACCTGGGACGCGGTGAAAGATTTGCGCCTGACGGGCAACTACAGCTACCAGCGTTCGGTGGACGAGGCCACGGGGCAGCCGGCCGCGAACGCGCCGCGCCACCACCTGTACCTTCGGACCAACTGGCGCTTCACACCGGGCTGGTCCGTGGACCCGCAGGTCAATTGGGTGAGTGATCGGCCGCGTGAACTGGGCGATCCACGGTGGACCTGACGCTGCGCACTGACCGTGCCGACAAGGGCTGGGATGTGGCCATGTCGGTGCGCAATCTGTTGGATGTCGATGCGCGCGAACCCACGCCCTACGACATGTCGCCGGGGCAGCCCTTCATCTCCTTGCCTTACGACTTCCCCTTGCAGGGGCGTTCGGTCTACGTGCAGGCCAGCTGTCAGTTCTGATCGGCAGGGGGCGCGCCGGTGTCCCAGCTCAGGCTCAGGTGGATGCCCAGTTGGGCCAGCAAAATGGCCCGTTCAAAGGGCTTGGTCATGAAGCCATTGGCCCCCGCCTGCAAGGCCTGAGTGCGGTCCGCATTGGAGGCATTGGCCGACAGCGCAATGATGGGCAATGACTGAGTGGTCGTTGATTGGCGCAACTGCCGGATCGCCTCCAACCCGTCCATCACCGGCATGGACACGTCCATCAGGATCAAATCGGGCGCGGCGGCGTGCACCTGTTCCAAGGCGGCCTGGCCATTGTTGGCCTCCAGGGTTTCAAAACCCAGCGGTCTGAGCAGGTCGATCAGCATGGTGCGGTTGGCGGGCACGTCGTCGGCAATGAGCAACTTGCGCCGTGGGCCCAGGTAGCCTGTGACGGCCGGCAGGGTGGGGGCGGCCGACGCGGTGCTGGGCGCCGGGTCGACCCAAGGCAGTGTCAGCTCAAACCAGAACAGACTGCCGAGGCCATCCTGGCTGTCGACATGCACGTCACCCCCCATCAGGCGCACCAGTTGGCGGCTGATGGCCAGGCCCAGGCCGGTGCCACCGGATCGGTTGCGGGCGTCGCCAGCTTGTTCAAACGGTTCGAAAATGCGCTGCAGTTCACTGCCACTGATCCCGATGCCGGTGTCTTGAACTTCAAAGCGCAGGTCGATCTGTCGGGCCCGGGCATCGCGGTTGACCACGGTGACGCCCAGCCGCACCTGGCCCGATTCAGTGAACTTGACGGCGTTGCTCAAGAGGTTGAGCAGAACCTGGCGCAAGCGTTTTTCGTCGACGTCCACGGCGGCAGGCAGGTCTGGCGCGCATTCGAAATCGAAGCGCAATGTCTTTTCTTCGGCCTTGATTCGGATGATGTCGACCAGTCCGCTGAGGAAGGACTGGGGATGGACGGTGCTGGGGTAAAGCTCGGTTTTACCGGCCTCGATGCGCGACAGATCCAGGATGTCGATGATGAGCAGCAGCAGGTGCTCGCCGCTGTTGTGGATGGTGTTCAAACCCATCACTTGGCGCTCGGTGAGCGCCTTGTCCATTTTCAGGATTTGCGCGTAGCCCATGATGGCGTTGAGCGGCGTGCGCAGCTCGTGGCTCATGCGGGCCAGAAAGGCGCTCTTGGCATCGTTGGCGATCTCGGCGCGCTCCTTGGCTGTGCGCAACTCGGCGGTGCGGTCGCGGACCAGGTCTTCCAGGTGCTCGCGGTGGCGTTGCACTTCTTCGCCGCGCTCTTGCAGCACTGATGTCATGCGGTTGAAGGCCTGGGCCATGACCTGGATGTCTTGTGGGCCGTCCACGTCGGCGCGCACATCGACCTCGCCACGTTCGGTGCGCGCCATGGCCTTGGACAGGCTGTTCAAAGGCCGGGTGATGCGCTTTGCCAGGAATCGGATGGCGATCAGGAACAGGGCCGCGAAGAAAAAGGAGCTGGCCAGGTTCACAAAGAAGATGTTGGCCATCATGCGGGTCAGGGTGGCCTTGCTGTGCACCAGGCGAACCTGCCCCAGGAACTCGGCGGCGGGCGGCTCGACGTCGAAGGGGGACGCTGCCGGCTTGGTCCACACGGGCGCGATGAACTGCCAGGTGTCCTCGGTTTCGGCTTCGAGGTAGGCCTCTCGCGGGGGCGGCGTGGGCAGGGCCTTGGTGGGGGATTCGGTGCCCGCCTTGCCCTTGGAGAGCAGCACGCCGCCATCGCTGGTGCGGATTTCCACGCTCAGCACACCGGGGTAGGCCAGCGCGGCATTGACCGCGTCATGGGCGTTGTCGGCCGAGGCATACAGCAGCGCCAGCGTGCTTTGCGTGGCCAGGCTGGTGGCAATGCTCATGCTTTGGCGCATCAGCGTGTCGCGGATCTGGCGGCCGCCCTGCCAGGCACTGGCCATGGACGAGAACAAGGCCAGGCAGATCACGCCGATGATGATGGCGATGCTGAGCTGGCGTTGAAAGGTCATCTGGCGCAGAAAGCCTGAAAGTCTGCGCTCAATGAACAATGGTTGAGTGCGACTGTTCATGTCAGGGCTCCGGGAAGACCATGTCAAAGCGCTGTTGCCGGGCATTCAGGCTGATGCCCAGGTGATTGGCGGTTCGTGTGTTCACCGCGACCAGCACTTCTTTCAAGGGCCGCACACCGCGAATGGCGGTGCCGGAAGAGACATACCCCATCGCCCAACTGGCCAGTGCTTTGCCGAGTTCGACGTTGTTGGGGTAAAGCGAAAACAGCGCGCCACGCTTGACGTGGGTGGCGCTGCTGGAAAAAATGGCCAGATTGCGGTTCCAGGCCACTTGCAGGACCAGGGGCAGCACGGCGGTTTCGTCCACGGTGGTGGAGTCTTGGGGCAGCCACAGCACGTCGCGTTTGGGGTCAGCCGAACTCAGGCTGTCCTGGTATTGGCGGGTGGCGGTTTTGAGGTCGTCGGCCTCAAAGGCTTGCAAGTCCAGGCCTTGCGCCTTGGCGGCCTCACGTGCCAGCTTGATCAGCCAGGCGTTCTGGCGCGGGTCGTAGACCACGACCACGCGCCTGGCCGAAGGCATCAGCGTTTTCAGTTTGGCGAACAGCAAGGCGGGATCGGGCGCCAGGCTGTACACCGCCAGGTTTTGCGCGTCGGATTCGGGCACCGACAAGACTCCGCCCGCCACGATGTCCAGTGTGCGGTCCAGGCCTGTGGCCACTTTGAGGCCGTTGCGGCCCAGGGCGATCACGGCGCGGATATCGCGGCGGCGCAACTCGTTGTGCAGCTCTTGCGTGTTGGGGATGGCCCCCACCGGGAAACTGGCGATGCGGCTTTTGGTCTGGTCTTCGATGCCGCTGATGATGGTGGAGAACACGCTGCGGTAGGGCTCGCCGATGTCTGGGTAGATCACCGCGATGGCGCGCGCGGCCTCGTCTGACGAGGCATGAGCCAGAGGCAAATGCCACACCACGACTGCCAATGTCATCCAACGCACGACCACCCAAAATGCACGGCATGCAAGCAAAACTGATGTCCTCCATTCGGAGTTTCGACCGAATGCGATAGCTTACCCAGTGTTTCGCGATCAGCGGCGCTCTTGTCGGGGATATCGGGATGTGGCCGCCACTTATCTCGGGGTATGACCCGCGACGAGGGGGATGACGGCCCGGAACTGGCTAAGTATCATTTTGTAACGCGCCCCCGCTTTCAGTGGTTGGACTTCGGGTCGGCGTGGTTTGGAATGACACCGTGATCTCATCACCAGTTGTATCCAGCGCGGATCCGACCAAGTTTGTCGAGGCGGCCAGCCTCATCGTCTCTTACCTGGAAGCCCTTGGTGTGGAGTACGTGTTCGGGGTGCCGGGGGGGCCATCGAACCTTTGTACAACGCGCTGGCGGTGAGCAGCCGGCGCGGCGGGCCCAGGCCCGTGTTGGCCCGGCATGAAGCCGGCGCAGCCTTCATGGCCGATGGCTATGCCCGCGAGACGGGCCGCCTGGGGGTGTGTTGCGCCACATCGGGCCCCGGCGCGACCAATCTGTTGACCGGCATCGCGTGTGCTTTTGACAACAGTGTGCCCCTGCTGGCGATCACGGGTCAGCCCTCGCTGCCTTTGTTTGGCAAGCGCGCGGTGCAGGAGTCGTCCTGCACGGGGGTCAACACCGTGGGCATGCTTCAGCGTTGCACCCGCTACAACACCCTGGTCTCGCACGCGGATCAGTTGGAGAACAAGCTGGTGAGCGCGCTGATTCGTGCCTCGCAGCCCCCGCATGGCCCGGTGCACCTGTCGATCCCGGTGGACTTGCTGCGCAGCCAGGTCGAGCAGCGCCTGTCGCCGCAGCACCTCAAGCGCTTGTTGATCAAGCCGTCCCTGATCGACGAGGATGCCATCCACACCTTGTTCGAAGCGGTGCAACGCAGCCGCAAGACGGTACTCATCGTGGGCGGCGGTTGCGGCGAGGCCATCGATGCGATCATGCATTTTGCAGAACTGACGGATTCGTGCTTCGTGACCACGCCCGATGCGAAGGGCCTGATCAACCCGCACCATTACCTGTACCGCGGTGTGTTCGGCTTTGCCGGGCACCAGTCGGCGCACCAGGCTTTGAGCGATGGGGTTGACCTGACCTTGGCCATTGGCACCAGCCTGGACGAGTGGACCAGCGGTGCCTGGAGCGCCAGTATTTTGAACCACCACCTGGTCCACATCGATTCGAACGGTGAGCACCTGATGCGCTCGCCGATGGCGCGGCAGCACGTGCGTGGCCGCATCCGCTCGGTGTTCGAGCGCTTGCTGGACGTGATGCACATCGAGCAAGCCGCGCTGGGCCTGCCCTGGAAGCCCTCGCGAGTGAACACCGACGTGGCCGAGGTCACCGTGAGGGCGCCGGACAAGCGCGAGGACATGAGCTCGCCCATCAAGCCGCAGCGCCTGATGACCGAGCTGTCGAATCGTTTTCCACCCACCACGCGCTTCATCGCCGATGCGGGCAACAGCACGGCCTGGTCCATCCACTACCTGGAGCTGCGCAACCGCCGACTGGGCCTGGTGCCTGGCATGACCATGCCTGCGGCCAATTCACCGACCAGGCACACGCCCTCGCGCCGTGGTGAGCGCCGCGTGGACCATGCCGGTTGGCTGCGCGTGCTGATGGACTTTGCCACAATGGGCTGGGCCATCCCGACTACCCGGTGGTGTGCATCACGGGCGATGGCAGTTGCCTGATGAACGGCCAGGAAATCACTGTGGCCGCGCAAGAGCAGCTGACCGTGATCTTTGTGGTGCTCAATGACGCGGCGCTGGGCATGGTCAAGCATGGGCAGCGTCTGGCAGGGGCGGAGCAGATTGCTTTTGAGCTGCCACAAGTTGATTTCAGCCTGATGGCCCAGTCCATGGGCATCACGGGCCATGTGATCTGATCGCCGCAAGACTTCAATGACCTGGACATGGCGCAGATTCTGAACCGCAAGGGGCCCACCTTGCTGGATGTTCGCATCGACCCCGAAGAGGTGCCGCCCATGGGCTTGCGCCTGCAGACGCTGGACACCGCGCCATGAGCGTCTCGCCCATCCACACGCGCATCTGGCTGGAAGAGCCCGAGGCCGACAACCCCTTCGCGACTCGGGCGGCCCATTGCCACGGCTACGACGTGTATGGCGAGATGCTGGGCCGCGCGCGCTGGTCCGACATGGTCTACCTGCTGTTCCGTGGCGAGGCGCCATCGGCCCAGCAAGCCCAGTTGTTTGAGGCGCTGGCGGTGGCCCTGGCCAACCCCGGTCCGCGTGATCCGGCGGTACACGCGGCCATGTGTGGCGGTGTGGGCGGATCGACCGCGGCGGCCAGCTTGATCGCGGCCTTGGCCGTGGGCGCGGGGCAAAGCGGGGGCGCCCGGGAGGTGTTCCTGGCCATGCGCGACTGGGCCGATTGCGGCACCGACTTGAATGCCTGGCAACGACGCATCGCCGAGCCGCCGGTGCTGCCCGATGATGTGTGGCCCGTGCAGGAGCACCCCGCCGGTTTTGACCCCAATGGCTTGCGCACGCCCACGGTGGTGGTGCGGGCCTTGACGGTGCTGGCCTCCTTGAGCACAGGCAGGTGCCTTCCCTGGTTGAGCACGCACCTCGCAGCGCCGGAGGCGGCCGCCGGCTTGCCCTTGGCCATGACCGGTGTGGCGGCAGCGGCCCTGGTGGACCTGGGCTTTGGCCCCGAAGAGGGCGAGATGCTGCACCTGCTGTTGCGCCTGCCGGGCTCGGCGGTGCATGCCCTGGAGCAATGGCGTTACGGCTTCAAGCGGTTTCCTTTCTACCCGGTGGACCTGCAGGACGATCCGGCCAAGGAGGCCGCATGAACGGCCCTGAACGGCTGCAACAAGCGGCGGGCAAGCTGACGACCAAGGTGGGCGCGGCGTTTCCGGGCACGCGCGCGGTGTTCCGTGGGCACGACCTGCACACCGGCTTTGACGAAAAAATGGGCTGGTTTGACCTGTGCGCTTTCGGCATCACCGGGCGGCGTTTGCAGCCCGCGCAATTGCAGGTGCTGGAGGCCATCTGGGTCTGGACCAGTTACCCGGACGCGCGCATCTGGAACAACCGCGTGGCGGGCCTGGGCGGCACCACCCGCACCACAACGGCCCTGGCCATGAGCGCGGCGCAGGCGGTGTCCGAGGCCACCATTTATGGGCGGCGCAATGAGTTCAAGGCGCTGGCTTTCTTCAAGCGCACCCACGCTGAGATGCTGGCAGGCTCGTCCCTGGGTGAGTGCATCGACCGGCACTTGAAGCACCAGGGCAAGCTGGCCGGTTATGGCCGCCCCCTGGCCTCGCGCGATGAGCGCATCGAGCCGACCATGGCCTTGGCCCGCAAGCTGGGCGTGGGCGATGGGCCGCACGTGACCTTGGCCTTTGAAGTCGAGCGGTATCTGGCTTCGGTCGGCAAGCCACTGAGCATGAATTTCGGCGCGCTGGTGTCGGCCTTTGGCGCTGACTTTGGCTTCTCGCCCCGGGACTACAACCTGCTGTACTTCCCGGTGTTCCTGGCGGGCATGCAGCCTTGCTATGTCGAGGCGGTGGAGAAGCCGCCGGGCACCCTGTTCCCGACCTCGTGCGCTGACGTTTGCTACGAGGGCGTGGCCCGGCGGGGCTGGCCGGCTTAGGCCTTTCGCGAGGCCTGTGTGCGTTCGCGTCTTGCCAGAGCGAGCGCGCTGATCAGCGCCGCCAGCAGACCGAGCAAGGTGCCGCCACCCAAGGCCCCGCCGCCGCCGCCACTGGCCGGCGTGGTGGTGACGGTGGTGACCGCCGTGGGCGTGACCACATCGATGGTCTGACTCGTGGTGGACGTGGCGCTCAGGTCATCGGTGATGGTCAGGCGCACCGTGAAGCGGCCCAGCGCGCTGGGCGTGACCGAGATGCTGCTGCCGCTGGCCGAGGTGAGCGGTGCGACGATGCCGCCGCCATCCACCAAAGTCCATTGGTAGGCCGCGATGCTGCGGCCACTGGCCACCCAGGAGTTGACCCCGCTGATCGCCAAGGCCTGGGACGGCACCGCGCCCGTTTTGGAAAAATCGATCTGGGCTTGCAGGCCCGCGTTGGCGGCGGCCACCGCTGCGCCCGTGTCCAGCATGCCGGCGCCACAGGTGGCCGGGGTGCAGTAGCACTGGGCCTGTTCGGTGGATGAAGGCGCCGCGCACCGAGGCACCGAGGTGCTGCCGCCGTCGCCGTTGTCGCCCCCGGTGGTGGGGAAGGCGCGGGCCGAACCCATCAGGATGGTGCGAATCGCCGCCGGGGTGAGCGCGGGGTTGACCGACAACATCAAACCAATCGTGCCCGACACCATCGGCGCGGAAAAGCTGGTGCCCAGCGAGGTGTAGTAGCTGTCGGTGTAGATGTTGCTGGCTGCGATCGGCGTGGTCGTGCCCGCGTTGCTGGTCGTCAGGATGGGGTACAGGCAAGGCTGGCCCGACAAGGTGTTGACGCAATTGCCGGCCGGCGCGCTGATGGTGATCTCAGGCCCCAGATCGGAGTAGCCGACTTTGGTGCCCACGTGTCTGAGCCCGGCCACCCCGATGACACCGGGGCAATTGGCCGGCACCGTGACGCCCAGGCCACTGTTGCCGGCCGAGGCCACCACGGTCACGCCCAGCGTGGTCAACTGGCCGAGGGTGTCTCGGTAAGCCTGGGTGCAGGCGCCGCTGCCGCCCAGGCTCAGGTTGATGACCTTGGCCGGGTTGGGGTTGGCAGGCACGCCCGACACGCTGATGCCGGCCGCCCAGAGCATGCCGGCCATGATGTCCGAGTCGTAGCCGCCGCACTTGCCCAGCACGCGCACGGGCAGGATCCGCACATTGCGGCCCACGCTGGCCATGCCGATGCCGTTGTTGGTCAGCGCACCGATGAGGCCGGTGGTTTGCGTGCCGTGCCAGGTGCTGTTCTCGGCCGCCAGGTTGTGGTTGTCGTCGCGGCCGCAGCCAGCGAACTGGCCGCTGCCGGTGGTCTCGGCATAGGTGATCCAGTCGCCCGGGTCGGAGGCATCGGCATCTCGGCCAGTGTCGTCGTTGGCCATGCCCACGTCGGTGACCATGTCATAACCCGGCAGCAGGTTGGCGCGCAGGTCGGCATGGTCGTCGCGGATGCCGGTGTCCAGCACGGCCACCACCACGCTGGCGCTGCCATGTGTGATGTCCCAGGCGGGCTCCACATTGATGGACGACTGGAGGGCGCCGATGGGCGCGCGCAGGTACCACTGGCCGGCCGTGGGTGTGAAGCCCGCCAGGTTGTCGCCATACAGCGTGTCGTTGGGCGCGGCCAGGCGAAAGCGCTTGTGGTCCACCACCGCGTATTCCACGTCAGACTCTTGCGCCAGCCGGGCGGCCAGTTGTGCCGAACTGAGGCCATCGGCCAGGACGACCTGGGTGCGGCTGCTCAGGCCGGGGCCATCGTGCAAGGTGCGGCCGATGCGTTGGCCCAGCGACAGGGCATGCGCCACGCGCTGCGGTGACGCGGACTGCGCTTGCGCGCGCATGAGCACGGAGCCAGCCTTGAACTTCACGATCACGCGGGCGGCATCTTCGGCGGCCAGGGCCAGTGAGGCAGGCGCCGTCATCAGCAGTGCGATGGCGGCGGGCAGGGCAAGGCGGCGCAGGAAGATCATCCACGCAGTGTACGGATCAAGAGTGCACACAAAGGGCGTATTCGGGTGTTGATCCGCGCCCATTTCCGGGGCAAAGGGGGGACACTGGGCACAAAACCTGCAGCGACAAGAGGCCAACTTGAGCACAAAAAGCCAGCAATTGATCGACCTGGACTTGGCGCGCGGAGCGCACAACTACCACCCCATCGACGTGGTGCTGCACCGCGCCAAAGGCATCCACCTGTGGGATGTGGCCGGGCGGCGCTACACCGACATGATGAGTGCTTATTCAACCGCCTCGCTGGGGCACAGCCACCCCAAGGTGCTGAAGGCGCTGGCGCGGCAAGCCAAGGCCCTGGACGTGACCAGCCGGGCCTTCTACAACGACCAGCTGCCGCGGTGGCTGGACCAACTCACCACCCTGGCCGGCATGGACAAGGCCCTGCCGATGAACACAGGCGCGGAGGCGGTGGAAACCGCCCTGAAGCTGGCGCGCAAATGGGGCGAGACCATCAAAGGGATCCCTCGCGATCGCAGCGAGATCATCGGGTGCGAGGGCAACTTTCACGGGCGCACCCTGGCGCTGGTGAGCTTGTCGACCGAGGCGCAGTATCGCGAGAACTTCGGCCCCTACCTGGCGGGCTTCAAAACCGTGCCCTTTGGCGATGTTGATGCCCTGGCCCACGCCATCACCCCTCACACCGCCGCGTTCATCGTCGAGCCCATCCAGGGCGAGGCGGGCATCCGCCTGCCGCCGCCCGGCTACCTCAAGCGCGCCCGCGAGTTGTGCCGACAGCACCGCGTGCTGTTCATCGTGGACGAGATCCAGTGCGGCCTGTCGCGCACCGGGCGCTTGTTCTGCTTCCAGCACGACGACCTGGACCCTGACCTGCTGATCCTGGGCAAGGCCCTGGGCGGTGGCGTCTATCCCGTGTCGGCCGTGGTGGGCAGCGCCGAGGTCTTGGGCGTGCTACGCCCCGGCGACCATGGCTCGACCTTCGGCGGCAATGCCATCGCCGCCGCCGTCAGCATGACGGCCTTGACGCTGCTGAGCGAGCCCGAGTTCATCGCCCGGGTAGAGCGGCTGGGCGACTGGGCCCTGGCCTACCTGAAAGCGGCCTTGGGCCAAAGCCCCATCGTGCGCGACATCCGGGGGCAAGGCCTGATGATGGGCGTTGAAGTGGTGCCCGAATTGGGTGCGCGCGGCCTGGTGGTTGCCCTGAAAGAACGGGGTGTGCTGACCAAGGAAACCCACGAGGTGGTCATCCGCTTGGCCCCACCGCTCATCATCAGAAAAAAGCAGTTGCGGCGCGCCCTGGATGCCGTCATCGACGTGGTGTTGTCGGCCGCCCCGCCGGGGTGAGGCTGGGCGGGTCAGTGGCGCTCAGTACTGCAGCCCATTGCGCAACTGAATCACCTCCAGCGTGGACACGGCGTTGGCCTGGTTGCCCCAGGCGCTGCGGATGTAGGACACCACCGCAGCCGTGTCGTCGTTGCTGAAAACCATGGCGAAGGGCGGCATGCCGTAAGGCCGCGGGTTGCCCTTGGTGGCGGGCGCAAAGCCCCCGGCCAGCACCATGCGCACCAGGTTGGCCGGCGAGACCATGGTGACCGCGCGGTTGCCCGCCAGTGCCGGGTAAGCCTGGGCCGCGCCTTCACCCTGCTCGCCATGGCATTGGGCGCAGTGCACCTTGTAGAGCTTGGCGCCACGGCTGTCGGGCAAGGGTGGTTGCACGGTGACGGGTTCGCGTGCGGCCTGGCTTTGCGGCAAGGCCTTCAGGTAAGTGGCCATGGCGAGCAGGTCGGCGTCGGTCCAGTACTGGGTGCTGTTTTGCACCACCTCGGCCATGGGGCCGACCACGGTGCCTTGGGCGGACACGCCGGTTCTCATGAGCTCGACGATGTCGGACAGGCGCCATTCGGCCACCCCCGCTTCGTGCGCCGAGGTGAGCGAGGGCGCGTACCAGTTCTGCACTGGGATCAGGCCGCCGCTCAGGTCCAGGGTGCCGCTGGTGGCCCCCAAGGCATTGCGGCTGGCGTGGCAGGCATTGCAATGGCCCAGGCCTTGTACCAGGTAGGCGCCCCGGTTCCAGTCGGCCGATTGCTTCGTGTCGGGCTCGAACCGCATGGGCTTGAAGAACAGGGCGCGCCACACCGCCAGGGCAGGGGTCGAGTTGTAAGGAAAGCGCAACTCGTGGGGCCGGTTGGCTTGGGCCACGGGGGGCAGGCTGCGCAGGTAGGCGAAGATCGCGTCTGAATCGGCCCGGGTGACGTGGGTGTAGTTGGAATACGGGAAGGCGGGGTAGAGCAGGCGGCCATCGCGCGAGCGGCCGTTGTGCAGCGCGCGCCAGAACTCCGACGCCGACCACGCACCGATGCCGGTGGGCGCATCGGGCGTGAGGTTGGAGGTGTAGACGGTGCCAAAAGGGGTCAGGATGCCCAGGCCGCCAGCGTAGGGCGCGCCACCCCGCGCGGTGTGGCAGGCCATGCAGTTGCCGGTGCGGGCCAGGTACTCGCCACTGGCGATGAGTTGTGCGCTGGCCGGGGCCTCCTTGCTGGCAGTGATCGGGTCTTCTCCTCGCACGTTCAGGTGGTAAACGGCGGCGGCCAGGGCCAGGCCAATGAGCAGCAACAGGGCGATGACGCGGGAGAATGCGCGCTTCATGGCGTGGCCCCTTGGCCATCTGGCACGCCGCCGCAAGGCATGGGCAGGCGACCCGGCAAACTGGCGGCTGCCTTGGCATGCTCAGGCACGGGCTGGGCCGAGATCCATTGCGACACCGCCGCAATGTCCTCGGCTTGCAGGCGTTGCGCGATGGTGGCCATGCAGTCGGGCGCCTTGGCCTGGCGGTTGCCGTTTTGCCAGGATCCCAATTGGGCGTTGATGTAATCGCGTGGCACGCCCAGCAAGCCCGGGATGGCCGGTTGAACGCCGGTCAGCGCCGCGCCATGGCATTGCACGCAGGCGGGGATCTTGCGCTGCGCATCGCCCCGGGTCACCAGGTCCTGGCCGCGTTTGAGTTCGGCGCTGGTGGTGGAGGACGTGGGCCGTTGCGCGGGATAGGGCAGGTCGAGCGCGGCAAAGTAATTGGCGATTTCGTGCAGGTACTCGTCGGACAGCGGGTCCAGCAGAGTGGTCATCAGCGCGTAGTGGCGGCGGCCATCGCGGAAATTGCGCAACTGGTTGTACAGGTAACCGGCCGGTTTGCCAGCGATGCGCGGGTAGTAGCCATCACTGGCGGCGCGGCCTTGCGGGCCATGGCACACGGAGCAGGCTTGCACGCGCTGGGCGATGCTGTCTTCAACCTGTGCGGCGGCGTGCAGCGAACCGGCGATGCCTGTGGCGAGGATGAAAACGATGAGATGAGAGCGCATCCCGCAATCTACTGCGGTTTCAATGGCACCGGCAATGGGCAAGATGTCTCAGTGGGACAGGCGCCATTCAATGTAGGCTGATCGACCCGGCATCGGGTAGGTGTCGCCGCTGTAAGCCGCCGTGGTGTAGACCTCATCGAACAGGTTGTTGATGCCCAGGCTCAGTTGCCAGCCTTGGCGGTGCAGGCGAAGCGCCGTGTCCACGACCGTGTTGGCCTTGACCACGGGCGAGGTGCTAGACTGATTGGTCAAGGTGTTGCCATCAAGTCGCTGGCTGCCATGCCGGGCCAGCAGGCTCCACTGCAGGTCGTCGCGCGCTGCCCAGTTCAGCTCGCCGCTGAGGTTGTTCCGGGGGACCAGCGGGATGTCGGGGTCACCGGGCAGATGTTCAAACTTGGGGACCACGTAGGCCCATTGGCCCCGCACCGACCAGCGGTCGCTGGCACGCCAGCGCGACGCCAGCTCCAGGCCGGTGCGCAGGGTGGGGTGATCGTAGTTGCGGTTTTCAGTTTGACCTTGAGCGTCTTTGCCGTAGTAGATTTCGTCTTCAATCCGCATCACGAAAACCGTGATCGATCCGGTGAAACGGCCATTGCCGCCAAGGCGCACGCCGTGTTCCAGCGTGTAGCCCTGCTGGGGCCGAAGGCTTTCAGCCTGCTTGGCCAGGTCGTCCAGGTTGGGGTAGCGCACATGCTGGCTGAGGCTGCTAAACAGGGCCCAGTCGGGGGCGAATGCCCAGGCGGCGCCAAGCTCTGCGCTGGGGTTGGTCCAGTGGCGGGGCGGCACCACATCTTTGGTTTGGTAGAGCGGGGGCTGGCAGTTCACGGGCTCCTTGATGGGCCGCCCGCCAATGACCACATCGATGTAGTCGCATGGGCTTTCGTACATGGCCCGGGACTCTGCCGTGGTGAACCAATCTTGCCTGGCGCCAACGTGGATATTCACGCCCTTCACCGGCGAGGTGTTGGTGTCCACGAAGACGGACCGGGTCTTGGCGGTGCCGGAAATGCGCTCGCCATTAAGAACATTCATCCCGCCCTTCCAGCGTGAGTAGCGCCCGTCCTGGGTGTCGATGCCCAAGGTCAATGATTGGGTCAGGCCACCGACTTCCCGCGCCAGGTCGTAGCGCCATTGCGCTTCATGGCGGTCTGCGGTGATGAGGCCTCGGGCGACCTCCAGCGTGGACTTGTCAGCGCCAATCACATAGGGGTTGCGGCGTTCGCGCTGGCTCAGGCGCAGCGACATTTTTCCGCCCGGACCCCAGTCGATGGTGCCCCCCACCGACAGCAAGTGGTCGCTGGTGGTGCCGCCGTCCAGCGGTGTGACCGTCGAGCGTCGGGCACGGTCATCCTTGAGGAAATTTTCTTGGCTGACCGCGCCTGGCAAGCCGTAGCGGTCTTCGTGCAGCTTGAGCCGCGCGTACAGGTCGACCAGGCCGAGCTTGGCGTCGGGCACGTGCCGCAGCTCCAGCATGGCGTTGTTCGATTCGAGCCCGCCGTTGTCGCGGTAGCCGTCGGTCACTGAGTGGCTCAACAGGATCTGAGCGGCGATGCGCTCCGAGCCACCGCGTGCTGCAGCCTGAACGGCGCGTGAGTGGTAGGAGCCAGCCCTGGCCAAAAAATCGGTCTGCAATGGGCCCGGGGTGGCGCGCCTGGTGATGATGTTGATCACGCCACCCACGGCACCCTGCCCGTAGCGCACCCCGCCACCGCCACGGATGACGTCGATGCGCTCGATTTGCGACAGGCTCAGGGTGGACAAGTCGGCGCCCGACTGGTCGGTCTCGTTCAGCCGTTCGCCATCGACCAGGATCAGCACATTGCTGGCCGCTGTGTCGCCCATGCCACGCATGTCGATCGTGGTGTTTTTCTCGGTGCCCGAGAAACTCTGCACGGACAGGTTGGCCTCGGCCGCCAGCAAAGTGGGGAGGTCCTTCGCTGTTGACCGCGCGATGTCTTGCGCGGTGATGACGGTGACGTTGTTGGTCGGCCTGGACATCGATTCGGGGCTCACGGTGCGGCTGCCCGTGACCGTGATGCCCGGCAGCGCGTCTGTTTCAGCCGCGGCCACTGGGCCCAGGCACCAGGCCGCGAGGCAGGCGAACAAGATGATCGGGCCCGCCTTGCCGCGCCCCGGTGCCCCGGTGTCCATCAACAATTGCCTCAGCCTTGGCGACGACGGTGCACGAGCAGGCCCATTGCCATCAAGCCCATGAGGGTCATGGCGGTGGTGCCGATTTCAGGCACGGGCGTGGTCGTCAGGGTGTCCATGGCGAAGTAGGTGGGCGTGTTGATGCCGTAGGCGCTCACGTCGGTCGAGGCCACGTCGAAGCTCAGTTTGGAGACGGCGCCCAGGCTGCTCAGGTCCACGTAGGTCCAGGTGTTGACGATGTAGTCCAGGCTGTTGTTGCCAAAGCGGTAGTCGGCCAGGTAAAAATCGACCGAGCCGGTTTTGTGGCCGGTGGCATCGATGCCAGAGATGATCAGCTTGAAGTAGTCGGCGTCATTGCCCGAAGCGCCGCCAAAGCGCTTGGAGAAGCTGTCGCCGTTCTTCATCGCCAGGGCCGTGTAGGTCGTGTTGTTGAAGTAGGCGCCGGCCACGATCGACGGCGTGCTCAGGGTGGCGGTGGAGGCCACGGTCTGGGCGCTCATGTAGTCGATGCCGACATAGGCCAGGGCAAAGTTGGACGAGCCGCCTTGGCCGCCGTTCGCGTACACGCTGTACTGGTTGCCAAAGCCTTCGGTGGTGGTGTCTTTCTCGTTGGCGTACGTCCAGCCGGTCCAGCTGTCGTAGTCTGCCGAATACTCGTGCGTCAACGAGACATTGCCACTGGTGAAGGTCGTGGTGGCGCCGGGTGCGTAGTGGCTGTTTGGGGCCAGGGGCAGGTCGTCAAAACCGGCCACAGTGGCCTGGGCGGACAGGCTGACCAGGGTCAGGGCGGTGGCGGCCAGGGCCGAAGCCCAGCGCGTCATGGAAAAGTTGTTCATGGTGGGGTGGCTTTCAGAAGATGAGGTTTGACAGAATCAGGCTGAGCGGCGTTGGCGGCGGGCAGCCGCGGCCATCAGCAGTCCGCCCAAACTGAGCAAGGCCAGCGACGCAGGCTCTGGCACGGCCGATGCGGCGGCGAAGTGGATGACGCCAATCGCGTCCAGGTCAAAGCCGCCACTGCCGGTGGTTTTGTGCGGGTCATAGATGACGTGGGGGCCGCCGACCGACGCGGGGTAGCTGTCGAATGCCGTGCCGTCGCCCACGATGTCGATGATGCGCACGTACTTGACGGCGTTCACGTCCAGGCCAGCCGTGCCTTTCAGCAAATCCAGGTCAAAGGGGGTGCCGTAGCCTTGCCTGTATTTGCCCGCCAGGCCGTCGATGTTGGTCGGGTCGACCGTGCCAAAGGCGCTCACCGGGCTGGGCGTGAACGAGTAGTTGGGGAAACGGAAGAACTTGCTGCCGTCGGAGGAGACTTCAACCCAGCCCAGCTCCAGGAAGGCGTCGCTGAAGCTGTTTTCGAACACGGCGAAATCGTCGCCTGCGTCGTTGACGATGTTGCCGCCGAAAGTCAGGGTGATGCGGCCACCATTGCCCAGGCTGACGATGTCCTGCGAATCGCCGATGGCCTTGCCCAGCGCTCGGCCGGGCGTTTGCCAAGTGGTATCCACGTCGGTGCCAGGCAGGTAGTCCTGGTAGGCCGTGGCCCAGTGAGTGATGCTGCTGTCGTCCTTGCCGATGGCCGTGGAGCCGGGCTTGCCCGCAGCGGGGGCGAAGGGGCCGGCGTGGGCGGCGCCTGCCAAGGTCAGCGCCAAGGCGGCGGCTTTGGGAACGGTGAAATGAAATCGCATGCAAGGCTCCCGGTCACCCGCGGACATCCCGCCACGGGTGGAGTGGTGAAGGAACCGATGGATGCGGGAAGCGCTTGAAAGCTGGCGGCAGCCCCATGCCTCGCGGCGTGCGCAAGGTGCGTGGGCAGTCCACCGCTTTGCCGCCCTCCGCAGCAATCGGATCTGTGCTTCAGGCCGGTCTCCGGGCTGGCAAGTGCGCAGCATGAACTGCGCGGGGCGTCCGCCTTCCCGTGCTGGCGCACAGTGGCTGTGGATGGACGACCTTGACTTGCTTACCGTTGCGGGGGCAGCGACGGCTTTGCAGTGTTGAATCTGCGCACCGGACTTCCCGTTTCACCCTTGCGGTCCAGCGTTCCCACGCATGGACTCAAGGACACCTGAGGCGGGCGGATTGTAAACGCGCGTGACTACTTCACGCTAGCCGCTTATTCAGGTGGTCAGGGTGCAGTTCAACGACGCCGCTGTGGCGGTCGGGGGCGGCGGTCTTGAGGCGGCGCTTCTTGCGCCTCTTTGCGGGCCAGCTCCAGAAGGTGATCCAACTCTTCAACCGGCACGCCCTTGAGCGCGCAGAAATTAGCGGGCGTCAAAGTGGTGGTCTGAAAATCGTGCAGCAAGGTGGCGCGGTTGCGGCGCTGCTGGTGTTCCAGTTCAACCTTGGATTCGTGGTTGGCCCGGCGCCGGCCGAGCTCTTCAAGCGCGGCTTTGCGGTGCTCTTCACTGATCTCGTCGCCAGGCTGGCCGTCCAGGTCGAAACGGTGGGTGGCCTTGCTCAGGGCCACCAGGTAAGCATGGCTGCCCGTGTGGCGGCGCAGGAAGGCCGACAGCACTTGCTTGGTGAACACGCCGGGGGAGCGCTCCTGGATGTCGGCCTGGATGCGCAGTTTCAAGGGCCTGGGCGCGCCGTCAAACAGGGCCGGGAACAGTTGCCGAAGTTGCATGGCACAGGCGGCCGGCGTCATGGCCTCTGGGATGATGGCTTCTGGGGTCGGCGAAGGAGGTGGGGGCGTCGAGGACATGGAAACAGGGGCGATCAAGGTCAAAGGGTCAGAGGTCGCAATTGTGCCCGCTTCTACGGGGCCACGTGTTGGGCCACCACGGGGGGGGTTTTGCCGAAGACGATGGGCATGTAACGCAGTTGCCGGGCGCGTCCCTCGCGCACCAGGCGGGCTTGGCCGCCAGGCAGCAGGCGGTGCAGGCCGGTCCAGAGCAGGCGCGGCAAGGTGGTCAGCACTGGGTGCCAGGGCAGGGCGGGTGGCAGGCCCAGGTGCCGCATGCCTTCGAGGCCGACGAACAGCCGCAGCATGCTCAGGTGGCGGGCCCGGTTGAAGCGGCCGCGCAGGGCGCCACCCCAGGGGTAGTGCCGGTTCAGGGGCTCGTCCATCAAGGCGCGGCCCAAAGCGGCGCTGCTGTCGTCGGGGGGGGCCTGGCTGATGACGTTCTGGTACAGCGAGATGCGGCCTTGCATTTCGGTTTCGGACAGCAGGCCTTCTTCAACGCCCATGAGCCACCCGATGTAGCGCCAAAGGTGCATCATCGCGGCGCCATCTGCACGGCTGACCACCACCCCGGTGATGCGCAGCGCGATCAAATGCACGGCGCTGAAGCCCAGGTAGGTGGCCTGCATGTCGACCTGGTTGATGGGCAAACCGTGCGCGGCCGAATCCCAGTCAGGACGGCTTAGCAGGTTCTGGCGCACCAGGGCGTGCATGGCGCGCACCCGCAAGGTGGTCTTGAACCCGGCGCTGTGGCGCCCCAGGCCGCCATCGGTGGTGCAGTCCATCCACCACGACGAGGTTTGCGCCAGGCGCCGTTGTGCGCCGCTTTGCAGCGATCCGGTCATCACCAGGGTCTTGTTGATGGCCGAGGCCTGGTAGCCGGCCATCAGGCCCGCATCGCGCAGGACCAACATGCCGTGTTGGCCGGTGCTCTGGATGAAACGGGCGCCTCGGGCCAATTGGGCGGCATCGACCCAATCAGGGGTTTGCTCCGCCGCCTGGATGAAGCGGCACAGCGCCTCGGGGGGCTGGGGCACCGCGTCCAGGCCATGCTCGATGGCGCGTTCCAGCATAGGCCGCCCCACGCCCATGCCCACTTGCTGAAGCCAATGGGCGACGTCGTCGGCCAGTGGGTCGCCGCGCCACAGAGCCGCACCCAGGCGAGCCCATTCGCCGGGCGTGGGTTCCGGGTTGCCTCGGATCATCAGGCGCAGACGGCTGGCAATGCGGCGGGTGGTGGTCAGGTCGGCGCCATGGCGTTGGGGTGGGTTTGGCAGCAGGGCGGAGGCGTGGGCGGTCATGGGGTGGATCTTGCACCACGGTAGCCCGCCATTTGATGGCCGATGCGTGACTTAGGCATGGCTCACCCCTTTGGGGGTCGGGTATGCCCTGAATTCAGGCCGTTTCTGGGTTGTGGGCCACGTCGTCGACTTGGATCACGCGGTCGGCGGCTTGCAGGTAGCGCAAGGCCAGGGCCGGATTTGTCGCGCTTTGAGAGGCGGTTTCCATCGATTGGGAGTGGCGCAGCACTTTGTTCAAGGCGCTGGTGTCTTCCCCCAGTTGGGCGCTCAGGGACAGGGCCTCGACCAGGTCGAACTGGCCACCTTGTTTGGGCAGGCTCAGATCGGGGCACAGCTTGTCGACCAAGTCGCGGCGGGTGCGCAGCAGTTCGGCCAGGGCCAGCAGTTGCACGTCGCGCAGGGGGTGCAGCCCGCCGGTGGCCCTCAGGCTCACACCGCCCAGCCAACGGGCGGGTGCCGAGGGCAGGTTGGCGTGCAGGTCTTGCAAGATGGAGTGGGCCCGGTTCAGCTGTTGGCGGATGCCGGCCTGGGCGAAGGGCAGCAAGTCGGGGTGGCCATCCGCCTGGTAGCGCCACAGGCAGGCGCTGGCGATGTACAGGTGGGCCAGCACATCGCCCAGCCGCGCCGACAACAACTCCAAGCGCTTGAGCTGGCCGCCAAGCAAGCCCATGGCCAGGTCAGCGGTGAAGCCGTACTGGGTGCTGAGCCGGGCGATCAGTTGCGCCTCCATCTTCAGGTCGGCGGGCGGCAGGCCAATGAGCGATGCACCAAACACGCTGCGCCGCAGGTTGCGCACCACGTGCCGCACGTGCAACCACAAGGCCTGCCCCAAGGCTTGTTCATCTTTGGCCTCGATGGCTTTCATCTCGTCCAGCACATGGGGGTGACAACGCACGGCGCCCTGGCCAAAGATGATCAAGGCCCGGGTCAGCAGGTTGGCGCCTTCCACCGTGATGGCAATGGGCGCGTGGCGGTAGCCGATGCCCAGCAGGTTGGACGGCCCGGCAATGATGCCCTTGCCGCCCAGGATGTCCATGCCATGGTTGACGGCGCGCCGGCCGGCTTCAGTCAAATGCACCTTGAGGATGGCGCTGGCCACGCTGGGCTGCTGGCCTTCGTCGAGTGCGGCGGCGGTGTAGTGGCGCGCGGCGTCGGTGGCGTACAACTCGGCCGACATCTCGGCGATGATTCCGGCGATGGCGTGGAAGCGGGCAATGGGCAGGCCAAATTGTTCACGGATCTGGCCATAGCCATTGACCACGAACAGCGCGCCTTGTTGCATGGCGCTGCCCAAGGCGGGCAGGGATATGGCGCGGCCAGCGGCCAGGCATTCCATCAGCATGCGCCAGCCTTGGCCCACTTGTTTTTCGCCACCAATGATGCTGTCCATGGGCACGAACACCTCGCGGCCATGGATGGGGCCGTTCATGAAGGCGCTGCCCATGGGCAGGTGGCGTCGGCCGATCTCCATGCCCCCGGTGGGCACGGGCAGCAGGGCGCAGGTGATGCCCAGGTCGCGTTGGCCTTCTGGCAGGGTGTTGTCGTAGGCGTGGAAGGCCAGGCCGACGACAGTAGCCACGGGGGCCAGGGTGATGTAGCGCTTGTCGAAGTTCACGACAAAGCCGCGCACCTTTTGGCCGTTGATGTCGCGTTCGACCAGCGTGCCTCGATCAGGGATCGACGCCGCATCGGAGCCTGCGGAAGGCGCGGTCAAACCAAAGCAGGGCAACTCGCGGCCATCGGCCAGGCGGGGCAGGTAATGTTGCTTCTGGGCCAGGGTGCCATAGCGCAACAGCAACTCGGCCGGGCCCAATGAGTTGGGCACCATCACCGTCACCGCAGCGGCCACATTGACGGTGGCGATGCGTGTCACCACCGTGGCATGGGCCAGGTGGCCAAAGCCCAAGCCCCCATATTCGGGCGGGATGATCATGCCGAAGAAGCGCTTCTCGCGCAGGAAGCGCCACACCTCGGGTGGCATGTCGCCCGCCTGGTCGATGGCGTGGTCGTCCAGCATGCTGCACAGCTCACGCACCTCGTTGTCGAGGAAGCTTTGCTCGGCCGGGGTGAAAGGCAATGGCTTGACCTTCAGCAAGGCGCTGAAGTCAGGCCGACCGGCAAACAGCTGACCTTCAAAGCCCACCGTGCCCGCCTCCAAAGCGGCGCGCTCAGTGTCACCCAAGGGTGGCAGGGCTTTGGCGAACGGGCGCATGGCGGCCCGTCCGATCGCTGATGCCAGCCACGCGATCACGGGCTGACGACCAATTGACCTCGGACCTCGCCCTTGGGGTTGGCGGCGGTGTGCAGGTTCACATACCACTGGCCGGCCGTCACCTGCGCAGCTTGCGCTTCGGTGAGGGTGGCTTCGCCTTCAATGGGGCTGTCCAGCTTGCCCTTGAATGGCAAGGCCACGCCCGCGCTCTGGCCAGGAATGGCCGGGCCATGAAAGTGAGCGGCCGTCACCGGACCGCTCAGACCGGCGTACACGACCTTCCATTTCAAGATTTTGGTGGCGGGCGTGTACGTGGCCTCCAGGGTGCCGGTGCCCATGGTGGTCACGGGCGGTGCTTCAGCTTCGCCCGACAGGGTGGAGGTGAAGGTGGCCGCGTTGGCCAGCGACGGGATCACGGCCAGGCTGGCAGCGGCGAACAAGCCGGCCAGCAGGGAACGCTTGAGGGTCAGGGAATGGAAGTTCATGCTCAGCTCCTGTGGGGGGTTAGAAACGCATCCGTAAGTACAAGGCAGGGCCGTTCAGCTTCAGATCAAGCTTGGCCACGGCATCGTCAGTCTTGTAGTTCACGCGGATGCGGGTGTGGTTGTATTCAGCGCCCAAGCCGATGTTGCGCCACGGGAACCACTCTACGCCGACACCGGCATTGACGATGTCACCATGGGTTTCGCCGCCGTTTTTCTTGGATCCCGACAGGTCAGCGTAAAGCCGAACCTGGTCGCTGATGCGGTGGCGCAAGCCCAGGGTCACCAATGGCGCCCAGGCGTCTTTCTTTTCGCCGTCAGAGATGGTCTGCGACAGGCCGCCCAGCGTGGCCGAGGCCGTGTAGTTCACCTTGACCTTGTAGTAGGCCGCACCCACGCCCACACCGGCCACGGTGTCCTCGCCACCGAACCACCAGCGGTACGAGAAGTTGCCGATGTCGAACGAGGTCTTGGTGTTGAGTTGGGCCGTGGCGGAGTAGTTCTGGCCGTTGTAGGCGAAGGGTTCACTCACGCCCAAGGTCTTGTTCTGGCTGTAGTGGTACAGGTCGACCGAGAAGCCCTGGCGGTCAAACAGCAGCCAGTCAATGCGGGCGCGCTTGACGACGTCGGAGCCATCAATCACGCGTTGCTTGCCGGTGCTCTGCGTGCCATCGGGGGTGGCCAAGGACAGGTCGCCTTGCGCGTCCACGTTGTAGCCGCC
>NZ_JACMNS010000063.1 GCF_014378415.1 Aquabacterium sp.
GCCATGTGTTGGCGGGCGATGCAGCCGCCTTGACCGATGTGGCCAGCGTGGTGCCGGGCAGTGCGGCGCAGCGCCTGGGCATCTACCACCATGCTTACCGTGCGCGTTTGCAAGAGACCTTGCGCGACAGCTTTGGCCACACCTTGCTGTACCTGGGCGATGAGTGGTTCGATGCCTTGTCGGCCGAGTTCATCGAGGCGCATCCGTCTGAATCGGCCAACCTGCGTTGGTATGGCGGCGCCTACCCCGATTGGCTGGCGCCGCGATTGAAAGATGCGGACAGCGCCTTGGGTGATCACCCCGAGGTGGCAGAGATCGCCCGCCTGGACTGGACCATGCGCGCCGCCTTTGATGGCGTGGATGCGCCGGTGTTGAGCATGGCTGACGTGGCCGCGTTGGCGCCTGATGACTGGGCCACGGTGGTGTTCAAGCCGCACCCCACGCTGGCCTTGATCAGCCTGCGTTGCAACACGCTGAGCTTGTGGCATGCGCTGGACCAGGAAGCCGAGGTGCCGCCGGTTGAGGCTTTGCCATCACCGATGGACGTGGTGGTGTGGCGCATTGAAGAGCGGCCGCATTTCAGGAGCGTGGCGCCGATCGAGGCGGCCGCTTTGCGGGCGGTGATGCAGGGGCAGGCATTCGCGGCGATGTGTGGCTTGCTGGCCGAGCTGTTGCCTGAGGACGAGAACGCGGCGGCCTTGGCCGGTGGCTACTTGCGCCGCTGGATCGACGAGGGCTTGTTGGCGGGGTTGCACTGCTGAGGTGATGGCACGTCACGTGCGCCACTGAAGGCACAATCGTGTCCACATCATCTCCCAGGGAATGTGGCCCATGAAGACCGTCTACAACGCCGCCAATGTGCTGGAGGCCCAGATGCTGCTGGACGTGCTCAGGCAGGAGGGCATCACGGCCCACATCCGCGGCGCGCACCTGCAAGGGGCCATGGGCGAGTTGCCTGCCGCCGGTCTGGTGCGGTTGGAAGTGCTGGAAGACGATCACCTCCGTGCCAGGGAGGCGATCGACCGCTGGGAAGCGGCCAGCCCCGTGGCCGACACGCCGGTTGGCGACGCTGCGCCAGCGGGCGAGCGCGCTGGCAGCTCGCGTTGGGCGCTGCCCGCCTTGATCGGCGTGGCCTTGGGCATGGGCCTGTCCTTTGCCTTCATGCGCGTGCCCGCCTCCACTGAAGGCCGGGACAACAACGGCGACGGCGTGCTGGATGAACACTGGCAGTTTTCGGCGTCGGGCCGGCACCTGTCGACCGAGGTGGATCACAACTTCGACCAGCGGATCGATTTGATCAACACCATCGACGGCCATGGTCAGCTTGTCCGCTCAGATTCGGACGAGGATTTCGACGGCGTCATGGACACGCACATCCACTACAAGCACAACAACCCCGAAGTGGCCGAGGTGGATCTGGATGGCGATGGCGTGACCGACGTGCGAACGCTGTACCGCGATGGTGTGGCGCACACGGTGGAGTACGTTGACCCGATCACGCAGAAGGTGGCTCGGCTTGAGCATGTGCGCCTGGGCTCGGCCGTCAGTGCTGACATTGACACGGATGGGGATGGTCGGCTGGACACGACTGAGGTTTACTCGCGTGTTGGTGCGGTGACATCGCGCTTGCCGATGGCGGG
Organism: Aquabacterium sp.; assembly: GCF_014378415.1. Classification (GTDB taxonomy): domain Bacteria; phylum Pseudomonadota; class Gammaproteobacteria; order Burkholderiales; family Burkholderiaceae_C; genus Aquabacterium. The sequence goes on from NZ_JACMNS010000063.1 coordinate 1,641, forward strand.
GGCCAAGTGATTGGTGTGGGGCGCGTCACGCCCCACACCCTGCCGCTCAAGCCTTCACTTCGACCACCTGCTCGAAGCCGCCGAAGATCATGCGTTTGCCGTCGAAGGGCATGGGCGGGTTGCCGGGTGTGGACGGATCCATGCGCGGGTCTTCCATCATCTTCTTCATGCCTGCGTCGCGCGTGCTCGATGAACTTCTGCTTGTTGGCGGTGGGGACTGCGATCACGAAACCATCGATGTAGGACATGTCGTCACTCCTGTTAAGTTGAGCGGTGGGCGCGCTCGCCTGAGGGCACCCTCGTATTCACACGACGAATGAGGGTAGGCCAAATCGACATGGCGTGCCTGGCAGGAGGACATGCGCCTTGTGGCACGAGACGTGGAACAAGGGCAAGATCGTCGGCCAGAAGGCACCGTTCAAGATCTGGCGCTGTTCAACCTCGGCATTGAGGTCGGCGACGAGCTCGAGATTTCCGAGCAGACGGAAATCTGAGGAATCCGACGGCGGTCGTCCCTTGCGGGGCCGGCCGTTGGCAACGGCGGCTTCCCGGAGGCGGGAGCGGTGAGAGGTTCTGGCCATGAGCGAAGTGCCAGGGATGGCAGTCGATGTCAGCTCCAGGCTGTCTGCTGCCGCTGAGTTTTGGCGGACCAGCGACTGCTGACCGCGGCACCGGTCATTGGACCGCTCGCTGGTTGCTCGGTCATGAGCAAGATATGGCTCACTCGATACTCCATGCCCTTGTGAGACGCAATGATGCGGTTGTATTCGTCTCGCATTTCCTCTTCTGACACCTGCATTGCTATCTCGTCAGCATTGGTTCGGGGTGTCGCATCCTGTTAACGTCAAGGCAAAGAGGATGGCATGGACAGTTTTTCGCATGTCGGGGCTCGGGATACGAGGGCAAGACCAATTCCTTGCTGCGGCGCGCAGAATGGAAATGACACGAACAAGGGTGTCGGTAAAGTAGCCATCAAGAATCTGTCGGCAGCAGAGCCCAGCCTTGAGCGTCTCACCTTAACCGTTTGACATGGGAGTTGGGTTAGCATCGTCCATACAGAGTAAAGATACATTCATTTAACAGGGAGAGAGTCCATGAGCCATCATATTCACTGGCCGCGCGCTGCGGTCGGCTGCGCCATTGCTTTGCTTGTCCAATCGGTACAAGCCGCAGATTACTACGTTGATTCCGTCGCGGCCACAGGAGGCAACGGTTCACTGACGAGCCCTTGGAACACACTTGCGCAGGTGAACGGCGCCCCGCAGGTCACCGCAGGCAACCGCGTGCTGTTCAAGCGTGGGGGCGAATGGCAGGGCACGCTGACAGTCAAGAATGGCGTCACGTACGAGGCCTATCCCGAGCCTTCATCGCTGCCCCGCCCGATCATTCGGGCATCCAAGTATGTCGGCAATTTGGCCTGGAAGCGCAATGGTTTCCTGAGCAATATCTATGTTGCCGACACACCCGGGTTGGTCTCGATCGGTACCGATGTCGACAATGTCACTCACCCCGCAGCCATCACACAGCTCTTGCTTAAGGGGGGCCGGCTGCAGCGCGCCCGAACTCCCAATATCGGCGAGGGCGTTTTTGGCGCGGGTCAGAATCGGTTCGCGCGGGCGCTCAGCGGCTCTGGCGCCATAGCCGGTAGCACGACCGGTGAGCAAGCCCTGGTTCACGAGGCTGGAGCCATCCCGTCGAACGTTCCAGCGACTGGCCTGGTGGGCGCTCAGGCCATGGTCAAGAACGCCTCGTGGATCATGAGGCGCTACAACGTGACATCGGCGGACCGCAGCGCGGCACGATTGACCCTGGCGCCTGATCCCGTGTGGGGCGGGGACAACTCGATTCCCGTGTCGGCTGCGTACGGCTTCTGGCTCGAGAACAAGCTGTGGATGCTCGATAAAGCGGGTGAATGGGTTTACGAGGGCGGCAAGTTGTATGTGTGGATGCCGGATGGATCGAGTCCCGTCAACAAGTCGCTCTATGCCTCGACCAATGTGCACGCTGTGGCGGGTTACGGGGTCCGCAATGTCACGGTGCGCAATCTCGAATTGCTCGACGCTCGCGGCGATGCATTGGCGATCTCCGGCCTGAATGGCAACGGCGCAGCCACGAACGTGGTCATCGACAAGGTGGTGGCTGCGCGAGCGGGCGGCGTCGGCATCAAGGTGATCCACAACACCAATGGTTCGGGCGTGATCTCGAACTCCACGGTCACGGACAGCCTGAACATCGGCATCTACCTCGGCACCGATTCCACGCGCAGTATCCACGTGACGGGCAACACCGTGCAGAACGCCGGTATCGGCAGTTTCGCGGCAGCAGGCATCTGGCTCGGCAACAAGAGCAACGCCATCAACAACACCGTGACCAACTCGAGCTACATCGGCATCAAGGGCGCCAAGCTCAATGTCATCGAGCGCAACGTGGTGTCGGGCAGCTGCAAGGAATTCGACGATTGCGGTGGCATCTATGTTCGTGGCCTCGACCCTGCCGATTCGGAGGCCGGTCACATCAATGCCGTCAGCAGCCAGATCAACCGCAACTACATCGATGGTGGCCTTCTGGCGCATTCGCTCGACCGCATTGACGGCACGCCGTCTTCCTTGACATCGCCCTTCAGCGGCACCAATGGCATCTACCTCGATGACTTCAGCGGCAACGTGGAGATCGCCAGCAATTTCGTGACTGGCTTCGATACCGGCGTCATGCTGCACCACGGCAGGGACGTCAGCATCACGGGCAACCGGCTCGTAGACAATCGCCGCACGCAGATCTACATGCAGGAAGACAACTACAGCGGTTCGCGGCTGGATTTGTCTCCCTACTGTGCAGGCTTGGCAGGCTGCAACTCGCAGAACTACCTCATGGGCAACCAGGTGGTCGGCAATGTGATGATGTCGAAACACCTGCGCCCGATGATCGAGCACACGAGCGATTTCGCGGGTGAGGCTGATTTCGCGCGCTACGCCTTGAATCAATATGCCATGCCAGATGCGGCGCAGTTTGCGTACCTTGGCCAGTCGCTCAAGTCGTTCAGCCTGTGGCGTCAGACCCCGGTGCCGAATTCAACGTCCGTGTACCAGGATGCTGACGCTTCGTTCTACAACACGGCGCAGGGGCCGACGCCTCTGGACGTCCAGGCCAACATGGTAGCGAATGGCGAGTTCACCCAGCAAGGAACGAACTGGCAGGGTTGGCGCACTGTGACGCCCACGTATGGCACCACAGGGTGTTTCGATGGAGCTTGTCTGACGACCTCGCCGGGGGCGGATGCCCAGACGGTTTCCGGCAAGAAAGTCTTCATTGTTCACACGCAGTCACCCATGGCTGTGGAGCAAGGCAAGAAGTACGTCGTGGTGTTTGATGCCATGGGCAGTGCAGAGGATGACTCGGTGAATCTGAACCTGACCAGGGTGGATAACTTTGCACCGCTGTCTGACTACCGTGGCGTCACCCTCGGAAAAGTATGGAAACGGCATGTGGTTGTCTTGTCGTCCAGCCCGACCACCGCTGGCAACGCACGCGTGGATTTCCAGTTCAACGCCAATTCAACCGTGCGCATCGATAACGTGCGGATGGTGGCCATGCCCTGGTGATCTGACGCCGGCAGATGAGGGGCGCTGAACCTCAGTCAGCACTCTTATGCTTGCCGGGTCCCGGCAGATAGGATTGCACGGCCTGGTCCACGTACTTGTGAATTTCCAGCTCGGAGCGGGGCTTGTCCTCGCCGAGCATGGATTCCGCGAAGTCATGCAAGGGCACGAACAACTTGTCGGGAGCGCCCTTGAGCTTCAGGGGCTGGTTGCGGGCGATCAAACAGTCCCACTTGGCCCGTACCGCCGACCACAAGGGTTCGGTCAGCTTGAGAAGGAGGCGTCGTCGGCGGGCACCGCCACGTAGTGCGATTCACTACCTATGTCGATTCCTGCAGCATTGGGGTTGGTCACCTCCAGCTGAGGGCCTCTTTTCCTGGGCTTGTTTCGCTGCGTCATGCCGTACTCCAACTAACATGTCCATGGGAAGGGCGCCGCCTGGGGTACGTCGTCTTGCTCAATCTCTCAAACGGGATATCGACTCTCATCGATTCACCAGTGCCAATGACGTCAACCTTGACCACCCGAACTGTCGGGCGTTGCGCGCCATTGACTGTCCGGTCTTTGGCGGGTGCCGCCTCCTGCCGTACGGTGTTTAGGTCTACATCCACGGTCAAGGCGGCAACAAACGTTGGCCGCCCGATTGGCTGTACAGCTGACAGTTCTCGGACGGCCTGTACTGCCTGCGATCAGATTTCAGTCTGCTCAGAAATCTCCAGTGCGTCATCTACCTCGATACCCAAGTAGCGCACAGTCGACTCCAGCTTCGAGTGACCAAGCAGCAACTGAACAGCGCGCAAATTTTTGGTGCGCCGATAAATCAGTGTCGCCTTGGTTCTTCTCATTGAGTGAGTGCCGTAGTCGGTGGGGTCAAGCCCAAGCTCCTCAACCCAGCCCTCAAGGATCCGTGCGTACTGTCGTGTTCCCAGATGAGGCGAATCGTGGATTCGACTTGGAAAGAGAAAGTCCTCAGACTTCAGCTTGGCCTGTTTAATCCAAGCCTGTACGGCCTCGCGCGCCGCTGGGGTGATTTCGAACTGCACTGGCCGCTGCGTTTTGTGCTGCGTGACCATTGCGCGCGATGCCACCTGGTCGCCGTGGCAGACGTCCCGCACCTTGAGACTGACGAGGTCACAACCTCGAAGTTTGCTGTCGATTCCCAGGTTGAAGAGTGCGAGTTCGCGAACCCGTTTTTCCATCTGAAGTCGCACGCGGAGTGCCCAGATGTCCTTGAGTTTGAACGGCGCTTTCTGGCCGACGATCTTGCCCTGTTCCAAGGTTCCCGGTGAGCAGTGTTGGCTGCAGATCCCATGATGGTCTCCCATCGTGTTAAGGATCAATAACAGTGCCTCTGTGTTGCATGGTTGTGCTTGCGCTCGATCAAGTTATTGGAAGCTGCTGAAAACTGCCGCTGCCGGCCAGGAGCAGCCACTGGGGCAAGCGTCCCAATCCGGCCATCCAATTGGCGGCTGGTGCAACAGGATATGCGCGCCATACCAAATCAATCTGGCCTAATCTCCCAGGTCGAAACACAGCAGCATTACCGCGCTATGACTGAGCAACCGTTGCACACATCCCTAGTTGATCTCGGGCGCAAACCGATGCGCCCGTTTGAAGGTGGAAGGGATGCCAAGGTCGGCGCTGCGCTCTTCGAGGCCTTTGCCGAGGGCTCTGCGGTCGAGACCACCTGGGACGGACTGCTTAGGCATCGCGTGTGCTTGCTCGTTGGCCCTGCTCACTGTGGAAAGACCTCCGAGCTGAAGCTACTCCAGCGTCGACTGCGCGATATCGACCGGGCGTGTTTCATGCTCGATCTGGGGACGCTTGTGCGCTCATCGGTCGACGAGGCCATGGGAGCGGACAAGTCCGTCTTCGTTGGATGGTGTCAGGGTGACACCGAAGGCATCTTCCTGCTGGACGCGCTGGACGAGGCAGAACTATGCGACGACAAGGCTTTGCTCGTCTGCATCAACAAGGTGGCTTCCTGTCTCGGACTGCCTGCGCTTCGGCGCTCGCGCTTTGTGGTGTCTAGTCGGCCTGGCTCGTGGTCTTCAGCCGATGTTCTTGACACAATTCGTGATGGCCTTTGCGCTCAAGTTGCCGTGCTCGGTGACCCCTCCGAAGTCGACGGCACCGCAGCTTCATTGTTCGAAGCGCAGGATGATGCGAAGCCGGTCAGTGCCATGATTTTTGCGTCCCTGCCCCCACTTACGAAGGGGCAGGCAAGCAAGCTGCTCAGGTGTGTTCACGGCGTAGAGCATCCGGCAGCACTGCAAGACAAGGCGTGGAATCTGGGGCTGGCATTTGCGCTTCGCAATCCTGGCTCGCTGGGATGGTTGGCTCGCGTTGTTCCCAAGCTTCAGTCGGGGGATGGCCGACTTCGAGCCTACGAGGCCGCCGTCAAGGAACTCGTTCGCATGGGATTCGAGCGGCGCCGACAGGCAACGCCGTTTTCGGAAGACGACGTCTTTCGAGAAATCGAACGACTGTGTGCAGCGTCGTTTTTCTGTCAGAAGTACCTGTTTGCGCTGCGCGCCTCACCAAGCGACGACGGTGCGGTTTCGTTGCGTGAGGCGCTGGCCCACCGACCAGGCAACTTCGAGACACTGCTTCAGACCTTCCCGTTCTTCATTGACTCGGGCATCCAGCGTCTGAAGTTGTTGCCTTCTGAGTTGCAGCCCTTCTTGGCAGCAAAGTGGCTTGCAGAAAGAATCAAGTACGGGTCCATGAGCGTGGACGATGTCTTGGACTTGTTCGTCAAGACGTCGTTCGCAGGCGAGCTTATCCCCTCGCAATTTGAGGTGGTCGCGGGATGGTTGTCGTCGATGGACTTCGAATTCGCGCGTCGGATTTTGGATGTAGCCCCACACGCTGTACTGCTGTATGGAGACATCTCTGGCCTGCCGCATCCGGTGGCGGAGGACGCCCTGCGAAAGACCATTGGAGCCCTGGCGAGCGGCCGTGCGCTCCTTTACCGGACGGTGCGGCTCACGTCCGACGACTATTGGCAGGCGATGCGGCCTGACCTTGTGCAGACAGTGGTATCTAGCATCGACGCGTTCGCCCACAACGACGAGTGCTGGGACTTGCTGACTCGCATGATTGCAAGCCGAGGTTGTGTCGAAGGCGTGCCGGCATTGAAACGGCAGCTTGCCAATCCACGTTCATCTGACACAGCGCGGGTGCGCGCGGTGGATGCCATCGGGGAGTGCGGACGCGCGGCCGATGTTGAATGGGCGGTTGACGGGCTTTTCGCTCGCGGCTTGTTCAACGCCAGAGCTGCAACCATTTCGCTTCAATCGCTTCTTCAACGGTCTCGCAGTGTGGACCATCTGCGCAGGGTGCTGCGTTCGGGTCTGTTTGAGTCGATTGCAGCGTCCGTCTATGTGCAAGACCTCGTTGAGCACGACTCATCCAAGGCCAATGTGTTGGCCTTGGTCGTGACGCTTAAGCAGGCAGCCGTCGGCATTTCAGGACCTGGAGCCGACGCAACGATGAAGCTGCTCGTCTCGTCGGTAGAGGCACTCCTAAGCCGGGACGACTTGGCCGAGGCCGACTACGTTGGACTGTTGGACACCCTTGAGGCAGTGCGAGTTCAAGCGGAAGGCCGAGACTTTGACCGGTTCGACGAAATTCCGCCGCTGATACGTGTTCGGCCAGAGCTGCAGCGCTTGGCAATCCGGCGCCTGGTAAGGGGTCTCGGCAAGGAGCAACTGTGGAAGCTGAGAAGCCACACTGAGGAGCTGTACGCCCACATCTCCGAGGCGGATATCGAAACGCTGGAGCAGCTCAAGACCGAGTTGCCTGACGCCGAGCTTGGGGCCCAGCTCCAGCGTCTGATTGAGGGCATAGCGCCGCGCGAGTCGCCACGAGCTGAGCGGCGAGCACCCAAGAGGACGGCGAACAGCAAGCCCGCGTTTGCTGTGGACAAGACGCAAGTCGAGGCCAAGACCGAGGCAATTGCGGCTTGTGCAGACCCTGCAATGTTTACGCGCCTGGTTCTCGTCGCGACCGATGGACGTCTCCGCACTTCACTCGGAGCTGAACAGTGGAGTTTTTTGGAGGCCAAGTATGGAACGGTGGTGTCAGCGGCCGTACAAGCGGGCCTTTGCCGGCTTTGGCGCGACCATCTGCCCCTCGAAGACGTTAACAACCCTCAGACCGTCTATGAACAAACCGTTGTCGGCCTTGCGGGGGTTGCTGCTGAGGTGGTCAACGCCTACGCCGCGAAGGCACTGAATGTGGCCGAGTCCGAACAGGCCATGCGTTACAGCCTCTACGAACTGAACCAGTTTCCACCCTACGTAGCATTCCTGGTGGCTACCCGATTCGACGAATGCGATGCGTTCTACGCCTCAGTAGTCGAGGGGTGGAAGACATCGCCGAAGGCTGCCGAGGACGCCAAACATGTCGTGGCAAGGATGCCGGACAAGCTCGTCGCGGGTGACACCCGCTGCAGGGCGGCAGTTTGGTCCTACCTAAAAGCCGACGCATGCGGTTCGTACTACGAGGTGGAGCAGGCCCTGAGCGCGCTCTGCAAATGGCCTGAAGACCCAGAGCTTGTGGCCTTCCTAGATGGAAGGAGTCGTCAGGGCTGGGAAAATCGCCGTGATGACTTCGCTGCCTATTTCTCCGCCTGGGTTCGAGTTCAGCCCGGACCCGCGTTGGCCTTTCTTGCCGATTGTGCTGGCGAGCCGGCGAGGCAGGTAGAGATTGTCGGACTAGCGAGCTATTGGTCAAGGAACAGGGAGAGTCCTCTATCGGGCATCGAGTCAAATACCGAAGAGTTGGCCACGCACCTCGAGAAACTATATGAAGTCATGGCGCTGGCCGCGCCGCCAGCGACGGACCCATATCGCACGGGGGTTTTCTCGCCCGACGCCAGAGACAATGCGGGCCAGTTTCGCAGTTCCGTCCTTGGAATGATTGACGCACTGGGCAGCCACGCCGCCTACATAGCAGCCAGGCGGCTGGCCGTGAAGTTCAAGGATGAGGCACCGACGGCGCACATGCTCGATGCGTTGGCCGTTCGCATTGCCGAACGAGCTGCGATACCGCCGCCCTGGACGACCGCACAGTTCGTTGACTTCTCGCGGGACGCGATGGCCGTGCCAGTCGACGACGAACAGTCACTCTGGCTGCGAGTCAGGCGCGACACGAGGTCTGCCGTCCAGAACGTATTGTCGGGGCGCTTCCATGTCGGCGACCTGTTGAAGATGGGTAAGGAGCGAGAGATGCAGCTGTGGCTCGCCCGTGAGCTGGAACTGCTATCCCAGCAGGCCTACTCCGTCGAGCGCGAACCCGAATTAGCAGACAGGACGATGCCGGACATCCGCGCCGAGACTCTGCGGCACATGGCGACCTTGGAACTTAAGGTTGCAGATGACCGCACTGTCGATTCACTACTCTTCGACCTCGAGTGGCAGCTGAAAGGTGACTATCTGCGGGACAAGAAGTCGAACTACGGCATTTTCGTAGTTATGCATCAAGGGTCAAGGAAGAAATTCCCTTTTCAAAAGCGGGCACTGTCATTTTTTGAATTGTGGCAAATCTTGATAAAGCGAGCCGATGAACTCACGGTGGCGTCCCTCGGCAAGAAGCACGTCGAGGTCATTGCTTTTGAATGTCCAAGCGGACACAGCCCCCGTAACGAGAAGAAGTCGACTCGCAAGAAAGGAAGTGCCACGTAGGCAGTTCTCGCAAAGGGAGGGTGACCTTGTGGTGAGCATTGGATTGCTCGCGAACGACTGCTCTGGAGTTTGACGGCCGACTGCTCAGGGTCGAATGCACCAGTTTGAACTGGCGGAAAGAGCAGTCATCGGCGTGGCTCTGACCGCCAAAAGTCGACCCGGGTCCGTTGCACCTTGCTTAGTAGACCTTCGTATGTTCCGCGGCGGCCAGAGTCAGTGACCACTTGATGGCGGCTAGCGTGAGTTCGGCGCTCTGCAGCCACCGACCGCACCCGCTGCTATGCGGTCACTCGCAGTGCGTCAACAAGTGTCAGCTCAAGGTCGAAAGTGAGCATCCGCCCCCTTGTAGTCAAAACACCATCACCCAACCCCGAAACCCCTGCCTGAACTGCGGCAGCGTCTTGCACTCCATCCCATACCGCCTGCGCTGCCCGGCCCCGCAGCTCTGGTTGACAAACAAGTCACAATTCGCAATGCCCATCGCGCAGACGAATCAGCCAGAGCCCTTGCCGCATGAACAACGCCCCGATACGCAAGATGAATCCACGGAGGCAAAACTAGCATGACCCCTGTTCAATCTTTGGGTGATTTGCTGTTGTTGCGAGAGTCCGTCTTGCTTGAATGCAAGCTGGCCAACGGCCGTGATGGCAAGGGCGCACTGCCAGATGACTTCTGGCCCACCTACAGCGCCATGGCCAACACCGATGGCGGCATGGTCGTGCTTGGCATGCGCGAGCGCAAGGGGCTGTTTGAGCCGGTGGGCATCGAGAACCCGGGCAAGGTGCGCACCGAGTTGTTCAACAACCTGAACAACCGCCAGAAAGTCAGCATCAACCTGCTGACTGACAGCCAAGTGCACGAATGCGTGGTGGATGGCAAGACGCTGTTGCTGGTTGAGATTCCACGTGCTCGGCGCCAACAGCGCCCGGTGCACCTGAGCCGCAATCCCTTTGAGGGCAACACCTACCGGCGGCTGAATGAGGGCGATCGCCCTCTGCCTGACGAGGATGTCAAGCGCATGCTGGCCGAGCAGGTGGAAGACAGCCGCGATTCCCGCATCCTGCCCCACTTCGGTTTGAAGGATCTTGATGTCGACAGCCTGAAGGCCTACCGCAACATTTTTCGTGCCGACAAGCCCGATCACCCGTGGTTGGCGTTGGATGACGAGGGCTTTTTGCAGATGCTGGGCGGCTGGCGGGAAGACCGTGCCACCGGCGAGGCCGGGTTGACCGTGGCGGCTTTGTTGATGTTTGGCCGTTGGCCATCGATTGCCGAGGCTTTACCGATGTACTTTGTCGACTACCAGGAGCGACCCGCCGACTACGCCGCCAGCGTCCGCTGGTTGGATCGCATCGTGCCCGATGGCAATTGGTCTGGCAATTTGTTTGACTTTTACCGCCGCGTGGTCAACAAGCTGACGGCGGATGTGAAGGTGCCATTTGTGTTGAAGGGCGACACTCGGCAGGACGACACGCCAACGCACAAGGCGCTGCGCGAGGCCTTGGTCAACACCCTGGTGCATGCGGATTTCACCGGGCGTTTGTCGGTTTTGGTGATCAAGGAGCCTGCAGGCTTTGTCTTTCGCAACCCAGGCAGTTTGCGAGTGCCGTCAGCGCAGGCCTTGCAAGGCGGGGTGAGTGACTGCCGCAACCGCACCATGCAGCAGATGTTTTTGATGATCGGTTTGGGCGAGCGGGCGGGCTCAGGCATGTCGCGCATCCTTCATGGCTGGAAGGATCTGGGTCACGGTTTAAAGTTGGTGGAGCGCTACGAGCCGCAAGAGCACGCGGTGCTGGAGATGACGTGGTCTCCCGAAAGTTCGGGACAAAGTTCGGGACAAAGTTCGGGACAAAGTTCGGGAGAAAGTGGGGGCCGCATTCTTGACTTGTTGGCACAAAAAGCGACCCTCACCATTCCTGACATTGCAAAGCAACTGGCCTTGACGACGCGGGCGGTTGAAAAGCAGATCGCCAAACTCAAAGCCCAAAACCGCCTGCGCCGCGTGGGCCCCAACAAGGGCGGTCGCTGGGAGGTGCTGCCAAACGACCGGACGCGATGACGGGGGCACACCGCCCCGATCAAGGCACCACCTCCCAGCTCCGAAACCCCTGCCTGAAGCTCGGCAGCGCTTTGCATTCAATGCCATACCGCCTCCGCTGCCCATCGTCACTCAACACCTGGAACCCCTGCGTGCCCGGCGCCGCGAACATCGCCTCGGGATGCAGCCCCTTGAAGTCAACCCCCTTCACCAGCACTGGCGCCTGGCCCGAATCCCCCGACCACCGATACAGCGCAAACGCCCCCGTGTCCGCCGGTGGCCCCGCCACGATCAGGTAAGCCGACCCAACCCAGTCAATGCTGCGAATCCCCCGCCGCCCCAGGTCCAGCTGAATGGCCTGACCCAAGCGAGCGCGCGCACCGTGGTCGATCACCTCCTTCGGGTTCTCCAGCGTCACCAGCAAGGCGCGCTGATTGGGCGCCGGGTTTCTGAACCCGATGAGCAGGCGCCCGTCAGGCGTGGCGGCCAGGCCTTCGATGTTCAGCCCGCCCTCCGCCTCGGGTGCTTTGGCGGCCGCATCGGCCAGCTTGAACGCCGCCAATGCGGGGGCCGCCAGCAGGTCGTCCAACAAGCCCGAGTACGCCTTGCCCACGGTCACCAGCTTGAACGGGGGCTGCTTTGGCGGCGCAGCGCGGCTGATCACCTCGGTCGCAAAGAAGCGCAAACGCCGATCCTGCCGTTTGCCCTCGCTGTTGCGCCCATGCGATGACACCCAGTAAGTGCGTTGGCCGATGGACGCCGCGCCTTCGATGTCCGACTCCTTGTCAGGCTTGGTGCCCAGAAAGCTTGAGACGTCCAGCTTGTCCACCGCCGAGGCTTGCCCGCGCCGATACACCACCAGGGTGTTGCGTTCATCGTCGGCCACCACAAAGTGATCTGCATCCAGCGCCACCGCAGCCGATGCATCGCACAGGCCCCGGTAGTTGAACGTGTCCCGCGCAAAGGCGTTGCTGGATGCGCCCATCCCGGCCGCGCCGGCCAAAACCCACAGGGTCGTCCAGATCAGAGTGCGTTTGAGTTCCATGGTTTCTCCTGGGCGCCGGGCCGTTACAGTGGTGGCATGAACATCATGAGTGATTGGTTGAGCCGCCACGTGGGCATCGAGCCGTGGGTGGCATCCTTGATCGCCATCGCGGTCATCACCATTGTGCTGAACCAGCTTGCGCAAGTGTTGCTGCGCCAGGCCGCGCGCTGGACGGCGAACACGGCCACGGCCTGGGATGAAGCCGTGGTCAGCACCGCCCGCCGGCCCATCCTGGTGGCCATGTGGGTGGTGGGCTTGAGCTACATGGCGCGCGTGCTGCAGCGGCATGTGGAAGAGCCCTTCCTGGCTGAGGTGCAGGCCCTGCGCGATGTGGCGCTGATCGCCTGCGTGGTGTGGTTTCTGTTGCGCTTCATCGGCAAGGCCAGCCGCCACATCATTGCCGCCAGGGTGGCGCGTGGTGAGGAGGTGGATGGCACCACCATCGATGCCCTGGGCAAGCTGGCGCGCCTGGTCACCTTCGTGGTGGCGGTGCTCATGGTGGCGCAAACGCTGGGCTTTCACATCACCGGGCTGTTGGCCCTGGGCGGCGTGGGCGGCATCGCGGTGGGCTTTGCCGCCAAGGACATCCTGGCCAATTTTTTTGGCGGCCTGACCATTTACCTGGACCGCCCCTTCAGCGTGGGCGACTGGATCCGCTCGCCCGACAAGAGCATCGAAGGCACGGTGGAGTACATCAGCTGGCGCCACACGCGCGTGCGCGCTTTCAACAAGAACCCGATCTACGTGCCCAACGCGGTGTTCACCAACATCGTGGTGGAGAACCCCTCGCGCATGAGCCACCGGCGCATCAAGGAGACCATCGGCCTGCGCTACGAGGACATCGACCGCGTCGCGCCCATCGTGGCCGACATCCGCGCGATGCTGGTGGCGCACCCAGACATCGACGCCGCGCAGACGCTGATCGTCAATTTCACCCAGTTCGGGGCCTCATCGCTGGACCTGATGGTCTACGCCTTCAGCAAAACCGTGGTGTGGGTGGCCTACCAAGAGGTCAAGCAGGACGTGTTGCTGAAGATTGGCGGGATCGTGGCGCAGCATGGTGCCCAGGTGGCCTTTCCGACGCAGACGCTGCATTTTCCCCCGCCCTGATAGGCGCCTTGCACCCCCTTGGGGTGGCATGCATGTTGCTGGTATACAAGCTGGTACATCAACGGTGCATCAAGCCGGTGCAAGGAGAAACGCATGTCGCTGGATCAATGGAATCGTCGTTCTTGGCTCAAAACGGTGGGCGCCACGGGGGCGGGTGTCGCCATGGCGGGCTGGTCTGACCTGGTGTTGGCGCAAAAGCCCATCACCATCGGCATGATCTACGTGGGCCCCAAGGACGACTTTGGCTACAACCAGTCGCACTATGAGGCGGCGTCCGAGATCAAGAAGATGCCTGGCATCAAGATCGTCGGCGAAGAAAACGTGCCCGAGACCCAGTCCGTGCAAAAGACCATGCAGGGCATGATTTCGCAAGATGGCGCAACGCTGCTGTTCCCCACCTCTTTCGGCTACTTCAACCCCCACATCCTGGACGTGGCCAAGAAGAACCCCGACGTGCGCTTCGCCCATTGCGGCGGCATGTGGGACGCGGCCAAGCACCCCAAAAACGTCGGCAGCTTCTTTGGCTACATCGATGAAGCCCAATACCTCAACGGCGTGATCGCCGGCCATGCCACCAAGTCCAAGAAGATCGGCTTCGTGGCGGCCAAGCCCATCCCCCAGGTGCTGCGCAACATCAACGCCTTCACGCTGGGCGCGCGCTCGGTGCACCCGGACATCACCTGCGCCGTGATCTTCACGGGCGACTGGTCCATGCCGGTGAAAGAGGCCGAAGCCACCAACAGCCTGGCCGACCAGGGCGTTGATGTGTTCACCATGCACGTTGACGGCCCCAAGGTCATTGTCGAGACGGCGGCCAAGCGCGGCAAGTTCGTCTGCGGTTACCACGCCTCGCAAGCCAAGCTGGCCCCCAATGCTTACCTCACGGGCGCCGAGTGGAACTGGGTCACGCCTTACAAGCAGATCGTGGATGCCGCGCGCACCGGCAAGCCGCACCCCAACTTCTTGCGCGGTGGCTTGAAGGAAGGCTTCGTCAAAACGTCGCCCTACGGCCCCGCCGTGTCTGAGGCCGCGCGCAAGAACGCCGATGCCATCAAGGCCTTGATGATGAAGGACGAGTTCGAGATCTTCAAGGGCGAGATCAAGGACAACACCGGCAAGGTGGTGGTGGCCAAGGGCACGACCATGAAGCAGGTCGACCCGGCGCTGGAAGGCATGAACTACCTGGTCGAAGGCGTCATCGGCAAGGTCTGAGTTCCGGTTGCTGGCTTGACAAGGCGGTTCACATGAGCGGTTCTTCATCGATGGCGTCGGCTGTGGAAAGCATTGCCTTGCCCATCCTGGCTTTGGCCGGGGCGGTGCTGCTGTTTGGCGGCTTCGTGTGGTTGGGCGGCACCTCGCCCACCGAGACCTGGATCCTGCTGTTCCAGGGTGCGTTTGGCGATGCGTTCTCGTGGCAGAACACCTTGCAGCGCTCGGCGCCCTTGATGTTGACCGCCTTGTGCGTGACGATCCCGCAGCGCGCTGGGCTGATGGTGATTGGCGGGGAGGGGGCGCTGGTGCTGGGTGGGCTGGCTTGTGCCGGCCTGCCTTACCTGGTCGCGCCGCCGGCGTCGGCTGTGGGCACCGTGATGGTGTTGCTGGCAGGTGCCGTGGCGGGGGCCGCGTGGATCGGCATCGTGGGCGCGCTGCGGCAATACCGGGGCGTCAATGAAACCATCAGCTCCTTGCTGATGGGTTACCTGGCGGTGGCACTGTTCAAGCACTTTGTGGAAGGGCCCATGCGCGACCCGACCAGTTTGAACAAGCCCTCGACCTTGCCCTTGGACCCGGCCATTTTGCTGGGCGCCATCCCCGGCTATGACGTGCATTGGGGCCTGGTCTGGGGCGTGGCCTGCTGCCTGATCGCAGGCTTCTGGTTGTACGGTTCCACGCACGGCTTTGCCACGCGGGTTGTGGGTGGCAATGCTCGGGCGGCGCGCCTGGTGGGCTTGCCCAGCCACCGCCTGGTGATCACGGCCTGCGCCTTGGGCGGGGCGTGTGCGGGCCTGGCAGGCGCCATCGAGGTGGCGGCGGTGCACACCAACGCCAATGCATCCCTGATCGCGGGCTTGGGCTACACGGGCATCCTGGTGTCTTTCGTGGCGCGCCACAACCCCTGGGCCGTGATCCCGGTGGCCATCCTGTTTGGTGGCTTTGGTTCGGCGGGCAGCTTGCTGCAACGTCGCCTGGATTTGCCCGATGCCTCGGTGCTGGTGCTGCAAGGCTTTGCCTTCGTCATGATTCTGGCCAGCGAGGCCTTGCGGGGCCGCCTGGGTGAATTGCTGGCCCGCCGTCCAGGCATCCCTGCCAACAGCTTGTCGCAGGTGCCCGCATGAGTGAGTCCTCCATTTGGTTCGACGTGATCATCGCGGTGCTGGGCGGCGCCATCCGGGTCGGCACACCGTTTCTGTTCGTCAGCCTGGGCGAGTGCCTGACGGAGAAATCCGGTCGCATCAACCTGGGCCTGGAGGGCGTGCTGGTGCTGTCGGCCATGGCCGGCTTTGGTGGCAGCTACCTGACTGGATCGCCTTGGTTGGGCGTGTTGCTGGCAGGTTGCGCGGGTGCCTTGCTGGCGCTGCTGCACGGCTTGCTGTGTTCGCTGAAAGGCGTCAACGACATCGCCACCGGTATCGCCTTGATGTTGCTGGGCGCGGGCCTGGCCTTTTACCTGGGCAAGGGTTTGATCCAGCCGCAAGCCGCGCAGATCCCCTCGATTGACCTGGGCGGCTGGAGCGATTCGCAGCAAGTGCAAGCGGCCTTGCGCATCAATGCGCTGTTCCCCATTGGCGTGGCATTGGCGGCCCTGATGGCCTGGGCCATGGCCAACACACGCTGGGGCTTGATCGTGCGCATGGCGGGTGACAGCAGCGATGCGTCGCGTGCGTTGGGCTACTCGGTCAACACGGTGCGCGTGCTGGCCACGATGGCGGGCGGC
>NZ_JACMNS010000064.1 GCF_014378415.1 Aquabacterium sp.
TGATGCTTGGCGAACACCACCTCATCGTTGGCGGCCAACGCAGCGGCAAGTCGCGCCAGGCCGAAAGGCTGGCACAAGCTTGGCTGCGGCAGTCTGAGTCGCACAGCGTGACGGTGGTGGCCACGGCGCTGGCCTTTGACGACGAGATGCGTGATCGCATCAGGCGCCATCAGCAGGAACGGCCAGCGGGCATGGCCACGGTGGAGTCGCCCTTGCGGCTGGCCGAGACCTTGCATGCGCATGCTGTTCCGGGGCGCTTGCTGCTGGTGGACTGCCTGACCTTGTGGCTCACCAACTGGTTGATGCCTGCCGAAGGTGAGGCGGATCTGGCCGCATGGCGTGCCGAGCGCGAGGCGCTGCTGGCGGTGCTGCCCGATCTGCCTTCGCCCGTGGTGTTCGTGACCAACGAAGTGGGTTGGGGCATCGTGCCCATGTCGCGCGAGGTGCGGGCCTTTGTCGATGAGCTGGGTTGGCTCAACCAGACGGTGGCCCAGCGTTGTGGGCAGGTGACGTTGATGGTGGCCGGGCAGGCCTGGACGCGGCCTGTGACGCCGCACGAGGAATGACATGAGCATGAAGAGGATGTGGTGGTGGGTGTTGCCCGCCTTGATGGCGGTGCAGGCAGTGCAGATAGTCCAAGCCGCGCCTGGTGGCGTGACCTTGGTCGATGACCGCGGCGTGACCGTGCGCCTGGATGCGCCGCCTGCCCGCATCGTTACCTTGCTGCCATCGCTGACGGAGACGGTGTGTGAGCTGGGTGGTTGCGCGCGGCTGGTGGGCACGGACCGCTACTCCAACCACCCGGCCTCGGTGCGCAGCCTGCCCAAGACGGGTGGCCTGGACGATGCAAACATCGAGATGATCGCCTCCCTCAAACCCGATGTGGTGCTGCTGGCCTTGTCATCGCGCGTGACCGATCGGCTGGAATCACTGGGCATCAAGGTGGTGGCCCTGGAGCCCCGCACCTACAAGGATGTGCAGCGCGTGGCGACCAAGGTGGCCCAGATACTGGGCAGTGTCGATGGCGGCTTGCGTTTGTGGCAGCGGCTGGAGTCCCAGGTGGACGCGGCGGCCAAGATGGTGCCCGCCAGCGCGCGTGGCTTGAGCGTGTACTACGAAGTGGACAGCGCGCCTTACGCGGCCGGTGAGTCCTCCTTCATTGGCGAGACCTTGACTCGCCTGGGTGCCAAGAACATTGTGCCCACCAGCCTGGGGCCGTTTCCAAAATTGAACCCCGAGTACGTGGTGCGGGCCGATCCGCAGGTCATCATGATCTCGCAACGCCACGCGGCCGACGTGGGGGCGAGGCCGGGTTGGGACCGCATCCGCGCGGTGCGCGACAAGCATGTGTGCGCTTTCACGTCCGAGCAGGGCGATGTATTGTCCCGGCCCGGCCCACGCATGGGCGAGGCCGCGCAGATCATGGCGCGCTGCCTGCGTGATTCAGCCGCCACGATCGGTGCGGGTGCCTCGCGATGAAACCAGTCACCTTGCTGTTGGTGCTGGTCGTGGTGACGCTGGGCTTGCAGACCTTGGGGCTGGCCGTGGGCAGCACAGGCTGGTCGCCACCATGGGGTGACCCCACCGCGATGCAGATCGTCTGGGACATCCGTGCGCCCCGTTGCGCGGGTGCCTGGTTGGCGGGGGCATTGCTGGGCTTGGGCGGCGCCATCGCGCAGGGCCTGTTCCGCAACCCCTTGGCCGATCCTTATTTGCTGGGCAGTTCGTCCGGAGCGGCCTTGGGCGTGGCGGTATTGCTGGCCTTGCTGGGCGTCTCGCCAGTGGCGTCGGCGTGGAGCTTGCGTCTGGGCCTGACAGGGGCGGCCTTTGTGGGGGCGGTGGGTGCCGTGTCACTGACCTTGATCCTGGCGCGCGGCGTGCAACACACCTTGCGCCTCTTGCTGGCGGGTGTGGTTGTGGGCGTGGTGCTGGGTGCCCTGAGCGCGCTGACCATGCTGATGGTGCCCGACATCATGCGGGCCATGCAGGCCTTCATGATGGGCACGACGGGCTTCCTGGGCTGGAACAGCGTGACGATCCTGGCCAGCACTTTGGTGGTGAGCGTGCTGGTGGCTTTTGGCTGCAGCCGTGCGCTCGATGCCTTGACCTTGGGTGACTCGGCCGCCATCAGCCTGGGCGTGCGCCTGGCCGGGGTGCGCATGCTGCTGATCGCGGCCATGGCGCTGGCCACTGGGGCCGCCGTGGCGCAGGCCGGTCTGATCTCTTTCGTGGGCCTGGTGGCGCCGCACCTGGTGCGCAGCCGGGTCAATGCCACCAATGGGCCGGTGCTGGTGCTGTCGGCCTTGTTTGGCGGCGTGCTGCTGTTGGGCGCCGACATCGTCGCCCGCTGGGTGTGGGCGCCGCAAGAGCTGCCGGTGGGCGTGCTCACCGCCGTGTTGGGTGGCGGCTATTTGCTGTGGCGCATGAACCGGGGTGGATGACATGAACGCACCTCAGCACGCCAACGCCTTGAGCGCCGACATCCAGGCCGTGCGCTTGTCAAAGCAATGGGTGCTGCACCCCATTTCCTTGAAGCTGCCCGCCGGCCGCTGGACGGCCATCGTCGGGCCCAATGGCGCGGGCAAGTCCACGCTGTTGCGCACCCTGGCGGGCTTGCAGCCGTGCGATGGACAGATTGGCTTGCAAGGCCGCCCCTTGAACGAATGGCCCGCCAAGGAGCGCGCCCGGGCCCTGGCCTGGTTGGGTCAGAGCGAAGCCGGTGCCGATGACCTGAGCGCGCTTGACGTGGTCATGCTGGGCCGCTTGCCGCACCAGGCCTGGTTGGCGCCTGCCAGTCCGGCCGACCATGCCGCTGTGCAACAGGCCATGACGCAAACCCACTGCTGGGCTTGGAAGGAGCGCACCCTGGCCCACTTGTCGGGCGGCGAGCGCCAGCGCGTGTTGCTGGCGCGGGCCCTGGCCGTGCAGGCGCCCATCGTTTTGATGGACGAGCCTTTGGCCCACCTTGATCCTCCCCATCAGGCCGACTGGCTGTGCATCGTGCGTGAACTGGTGAAGCAGGGCGTGACCGTGGTCAGTGTGTTGCACGAGCTGAACATGGCCTTGCAGGCCGACGATCTGGTGGTGATGGCCAAGGGCCTGGTGCGCCACCATGGGCCTGTCGATTCGCCATTGGCCCACGCCGCATTGCAAGACGTGTTTGACCACCGGCTCAAGTTGTTCAACGTGGAGGGGCAATGGTTGGCCATCCCCTACACCGCGTGAGGAAGCCCACTGTGCAATGCCCCGCTGTGTTGATCAGCGCCCCGGCTTCCGGCCAGGGCAAGACCACGGCCACGGCGGCCTTGGCCCGGTGGCACCGCCAGCAAGGTTTGCGCGTGCGTGTCTTCAAGACCGGGCCTGATTTTCTGGATCCGATGATCCTGGCGCGCGCCAGTGGCCAGCCCGTTTATCAACTGGACTTGTGGATGGGCGGCGAGGCCCATTGCCGCGAGATGTTGTACCGGGCGGCGTGCGAGTCCGACCTGATCCTGGTGGAGGGGGTGATGGGCCTGCACGATGGCGAAGCGTCGAGCGCGAAGCTGGCCATGCGTTTTGGCTTGCCCGTGCTGGCTGTCATTGATGGCTCGGCCATGGCTCAAACTTTTGGTGCCATCGCGCTGGGCCTGGCGACCTACCGCCCGGGCTTGACCATGGCGGGCGTGTTGGCCAACCGGGTGGGCAGCGAGACGCACGCGCAGATGTTGCGTGAGAGCTTGCCCGAGGGCATGGCCTGGTTTGGCGCACTGCCGCGCAACGAAGCCTACGGCATGCCGTCGCGGCACCTGGGCCTGGTTCAGGCGGACGAGATCGCCGACATCGAGCAGCGCATCGAGCAGGCGGCGCAGGCCTTGGGGCGCCTGTCGCCAGCCTTGCCCTTGCCTGTGAATTTTGAGCCCGCCGAGCTTGATGAGCCTGATCAGCCAATGGTCCATGAGCGCAGCCTGCAAGGCGTGCGCATCGCCGTGGCGCGCGATGCCGCCTTCTCCTTCCTGTACCCGGCCAACCTGGACACCCTTCGTGATCTGGGGGCTGAGTTGAGTTTTTTCTCGCCCTTGAACGACACTGCATTGCCCGAGGCCGACAGCCTGTACCTTCCGGGGGGCTATCCCGAATTGCACTTGCATCAACTGGCCCAGAACAGCGCCATGAAGGCCGCCATCCATGCCCACCACGCGCATGGCAAGCCTTTGGTGGCCGAGTGTGGAGGCATGCTGTACCTGCTGGATTCGCTCAGCGATGTGCAGGGCCACACGGCGCTGATGCTGGGCTTGATGCCTGGCAAAGCGGTGCTGCAAAAGCGCTTCGTCAACCTGGGCATGCACGGCGTGAGCTTGCCCGAGGGCGCAATGCGTGGCCACACCTTCCACCACGCCAGCATGGACAGCCCGATGACCCCGGTGACATCAACGCTGCCCCAGCGCCAATCGGGCAAGGCCGAAGGTGTCTACCGCGCGGGCCGCCTGCACGCCTCATTCCTGCACTTGTACTTTCCTTCCAATCCGGCGGCTGCCTCCGCTTTGTTCGCTCCTGGAGCCCCGACATGATGATTGAAACTGGTTTTTCTCAGGTGGCGCAGTCGCTGCTGTGGCCTGTGCTCACCCTGGTGGCCTTGGGGTTTGTGTACGCCTTGTGGACCGGCGGCATGACCATGATGGAGGCCTGGCAGCGTTGGCGTAATCCGCGCTACACGGCCTTGCGCGTCACGCCTGACTTGTCGATGGAAGAGTTGGAGTTGTCCGTGATTCGGCAGATCGAGCCGGTGCGTTTGCTCAGCCGCTTGAGCCCGATGCTGGGCCTGATCGCCACGATGATCCCCCTGGGCCCGGCCCTTCAAAGCGTGGCAGCTGGCCAGGGTCAGCAGGCCTTGTCGGTGTTCAGCGGTGCTTTCGCCGGTGTGGTGCTGGCCCTGGCGGCCGCGTCCATCGGCCTGACCGTGTACTCGGTGCGCCGCCGCTGGTTGCTGGCCGAGCTGCTGAACGTGCGCAAGGCACGCGAGGTGGCCGCATGAGCTTCAAGCACATCCACGTGATGGCCGAAGATGACGACGACCCCATGCTGTCGGCCGTCAACCTGGTCGATGTCTTCCTGGTGCTGGTGGTGGCCTTGTTGACGGCGGTGGCCGCGCAGACGCAGACCAATGCGCAGGACAACGTCACCATCATCCGCAATCCGGGCAAACCGGACATGGAAGTGATCGTGCGCGAGAACGGCAAGGAGATCAAGTTCAAGGGCGCGGGCAGCGCTGGTGCGGGCGAAGGCCAGCGTGCCGGCGTGGCCTACAGGCTCAAGGACGGCAACATCGTGTACGTGCCGGAAACTGGGGCCTCCGCGCCCCAAGCCGCGGCCATGGGGCAGGGGGCTCGGTGAGCCTGGTCCTGTCTGGGGTGCGGTGTTTGATGGCCTGGCTGGTGCTGAGCCTGTGCGTCAGCATGAGCGCTCACGCTGCGTCGCCTGTGCTGCTGTGGTTGACCACGGATGTCACACCCGCTCCGCGCACGGCCATGATCGAGCGGCTGGCCCGCCAGCAGGGCCTGAGCGTGCAGCACCTGGCGTACCCCTTGCGGGGCGGCAGCACGCTCACCGTTGCCGAAGCCGCCGCGCTGGATTCAGCCTTGAAAGAGTCCGCGATGGTGTGGGTCGATGCGCCCCACATCACGGCGCAAACCCGATTGGAGCGTTTGCTGAATCAGCCTTTGTTGACAGCCCGCAGCGTGGTGTGGGTGACGCCTGATGGCGGTGCCAACCGCATCGCGGCTTATTTGCAGGCCGGTGGCGAGCTCAACACCGAGCATGCCCTGACCTTGTCCAAGGCTCTGATCAGGGGTTTGCCGGCGCCTGAGTTGCCAGCGCCCCAGGCCTGGCCCAGCCGCGGTCTGTACCACCCGGATGCGCCCGGTTTGTTCACGGATGCGCAGTCCTTGGCGCAATGGCAGCAGGCGCAAAGTGCGCTGCGCGACCGTCCGGCGGTGGTGTTGCTGGTTCACCGCTATCACTTCGTGAATGGCGCCACCCAGTGGATTGACGCTTGGCTGCGCATGTTCGCCAAACAAGGCATCTTTGCTTACGCGGCTTTTGGCCAGCAGGTGGACTCGGCTGGTTTGTCCGGCCTGCTGGAGGTGCCCGGGTCGAACGGTTTGAATGGGGCAGATCGCCATCTGCACGCTCAGGTCGTGGTGATCCACCAGTTGTTGCCGCAAAGTGCGGCCTTGCAGCCACTGTTCGCCCGCTGGGGTGCGCCGGTGTTGTTGACGCAGCCTTACCGGTCTGGCGACACGGCTGCCTGGGCGCAGGACGAGGGCGGCCTGTCGCAAAGCGATGTGCCTTTTTACCTGTCCCAGCCTGAAGGCGCGGGCGCCATGGACCCGATCATGGTGGTGGCCCACGCTGATCAAGGCCGTCGGCCCGAGTTGATCGAACGCCAGGCCCTAGCCGTGGTGGCCAAGGCGCGCCGCCTGATCGCACTGCAGACCAAGCCAGCGGCCGACAAGCGCCTGGTGGCCATGGTCTACAACTACCCGCCGGGCGGCAGCAATTTCGGGGCCTCGTTCCTGAATGTGCCGCGCAGCCTGGAACAGGTCTCTGGCAGCCTGGCCCAGGCCGGCTATGCCACCCATTCGGTGCCCGAAGCACAATGGATTGATGGCCTCAAGCCCATGCTGGCCGCCTACTACCCCGGCGCTGACCTGCAGGCCTTGCTGGCCAGCAACCAGGCGGCGGCCTTGCCCTTGAAAAACTACGAAGTCTGGTGGGGCACGCTGCCCGCCAAGGTGCGTCAGCGCATCGAGGCGCAGTGGGGCGCGCCAGCCAGCAGCCGCTATGTGGTGTCCTACCAGGGCCAGCGTGTGTTCGTGATCCCGCGCATGCAGGTGGGTCAGCTGTCGGTGCTGCCGCAGCCGCCGCGTGAAGAAACTTTGCACCTGGGCCAGAACCCTTTCATGCACCGCAGCAAGGCGCCCTTGTCCCACCATTACCTGGCGGTGTACTTGTGGGCCAGGCAGGCCGATGCCTTGATCCACTTTGGCACCCACGGCACGCAGGAATGGGCGCCGGGCAAGGCGCGCAGCCTGGATGTCTGGGACGATGCCTTGCTGCCCTTGGGCGACGTGCCGGTGGTCTACCCCTACATCGTCGACAACCTGGGCGAAGCCCTGACGGCCAAGCGGCGTGGGCGCGCGGTGCTGGTCAGCCACAAGACGCCGGTGTTCTCGCCAGCGGGCTTCGAGGCCAAGATGGCCCACATGCACGAGTTGATGCACGAGTGGGAAACCGTCGATGCCGGGCCGACCAAGCAAGCGCTGGAGCGCCAACTGGTGGGCAATTTTGTGGAACACCAGCTGCACCGCGATTTGGGCTGGACGGCCGAGCGCATCGCGGCGGATTTCTCTGGTTTCCTGGAGTTGCTGCACCCCTACCTGGACGCCTTGGCGCAGAGTTCGCAGCCCAAGGGCCTGGCCGTGTTCGGCCGCGTACCCGAGGCCGCGCAGCGCCATCAAACCATCTTGCAGGCCTTGCGCAAACCGCTGATCGAGGCCTTGGGCGAGGACATCGACGAAGCATTTTTGATCGACTACCAGTCAGTGGCCACAGCGCGGCCCTCGCGTTGGCTGGACGTGGCCCTGGTCGATGCACAGAAGGCCAGCACATTGGATTTGCGGCCCGCTTTGCCCATTGGCCCGGTGCCCAACCGCGCAGCGCGCAAGCCGATTGATTCGGTCGCCTTGTTCAAGTTGGCCGAGCGGGCGCAGGCTTTGGAGGCCTTGTTGTCCACCGAAGGCGAGATGCCGGGTTTGCTCACGGCCTTGTCGGGGCACTTCATCACAGCAGCCTACGGCGGCGATCCCATCCGCAACCCCGACAGCCTGCCCACCGGCCGCAACCTGACCGGCCTGGACCCCAGCCGCTTGCCCACGCGGCAGGCCTATGCGGTGGCCAAAGGCTTGTTCAATGATTGGCTCAAGACCTGGCGCGCTGAGCATGGCGGTCAAACGCCCACGCGCATGGCCTTGTCGCTTTGGGCCGGCGAAACCTTGCGCCACCAGGGCATCATGGAAGCGCAAGCCTTGGTGGCCTTGGGGGTCGAGCCCGTGTGGGATGACTCAGGCAGGCCGACCGGTGTGCGCGTCATTCCGGCTTCTACCCTGCAGCGTCCGCGTGTGGACGTCCTGCTCAGCATCACCGGTTCGTACCGCGATCAGTTCCCCGCTTTGATGGCCTTGGTGGACCAGGCCGTGGCGGCGGCGTCAACGGCCGAGCCTGTCAATGCCGTGTCCAGCAACACGGCGGTGGTCGCGGCCGAATTGGTCAAGGAGGGCGTGCCGCGTGCGCAGGCCCAAGTGCTTGCACGGGCGCGGGTGTTTGGCAACGTGAGTGGCGACTATGGCACCGGCTTGTCGGAGGCCGTGCAATCTGAAGGCGTCCAGCGCGATGACAGCCGCCTGGGTGAGATGTTCCTGCAGCGCATGAGCCAACCCTATGTTGATGGCCAGGCGTTGGAGGGCTTGCCCAAGGGCGTGGCCGCCAAGGCCTTGGGCGCGCACCTGCGGCACACGCAGGCAGCCGTGCTGTCGCGCACCTCGCACCTCTACGCCATGGTCACGTCTGATGATCCCTTCCAGTACCTGGGCGGTTTGGCAGCCGCAGCACGAAGCGCGGGCAAAACCGAGGCGCTCGGCCTGTACGTGAACCAGTTGCAGGATGCCAGCGAGGTCCACACGCAGTCGGCGGCCACCAGCATCGCGCTGGAGATGCAATCACGCTACCTGCACCCCGGCTGGCTGCAAGCCCAGAAAGCCGAGGGCTATTCAGGCACCTTGCAAGTGCTCAAGGCCTTGCAATTCGCCTGGGGCTGGCAGGTCACCGCACCCGACACTGTCCGCCCAGATCACTGGCAAAATTTTTACGAAGTGTTGGTGCAGGACAAGCACAAGCTGGGTTTGCCGCCATGGCTGCGCACGCACCCTCAGGCGTATGCGCAATCGCTGGAGCGACTGGTGCAGGCCCAGCGCATGGGCTATTGGCAGCCCGATGCGGCCACGCAGCAGCAAGTGGCCCGGTTGTACAAAGACCTGACCCGCGAGGCGCCTTTGCCTGGTGAGATGGGGGTCGTGCGCCATTGGGTGGCGCAACAATTGAACGAGCCCACGCCCGCTGAAGTGCCCCAGGCGGCGCCACCACCCAGGCCCGCGCCAACGCCATCTCAAAAACCGGCGGCCCAAGCTGCTGAGCCCACACCAGCGCCCAACCTTCAAGGTCTGTTGTTGCAGCGCCAGCCTGACAATCCCAAATCTGAGCTGGACGTCGGCCAAGAGTTGGCCCGCGCTTTGGCCGCCGTTTTGATCGCCTTGTTGGTGGTCGGCGGCGCGTCTTGGCAAGCGTTGCGCCGACCCGTGGCCGCCGCCGCCTGATCATTGCACCCAAGACTGGAGAAACTTTCATGGAAATCGAATCCCCCCCCGTTGACCGCCAGGTTGAGAAGCCCGATGGCGAGCGCCGTGGCCTGTTGCTCGTCAACACCGGCGATGGCAAGGGCAAAAGCACCTCCGCCTTTGGCCTGGCACTGCGCGCGCATGGCCGTGGCAAGGCCGTCAAGATCTACCAGTTCATGAAAGTGCCCAGTGCCCGCTTTGGCGAGCACCGCGTGTTCGAGCAACTGGGGGTGCCGATTGAAGGCCTGGGCGATGGCTTCAGCTGGAAGAGTCGCGATCTGGAGCATTCGGCCCAACTGGCCCGTGATGGCTGGGCCAAGGCACTCGAAACCATCAACGCTGGCGAGCATTTCCTGGTGGTGCTGGACGAAATCATGTACCCATTGCGCTATGGCTGGGTGCCCTTGGAACCCGTGCTGGCGGCCTTGCGTGACCGGCCCAGCCATGTGCACGTGATGTTGACGGGGCGCGGGTGCCCGCAAGAGCTGATCGACATCGCGGACACGGTGACCGAGATGGCCGCTGTCAAGCACCACTACAACGCAGGCGTGCCTGCGCAGCGCGGCATCGAAGACTGACCCGATGTCGCCCTGGGTGAGCCTGCTGGCCATGGCCGTCGCGCTGCTGATCGACCGACGCTGGGGCGAGCCGCCGGCGTGGGCGCACCCGGTGGTGGGCATGGGGCGTTACCTGGGGTGGCTGGGGCCGCTTCTCAGTTGCTGGCGTCCGTGGCTTGCATTCGTGGGCGGTGCGCTGGCCTGGTGTTTGGGCGGCTTGCTGGTGGTGATGCTGGCGTGGTTTGCCCAAGGTGGTCTGTCGCAATGCCCTTGGTATGTGCAAGTGCCGTTGCTGGGCGCGCTGCTCAAGCCCTTGCTGGCCTGGCGCATGCTGCGCGATGAAGTGGCATCGGTCGAGCGCGCGCTGGGCGAATCCTTGGAGACGGGGAGGGCTCAACTGCAACGCCTGGTCAGCCGCGACGTGAGTCAGCTTGACGAAGTGGCCGTGCGTGAAAGCGCCATCGAGTCCCTGGCTGAGAACCTGAACGATTCACTGGTGGCGCCCCTGTTGTGGTTCGCGGTGGGTGGCCTGGGCGCGGCGGCGCTCTACCGTTTCGCCAACACCGCCGACGCGATGTGGGGTTATCGCGGCCGCTACGAATGGGCGGGCAAATGGGCGGCCCGTGCAGACGATGTTTTGTCATGGATACCGGCGCGCGTCACGGCGCTGCTGCTGTGCCTGTCGGCAGGCGCCGTGCCGGCCTGGTCGGCGATCAAGACGCAAGCCCGTGCCACGCCATCGCCCAATGGCGGGTGGCCCATGGGTGTCATGGCCTTGTTGCTGATGGTGCGTTTGAGCAAACCGGGGGTGTATGTGTTGAATGAATCCGCACCATTGCCCCAAGCTCGGCACACCGCGCAAGCTTTGGCCTGGGCGCAAAGGGCGGTGTGGTGGGCCGCGGCCTGGTGTGCCGTCTTGATCATGGCGCCCGCCTGCCGGGCAGGGGGAAGCCATTGATGATGCCGCGCTTGAATGAACATGGTGGCCCCGACAACGGCGCGCCCATCACCCACGATTTTTCCAGCAACGCCAATCCGCTGGGCGCGCCCGACGAGGTCGTGCAAGCCATCCAAGCGGCCGATCGCCAGCGCTACCCCGATCCCGACTATCAAGCCTTGCGCGAATGCCTGGCCCAAGTGCTGGGTGCGCAGGCTGCGCGCGTGTTGCCCACGGCGGGCAGCAGCGAGGCGATTCGCCGATTGACCTTGGCCGCCTCCTTGCGAGGTGTACGGCAGGTCTGGGTGCCGCAACCGGGTTACGGTGACTACCGATCCGCCGCGCTGGCGTTGGGCCTGGAGGTGCAGGGCTACACCAGCGGTGAGGCTTTGCTCAGTGCTTTGATGGAACAGGCCAGACCTTCGCTGGTCTGGCTGTGCGAGCCCTGCAACCCCACGGGCCAAAGCCTGCCACCATCGTTCTGGATGGCACTGGCCGAGCTGCAGCGTCAGCATCCCGTGATGCTGGCCGTGGACCGCGCCTACGAACCCTTGCGTCTGGTGGGGCAGGATCCTGTCCCAGCCGCTTTGGCCGATCAATGCTGGCAACTGTGTTCGCCCAACAAAGCGCTGGGGCTGACGGGGGTGCGCGCTGGGTACGTGATTGCACCGGTGGATGATGCCGTGCTTGAGGTGGCAACTTTCCAGGCCCTGGCCCCCAGTTGGGTCTTGTCGGCCGAAGGCGTGGCCATGTTGCAGGCTTGGCATCGGCCAGGCACGCAAGCCTGGTTGGCCCGTTCACGCCACACGCTTGCCCTTTGGATGGCCGCCCAACAAACCGCCTTGATGCGATTGGGTTGGCATTGCCAACCCTCGGTGGTGCCTTTCATGCTGGCCAGGCCCACACACTCCGTCAACTTGCTCAGAGACCACGGCATCAAGCTGCGAGATGCCAGCAGCTTTGGCCTGCCCGGTTGGGTGCGTTTGAGCGCGCAGGCGCCTCACGCGCAACAAGCCCTGTTGCAGGCACTGACCCAAATGGAGAGCACCCCATGAGCGCCAAAGCCGTGATGGTCCTGGGCACCACCAGCGGTGCTGGCAAAAGTTGGCTGGCCACGGCGCTGTGCCGTTGGTATGCGCTCCAGGGCTTGAAGGTGGCGCCCTTCAAAGCCCAGAACATGAGCAACAACGCCCGCGTCGTGCCAGGCTTGAACGGCCGCCTGGGCGAGATCGGCAGTGCGCAGTACTTCCAGGCCCTGGCCGCGCGTGCCCGTCCTGAAGTGCGAATGAACCCGATCCTGCTCAAGCCTGAGCGCGATACGGCCAGCCAGGTCGTGGTGCTGGGCGAGGTCCGCCCCGACCTGCACCAGGTGCCCTGGCGCCAACGCAGCGAGCAACTGTGGCCCTTTGCGCGCGATGCCTTGCAGGCCTTGATGGCCGAGAACGACGTGGTCGTGATCGAAGGCGCGGGCTCGCCGGCCGAGATCAACCTGCACCACAGCGACTACGTCAACATGCGAACGGCCTTGGCGGCACAAGCAGCCTGCCTGCTGGTCACCGACATCGACCGGGGCGGGGCCTTTGCCCACCTTTTTGGCACCCACCAGTTGCTGCCCGAGCATGAACGCGCCCTGATCCGGGGTTATGTCCTGAACCGTTTCAGGGGTGATGCCGCCTTGCTGGCCCCCGGCCCCGAGCAACTGCAGGCCTTGACGGGCGTGCCCACCGTGGCCGTCCTGCCCATGTGGCGCGGCCACGGCCTGCCCGAAGAGGACGGTGTGTTCGACGATACCGCCACGGGCCCCGGCACGGCCCAGGCCCTCAAACGCATCGCCATCGTGGCCTACCCGCGCATCAGCAACCTCGATGAGTTCCAGCCCTTGCGAGCCGCGCCCGGCGTGCGCCTGGTCTGGGCAAGGCATCCCGCGGACCTGGACGGGGCCGATTGGGTCATCCTGCCCGGCTCCAAGCACACCACCTCGGACCTGGCTTGGTTGAGAAGCCAGGGGCTGGATGCGGCGATTCAAGGCCACGCGGCCGCAGGTGGGGTCGTGCTGGGCGTGTGTGGTGGCTTGCAGATGCTGGGACAGGCCTTGATCGACTTGGACGGCATCGAAGCCGACCCCGCGACCGCCGGGGCAGTGACCACATCAACCCCAGGCCTGAACCTGCTGCCCCTGGTGACCACCTTCGAGCGCGACAAGCTGCTGCTGGAGACTCAGGCAGCTTTTGGCCCAACAACCCATGCATGGTCCAGCCTGGCGGGCGCCCACGTTCAAGGCTATGAAATTCACCACGGCCGCACCGCCGCGCCGTCCGCCCAAGCTGGGCTGCTGGCCATCCTTCACAACGACCAAGGCGAAGCCCTGGGTTGGCAACAAGGCAATGTGATGGGTCTCTACCTTCACGGCCTGTTCGAATCGCCCACCGCCATGCGGGCCCTGTTCGGCATCCAGGCTCAACCATTGGACGCCGTGTTCGACGGCCTGGCCGATTTCATCGACCAGCACTTCTCGCCCGGCACACTCATGAACCTCCTCACCGCACCCACCGCATGAACACATCGCAAGGCCCCCAACGCATCGCCTGCCTGTCGACCGAATCGGTCGATGTGCTCTACCGCCTGGGCGCGCAAGACCGCATCGTCGGCATCTCGGGCTTCACCGTCTACCCGCCCCAGGCCAGAGAAGACAAGCCCAAGATCAGCGGCTTCAAAACCGGCAAGCTGGAGCGCATCCTCGACGTCAAGCCTGACCTGGTGATCGGTTTTTCTGAAGTGCAACGCCCCTTGCTGGACGCCTGCGCCGAAGCAGGCGTGGAGGTGATGTGGTTCAACCACCGCAGTCTGGCCGGCGTGTCCGACATGATCCGCATGCTGGGTCAGACTGTGCAGCGCACCGAGGCCGCCGAGACATTGGTGAGCGAGCTGGAAACCATCCAGGCCCAGGTCGCGCAGGCCGCTCAGCGCCTGCCCTTCAAGCCCCGCGTCTACTTTGAAGAATGGCACTCGCCCCTGATCTGCGGCATCGCCTGGATCAGCGAGATCATCCAGTTGGCAGGCGGCATCGATGTGTTCGCCGACACCGCCCAACGTTTTCCTTCGCGCGAACGCGCCGTGACGCCCGAGCAGGTCCTGGCTGCCGAGCCACAGCTCATCATGGGCGCCTGGTGCGGCCAGCGCTTCGAGCCTGAAAAAGTCCTGGCCCGTGAAGGCTTCCCGGCCCTGAACGCCATGATGCAAGACATCCCTTCATCCGACATCCTGTCCCCCGGCCCGGCCGCCATCGAGCGCGGCCTGATCCACATCTTCGACGCCATCGCCCGCTGCGCTGGCACCACCCCACAAGCCCTGGGCTTCGGTGCCGGAGCACCTCAATCATGACCGAGCTGAACGCCATCACCGACCTCCACAACCCTGCCCGCGCCCAGCGCCTGCAGCACCTGCTGGACCACAAGACCAAGCCCTTGGGATCGCTGGGGCGCCTGGAGGCCCTGGCCCTGCAACTGGGCTTGATCCTGGACACCGAGGCCCCACAACTGACGCAGCCGCAAATGGTGGTTTTTGCTGGCGACCATGGTTTAACCGCGCAAGGCATCTCTCTATTCCCCAGCGACGTCACCTGGCAGATGGTGGAGAATTTCCTGGCCGGTGGGGCTGCTGTCAGCGTCTTGGCGCGCCAACACGGCCTGGCCCTGACCGTGGTGGACGCGGGCGTGGCCCATGATTTCGCGCCACGCCCTGGCCTGCAATTGCGCAAGATCGCCCCTGGCACGGCCGATGCCAGCCAGGGTCCCGCCATGACCTCTGCCCAATGCCAGTCGGCCCTGGACGCAGGCGCCGACGTGCTGCGCAGTCTGCCCGGCAACGCTGTGCTGATGGGCGAAATGGGCATCGGCAACACCTCCAGCGCGGCCTTGCTGATGGCGCGCTTGACCGGCCTGCCCATCGAGCAATGCGTGGGACGCGGCACCGGCCTGGACGACGCCGGCGTGCAGCGCAAGCTGGCCGTGTTGCGCCAGGTGCTGGCCCGCCACGAGCAAGCCATCGAGCCTTTGCAAGCACTGGCCGCCATGGGCGGTTTCGAGATCGCCATGATGGTCGGAGCCGTTCTTGAAGCCGCCGCGCAGAACCGGGTCATCGTGGTCGATGGTTTCATCGCCAGCAGCGCCGTGCTGGTGGCGCAAGCACTGCAGCCCCTGGTCCTGCAACGCTGCGTGTTCGCGCACCAGTCCGACGAGCAAGGCCATGCCCGCATGCTGTCTCACCTGAAGGCTCAGCCGCTGCTGAACCTGGGCCTGCGCCTGGGCGAAGGTTCTGGCGCGGCATTGGCCTGGCCGTTGCTGGAATCGAGTTGCCGGATCCTGGCCGAGATGGCCAGCTTTGCGTCCGCCGGCGTCAGCACTGCCGATGGCGACAGCGCATCCAGCCAAGCGCAGGGCGTCTGATGATCGGCCGGGGCCTCGTGCATGAACTGCGGTTGCTGCTGGTGGCCGTGCAGTTCCTCACCCGCGTGCCCGTGCCGCGCTGGGTGGGTTTTGAGGCGGCATGGCTGAACGACTGCGCGCGCCACCTGCCCCTGGTGGGCCTGGGCATCGGCGCATTTGGCGCGCTGGTTTGGGGCGCGGCTGTTCAAGTGTGGCCACCCGCGGTCGCCGTGGTGTTGAGCATGGTGGCCACGGTCTGGCTGACCGGCGGTTTTCACGAAGATGGCCTGAGCGACACCTGCGATGCGCTGGGCGGCACCGTCAGCCGCGACAAAGCCTTGCTGATCATGAAAGATTCGCGCATCGGGGCTTATGGCGCCATCAGCCTGGTCTTGATGCTGGGGCTGAAAGCCGCCACCTTGGTTGGCCTGGCCCTGCATGGCCTGTGGTGGCCAGTGTTGGCCTTGGTCTGGGCGCATGCCGCCTCGCGTGCCGTGGCCGTGACCTTGATGCGCCTGTTGCCCTACGCTGGTGACATCGAGCATGCCAAGGCCAAGCCGCTGGCCCTCAGCGTGCGCTCCAGTGCGGTGGTGGTGGCCTGGTGCTGGGTGTTGCTGGCCACCGTGGGCCTGGTCTTCATGTCGCCATTCAATGATCCGCTCGCGGTCCTCCTGCCCGCCATGGTGTCGGCCTGGCTGGCCTGCGGTTTGGTGACCTGGGTGTGCGCCCGCTGGTATCGACAACGTTTGGGCGGCTACACCGGTGACACGCTCGGTGCCGCGCAGCAGTTCAGCGAAGTCGCCGCTTTGCTTGCCTGGTTGGCGGTGGTCAACCACGGGGCCGCCATGGCCGCCTGGTTCTCATGAGCGATCTGGTGGCAGGGCGCGTCACGTTGTGGGCCTGGCGTCATCCCAAACCCGAGAACGTGGCGGGCCGGTGCATCGGACGCACCGATGTCACCGTGCCTGCCCGACGTGCCAAGCGCCTGGCACGGCGCATCCAGCAGGCCGCACGTCGGCATGGTCTCGCGAAGGTGGTGCACACCTCGCCTTTGCAGCGCTGCGCCCTGGTGGGCCGCTACCTGCGACGCTGGGGCTGGACCCATGTTCAAGACACCACCCTGCTGGAATTGAACTTTGGCAGCTGGGACGGACTGCCCTGGCGCGACATCCCGCAAGATCGCATCGATCAATGGTGCAAAGCCTTCGCCACCCACGCGCCTGGGGATGGTGAGGCCTTGCAATCCTTGCTGGTGCGGGCGGCGGCCTGGACACCCCTCAGCCCACCCATCAGCCACAGCGCCGTCGTGGTCGCACATGCCGGCTGGATGCTGGCTCGGCGCTGGGTTCATGAGCATCCGCAGCAGCCACCGCAACTGGCGGCACAGTGGCCCGCCTCGCCGCCCTATGGCACTTTGTGGCGTTTGCCTTGAGCCTGCCCCGCACCCAAACTTTCAATACCGTCCAGTGACCCCTGCCAGTCGCAGGTAAGTCTT
The DNA here is from genome assembly GCF_014378415.1 of Aquabacterium sp. Lineage (GTDB taxonomy): Bacteria > Pseudomonadota > Gammaproteobacteria > Burkholderiales > Burkholderiaceae_C > Aquabacterium. The sequence continues at coordinate 16,842 of NZ_JACMNS010000064.1, forward strand.
GGCCATCCAGGCGATCGTTGAGCGCCGCACCCCGGTCATCCAACTGCGTTGACGAACCAGCGGCGCTGGGATCTCTGTGCTCTTTTCAAAGTCGCTGGTCAGTGCGGCCGACAGCGTGCGCACAAAGCCCCGGTCCCGCACCACCAGATTGGCCTCCAGGTTCAACACCAGCGACAGCGGGTCCAGGTTGGACGAACCAATGGTGGCCCACTCGTCGTCCACGCACAGCACCTTGGCATGCAACAGCGCCGGTTGGTATTCAAAGATGCGGACGCCATGCAACTGCAGGTCGTGGTACAGCACCTGGGCCGCGATCGCCGCGATTTTGTAGTCTGCCTTGCCTTGCAGCAGCAGCCTCACCACCACCCCGCGCTTGGCGGCATTGCGCAGCGCATGCCGCAAGGCCCGGGCCGGGTAAAAGTAAGGCGTGACGATGTCGACCCGCGTGCGCGCATGCAGGATCGCCTGCAAGGCCGCGCGCTCGATGGTGCGCCGCTGCAGCAGGTTGTCGCGCAAGACAAAAGCGCAGCGCATGGGCAGGTTGGTGGCCGAGGCCGCCGATAAATGCCGCTGCGCTCTGGGGGGCAGTCGCAGGCGAGCCCTTTGCCACACTGCGCGCAGGCGCTTCATGCTGCGGTGGTCCGCCATCCAGTGAACGATGTCATCGCGCCAGTCCCGCCCCACGGTTGCACGTGTCCACATGGCCTTGACCGTGTGCGCCATCGGCATCACGGCTGGGCCCATCACCTGCAAGGCATAGTCCAATCGAGGGTTCGAAGACCAGCCCAGCGCCAGGTCATACCGATCATCGATCAGGTTGATGCCCCCCACGAAGCCCACCGCATCGTCGATCACGCACAGCTTCATGTGCATGCGCCGCCATTGCGACGAATCGAGCAAATTCAGCAAACCACGCACAGGCCGATACACCACCAGCTTGATGCCAGCCTCCTCCAGGTCCCGCCACAGCGAGGCCGGCGCATCGCGAGACCCCACGCCGTCCACCACGAAGTGCACGTCGATGCCCCGTTGGGCCGCCATCATCAAAGCTTGCAGCACCAACTGGCTTTGACCGATGGGTGACACCAGGTAGGTCGCCATCCACACCGACCGCTTGGCCGCGTCGATGCTGGCGCACAAGGCCGGGAATTGTTCTACCGCGCCCTTCAGCAAAGTGACCTGGTTGCCTCCCGTGAACATCGGCTTGCGCTGGCCGTACCAAGCCAAGCCGCGCAGTGCATGCGCCGAGCTTTCTTCGGGCAACAGCAGGCTCATTCGATGTGGTCGATGTCCAGCTCGACCACCAAGGGCAAATGGTCTGACATGCGCGCCCAGGCGCCACCACGCGGCACCATCACCGACTGGCAGCTCAAGCCCCGTGTGTAGACGCGGTCCAGTGCCAGCACCGGAATGCGCGAGGGGAAGGTGGGCGTGTTCGGGGCTTTGGGCAAACCAGCGCGCTTCAGATTGGCCGTGTGCAAGACTTGATCCAGCTTCTCGTTCCAGTCGTTGAAGTCACCCGCCACCACCACCAGCGCTTCGGGCGGCAGGTGCTTGCTCACCAGCGCCGCCAGTTGTTCGGCCTGCCGAACGCGGCTGGCGTGGATCAGGCCCAGGTGCACCACGATCACGTGGATCTCGATGCCGCGCCAGAACACCGGCACGTGCAGAAACCCGCGCTGCTCGAAGCGGTGGTCCGACACATCGTGGTGGCCGATGTTGCCCATTGGCCAGCGGCTCAACAGGGCGTTGCCGTGTTCGCCATCCTTGGTGGTGGCGTTGGTGCGGTAGGCCACGTCATAGCCTTCGGGCGCCAGAAAGTCGGCTTGCGGCTGTTGCGGCCAGCACAGCGGGCCGTAATCCGTGCGTGAAAAGCGCTTGGCCTCGGCCTTGTGGAACTGTCGCACCTCCTGCAGGCACACGATGTCGGCGTCAAACGCCTCGACCGCCAAGCTCAGGTTGTGGATTTCCAGGCGCTTGGTGGGGCCCATGCCCCGCACGCCCTTGTGGATGTTGTAAGTGGCCACCCGCAAGTGCGTGGACGACTGCGTTGAAGGTGGCAACAGTGAAGACTGGAGGGGGTTCAGCACGGCGGATCATTCCAACAGCGGCGCGAACAAAGGCGTTCACACCCACACCATAGCCGCAACTGGCCCTGGAGTTCAGAGCGTTGAAGGGGCGGCTTTCCCGCTAAATCGAGGTAACTGCAAAATCGCTTCGGCGTTGGAGGGCGAAAAGCACCGGTCTGCCGCCTCTTGCCAGGGCAGCCAGGCCCAGGCGGTGTGCTCGCGCGGCGCCAGGGTGATCGGGGTGTTGCGCGGCACGCACAAGCCAAAAACCCGCTCGGTGTTGTGGGTCACGCCCGGCGCATACCGATGCCGCCAGACCGGGTAGATCTCGTAAACGTTTTCGATGGCCCAGTCCTGCAAGGCACTCAGCGGCACTGCTTGGCTGCCGATGACGATGCCGGTTTCTTCCTGCACCTCACGCGTGGCCGTGGTGTCCCAGGGTTCGTCTTCCAGGTCTTTCGATCCGGTCACGCTCTGCCAGAAACCGGGCTGCTGAGCCCGCTCGATCAGTAGAACGTCCCAGTCGGGCGAGTGGATCACCACCAGCACCGACAGCGGGATTTTGGATGGGCGCTCGCCCATGAGGTCAGGCCGCGGCCTTGCCAGCCTGCGGATTGCGCAGTCGGATGTGCAGTTCTTTCAACTGCTTCTCGTCGACCGGGCTCGGTGCGTGCGTCAGCAAACACTGGGCGCGTTGCGTCTTCGGGAAGGCGATCACGTCTCGGATCGACTCGGCGCCGGTCATCAGCGTGACCAGGCGGTCCAGGCCGAACGCCAAACCACCGTGCGGAGGCGCGCCGTATTGCAGCGCATCCAGCAGGAAACCGAACTTCAGCTGCGCATCTTCCGGGCTGATCTTCAGCGCGCTGAACACCTTGCTCTGCACTTCGGCACGGTGAATCCGGATCGAGCCGCCGCCCAGTTCCCAGCCATTCAGGACCATGTCGTAGGCCTTGGAAATGCACTTCTCGGGATCGGTGTCCATGAGATTTTCATGGCCATCCTTGGGGGCCGTGAAGGGGTGGTGTACAGCGTTCCAGCGGTCGCCTTCTTCGTCGTGCTCGAACATCGGGAAGTCGACCACCCACAGCGGGGCCCACTTGTGCTCGAACAGGCCGGTCTTTTTGCCGAAGTCGCTGTGGCCGATTTTGACGCGCAGCGCGCCCAGACCATCGTTGACCACCTTGGCCTTGTCGGCGCCAAAGAAAATCAGGTCGCCGTTTTGCGCGCCGGTGCGCTTGAGGATCTCGGTCAACGCCTCATCGTTCAGGTTTTTCACGATGGGCGATTGCAGGCCTGCACGCAGCTGCTCAGAGGACTGGCCCTCTTTGACCTCGTTGACCTTGATCCAGGCCAGGCCCTTGGCACCGTAGATCTTCACGAACTCGGTGTAGGCATCGATCTCACCACGCGACATGGCGGCACCGCCGGGCACGCGCAGCGCGGCCACGCGGCCACCCTTGGTCGTGGCGGGGGTTGAGAACACCTTGAAGTCGACGCCGGCCATGATGTCGGTCAGCTCGGTGAACTCCAGCTTGACGCGCAGGTCGGGCTTGTCCGAGCCGTACAGGTGCATCGCATCCGCGTACTTCATGACCGGGTAGTCGCCCAGGTCCACGTCCAGCGCCGTCTTGAAGACGTGGCGGATCATGCCCTCGAACATGTCGCGGATCTCTTGCTCGCCCAGGAACGACGTCTCGATGTCGATCTGGGTGAATTCGGGCTGGCGATCAGCGCGCAAGTCTTCGTCGCGGAAGCACTTGGTGATCTGGTAGTAGCGGTCAAAGCCCGCCACCATCAGCAATTGCTTGAACAACTGGGGCGACTGGGGCAGGGCGAAGAAGTGGCCTTCGTTCACGCGCGAGGGCACGAGGTAATCGCGCGCGCCTTCGGGCGTGGACTTGGTCAGCATTGGCGTTTCGATGTCGATGAAGCCGTGCTCGTCCAGGAACTTGCGCGCTTCCATGGCCACGCGGTAGCGCAGGCGCAGGTTCTTCTGCATGTAGGGGCGGCGCAGGTCGAGCACGCGGTGCGTCAGGCGCGTGGTCTCGGACAGGTTCTCGTCGTCCAGCGGGAAGGGCGGCGTCACGCTGGGGTTCAGCACTTCCAGTGTGTGGGCCAGGATCTCGATCTTGCCGCTGGTCAGGGTGGCGTTCTCGGTGCCGGTGGGGCGGGCGCGCACCAGGCCGGTGAGTTTGAGGCAGAACTCGTTGCGCACGCCTTCGGCCACCTTGAAGGTGTCGACACGGTCGGGGTCGCACACGACCTGGACCAAGCCTTCGCGGTCGCGCAGGTCAATGAAGATCACGCCGCCGTGGTCGCGGCGGCGGTGGGCCCAGCCCATCAGCGTCACGGTTTGGCCCATCAGCGCTTCGCTGACCAGTCCGCAGTAAGTGGTTCGCATCGTTGTTCTCCGAATATCGTGATCGTCGTGGGGCTGGCGACGCTTTGCACAAAAAGCGCCCGCCCAGAACCCTCGATTGTCCCTCAGGAATTGAGGTCGTCAGCCTGTGTGGCTGCGGGCGGTGGTGTTGTCGACCACCAAATGGGGCGGCGGGGCTACCACGCCCATGGAAATGATGTACTTCAGGGCTTCGTCCACCGACATCTGCAATTCGACCACGTCGCTGCGCGGCACGATCAGCATGAAGCCGGAGGTGGGGTTGGGGGTGGTGGGCACGTACAAGGTCAGGTGGTCATCGCTCAGGTGCGCAGCCACTTCACCACTGGGCTTGCCAGTGACGAATCCAATGGTCCAGGAGCCGGCGCGCGGATATTGCACCAGCACCGCATGGCGAAACGCCTGGCCGCTGCTGGAAAACAGCGTGTCCGATACCTGCTTGACCGAGGTGTAGATGGATTTGACGATCGGGATGTTGGAGAACACCCGGTTCGACTGGTTCAGGATCCACTGGCCAGCAAAGTTGGTGACGGCCAGGCCAGTCAGCAACAGCACCGAAATCATCGCGATGGCGCTCAGCCCCGGGATGGACCGCAGGGATTGCAAGCCCGGGCGCAGGCTTTCCGGCAGCACGGTCTGCGCGGCGACGATCAGGCCGGCGAAGACGCCATCCAGCACGCCCAGCACCTGCAGCATCACCCAGATGGTGATGGTCAAAGGCAACCACACGAGCAAGCCGGTCAGGATGTATTTCTTCACAAATGCGCTTCAAGATGAGGCCTGAAAGGGCCGGGCGATCGCAGTGCATGCGATCAATGGACTGATGAACTCGTTCAGGCGGCGCTGGCAGGCGAACTGCCACCCGATGACGGCGTGGTGGTGGTGGTGATGCTGGCGGGCGTTGCAGGTGTGGCCGATGGCGTCACGGCGGGCGTGGCCGTGTCGGTGCTCGTCGGGGCCGCTTTGTCTTTCGATTCAGGGGCCGCAGCATTGGCGCCGCCACGGAAATCGGTCACGTACCAGCCCGAGCCCTTCAGCTGAAACCCAGCCGCCGTCAGTTGCTTCTTGAAGCTTTCGGCCCCGCAGGCCGGGCAGGTGGTCAGAACGGGGTCGGACATTTTTTGCAAAATGTCTTTGGCATGACCGCAAGACTCACAGCGGTAGGCGTAAATCGGCATCTCAAACCTTCGGGTTTTCCAGAAAAACGACATTCTACGTGCCGCGCTCAGCCTTGGTGGTGCTTTCGATCGCGGCGGTCCCTGATGAACTGGGGCGCCAAGGAGCCTGCCACCATGCCGATCAGCGCAGCGATCAAGCCCGCCAACTGGCCTGGAAACGCTTCGCCCCACGGCGCATGCAGCTGGAACGCACCCCACACGCCAATGCCCAGGGCGATGGACAGCACCGCACCTTGCGTGGTGGCGCGCGACCAGTACAGACCCATGGTCAGGGGCACGAAGGCGGCCACCAAAGGCACTTGGTACGCCGATGACACCAGGTCATAGATGGGGGTGCCTTGCATCACGATGGCGTAGGCCAGCACCAGCGCCGTGAACACGAAAATCGTGATCCGCAGAGACAGCAGCACCTGCTTGTCGTTCATGCCCGGCTTGATGTTGCGCAAGATGTTTTCCACGAAGCTGGTGGAGGGCGCCAGCAGCGTGGCCGACGAGGTCGATTTGATGGCCGAGACCAGCGCCCCGAAGAAGAAGATCTGCGCCACCAGCGGCATGTGCGTCAGGATCAGGGTGGGCAGCACTTTCTGCGGGTCGTTGGCCAGCAGTGCCTTGGCCTCGGTCGGCATGATGATCATGGACGCGGCCACGATGAACATCGGCACGAAGGCAAACGCCAGGTAGCTGAAACCGCCGATCATGGCGCCACGGCTGGCGGTCTTGCCGTCTTTGGCCGACATCACGCGCTGGAAAACGTCCTGCTGCGGGATGGATCCAAACATCATGGTGATGGCCGCTGCAATGAAGGCGATCCACCCCGAGGGCGTGTGTTCCGGCCAGATTTTGAACCAATCGTTGGACTGGGCCAGTGCGATGACTTTGTCGGCGCCACCGGCCTGCTCGCTCGCCATCACGGCAATCACCGACAGGCCGACGACCAGCACGATCATCTGGATGAAGTCGGTCCAGGCCACGGCCAGCATGCCGCCGATCAGCACGTAGACCAGCACCAGGCTGGTGCCGAGGACCATGCCCTTCCATGGTTCGATGGCCCCGCCGGACAGCACCGAAAACACCAGGCCCAGGGCCGTGATCTGCGCGGCCACCCAACCCAGGTAGCTCAGGATGATCGCGATCGAGCAGAAGATTTCCACGCCTTCGCCGAAACGCGCGCGGTAGAAGTCGCCGATGGTCAGCAGCTTCATCTTGTACAGCTTGGTGGCGAAAAAGGCGCCCACCAACACCAGGCACATGGACGCGCCAAAGGGGTCTTCGATCACCGCGTTCAGGCCGCCTTGCACGAACTTGGCCGGGATGCCCATGACGGTTTCGGCGCCAAACCAGGTCGCGAACGTGGTCGTGATCACCATGGCCAAAGGCAGGCTACGGCCCGCCACGGCAAAGTCGGTCGTGTTCTTGATGCGTGTGCCGGCGTAGACCCCGATGCCCATGGTTCCCACCAGGTACAGGATCACAAACCAGAGCAAAGTGGTGTTCATGTCGCCAAAAACCTTCTACTTTCGGGCCGAGGATCGGCGCGCAGTGTAAGGCCTTGCTCGCCTAAATCATGCCGGCCAGGTGCAGCTTCAGCAAGAGTTGCGCCACCAGCAACCCCATCACGAAACCCATGCCCACCCACAGGGCGGCGGTCATGGTGCTGTTGGTTTTGCGTTGCTCTTTCAGGATGGCGGCCAGATCGCGCCGCAAGCCGACATCGCCGCGCTCCAGGTTCTGGTGCAGCAGGCGCGGCAATTCGGGCAAGAGCTTGGCGTAACGGGGGGCTTCCTGTTTGAAGCGCTCCAGCAGGCCGCGCCAGCCGACTTGCTCGTTCATCCAGCGTTCCAGGAAAGGCTTGGCCGTGCTCCACAGGTCCAGGTCGGGGTCGAGTTGGCGGCCCAGGCCTTCCACATTGAGCAAAGTCTTTTGCAACAGCACCAGTTGTGGCTGGATTTCCACATTGAAACGCCGGGAGATTTGAAACAGACGCAACAAGACCAATCCCAGCGACAGATCCTTCAAAGGCCGGTCGAAGTAAGGCTCGCACACCGTTCGCACCGCGCCTTCCAGCTCGTCAACCCGCGTGTTGGGCGGCACCCAGCCGCTTTCGATGTGCAACTCGGCCACGCGTTTGTAGTCGCGGCGGAAGAAGGCGATGAAGTTCTGTGACAGGTACTCTTTGTCGACCTCGGTCAGCGTGCCGATGATGCCGAAATCCAGTGCGATGTAGCGGCCGAATGTTTCTGGGGCCAGGCTGACCTGGATGTTGCCCGGGTGCATGTCGGCGTGGAAAAAACCATCGCGGAACACCTGGGTGAAGAAAATGGTGACGCCATCGCGCGCCAGCTTCTTGATGTCGACGCCGGCATCTCGCAGGCGGGCCAGGTGGCTGATCGGCACGCCTTTCATGCGCTCCATCACCATGACCGTGGAGGTGCAGTAATCCCAGATCATCTCAGGCACCATCACCAGATCCAGGTTCTTCATGTTGCGACGCAGTTGCGCGGCGTTGGCGGCCTCGCGCACCAGGTCCAGCTCATCGTGCAAGTACTTGTCGAACTCGGCCACCACCAGGCGTGGCTTGAGGCGGCGGCCATCGGCCCACAAAAACTCAATACAGCCGGCCAGCTTGCGCATCAACGCCAGGTCGTCGTCGATCACGCGGAGCATGCGGGGCCGCAGCACCTTGACGGCCACCTCGCGCCCGTCGTGCAGCACGGCAAAGTGCACTTGCGCGATGGAGGCGCTGGCCACCGGTTCGGCATCGAACTGTTTGAAAATCGCTGAAATAGGCTTGCCCAGCGCTTTTTCCACCAGCTTCCTCGACTCTTCGCCCGGGAAGGGGGGGACCCGATCTTGCAGTTTGGCGAGTTCATCGGCCACATCCGGGGGCAGCAGGTCGCGGCGCGTTGACAGCATCTGCCCGAACTTCACGAAAACGGGGCCCAGGCGCTCAAGTGCCTGGCGCAGGCGCTCACCACGCGGGGCATGCAGGCGGCGTCCCGTCGAGATGATGCGGGACAGCAGGCGCAGGCTGGGGCGTCGCAAGCTGTCCAAGGCCAGCGCATCCAGTCCGTATCGCAAAAATATCCAAGCAATGAACAAGGCTCGCATCAGGGTTCCCGCGGCCTCTCAGCGCTTGGCTTCGTGGAAGCCAGGTCGGCGGCCTGCATCGGGGCGCCAGCGCAGCAGGGCCTCCTTCAGGCTCTCGCCCACCGAGCGCAGCACCTGGCTGGGGGTGTTGCCCAACCAGCGCGCCAGGTCATCCTCGATGTCCCAGCGCAGATTTTTCATCAGCCAGGATGCTGTTTCAGCCAGTGCAGCATCACCGTCGATGCTGACCTCGGGGCGTTCACCTTGCAGCGCCCGTCGAGCCAAGGTCCAGGGCGCGGTCAGGTGGACGGTCAGGGTCAGGCCCACAGGGGTGGTGGTCGCACCATTTGCCGTGGCCACTTCGAACAGGCCGGCCGGGGTGATGGTCAGCCGCACGGGCTGGGGCGCCCAATCGGCGCTGGTGCTGCCCGGCGACAACCATGCCGCGAACGGTGGCACGAATGACGAAGTCCAGCGGATGTCGACCGTGCGGCCAACATGGGCCTTGAGTTTGGCCATGGCCACGGGTTCGCTGGCCACCACGTGGTTCAGCAGCAGTGCAAGCCGCGGCAGAGCCAGCGGGCCAATCCAGGAAAGGGGGTTCATTGCCATGGACTAATTGTAGGTGTGGGCCGACAGTTGAAACGGACGGCGACCAATTGGGGTGTGCACCGTTCCATTTGTCATGCTTTTTGAGCCACAATCGTTGGCAGGCTTTATGCAGGCGCCCGACCCCGGGCCAGCTGTGGTCATGGGCTGCCTACGCCGACCATGGCGTGGGCAGAGTTCAACGTTTTCCGGGGCCTCGGGGTCTGCCCCTGGTGCACATGTTCAATAACCGCAACTACAACCGAACGTTTTTCAACGCACCGCAGTCGGTCACGTCTTTCATCGCAGCATTCCTGGAACCTCTGGTCACGGTGGCTTCCTTGCTGGGCACCATGGCGTACTACGACGAGCCAGTCCTGCGTGCATCAATGGCGCTGTGCTTGCTCGTGTTCGCACTGACTTTCCCTGGGCGAAATCGATTCAACGACTCTCGTCTGGAAGCGGGCGTGGACATTGTGAGTTCATGGGTGTCCATGCTGCTGATCCTGTGGCTTTGCGGCTATGCCACCAACAGCCTGATGTTTTTCGATTTCACGGTGATGTTGTCTTGGGCGGTGGTCACGCCGCTGCTTCAGTGGATCGCTGTTTTGATTGGCAAGGCCATCCTGAAGCACCGTGCTTCTCTGCCCAACGCCCGCAGGCGGGCCATCGTGGTGGGCGCAGGGCCCCTGGGCGGCAAAGTGGCCCGCGCTTTGCAAAGCAATCTCGATCAAGGCACTGAGTTTGTTGGTTATTTCGATGACCGCACCGACAGCCGCGTGCTGTCTGAAGCCGTCAGCATGCGCCTTGGCGGCCTGCGCGATGTTGCCAACTACGTCTACGCCCACAGCATCCACGAGGTCTACATCACCTTGCCATTGGGCTCTCAGCCCCGCATTGTGGAATTGCTGGAAGCCGTTCAGGGCACCACGGCCTCGCTTTATTTCGTGCCCGACGTGTTCGGCATCAGCATCATCCAGGGCCGCCTGCAGGACATGAATGGCGTGCCGGTGGTGGGCATTTGCGAAACCCCCTTCACCGGGACCAATGAACTGGTCAAGCGGGTGTCCGACATCATCTTGGGCAGCATCATCGTGGTGCTCATCTCGCCCATCTTGCTGGGCCTGGCCATTGCGGTGAAGTTGAGTTCGCCCGGGCCGGCCATCTTCCGGCAAAAGCGCAATGGCCTGGATGGCGAAGAAATCATCGTTTACAAGTTCAGGTCCATGCGCTCGCAAGACAACGGCACGGTGGTCAAGCAGGCCACCAAGGGCGATTCACGCATCACGCCTTTTGGCGCCTTCATCCGCAGAACCTCGCTTGACGAATTGCCGCAATTCATCAATGTTCTGCAGGGGCGCATGAGCATCGTGGGCCCACGCCCCCATGCCGTGGCGCACAACGAGGAATACCGCCGTTTGATCAAGGCCTACATGGTGCGCCACAAGGTGCGCCCCGGCATCACGGGCTGGGCACAGGTGAACGGTTACCGCGGTGAGACCGAGACCATCGACAAGATGCAGGCGCGGGTAGAGTTTGACCTGGAATACCTGCGCAATTGGTCGCTGGGGCTGGATTTGCAAATCATCATCCGCACCATCCGCCTGATGATCTTTGACCGCAATGCTTATTGAAAGAAGGTTGGCTGTGAAATTGAAAAAAATGAACGCGCGCACATTGAACCTCGTGGCTGCCGCCGTGCTGGCCGCCTGCGCATTGCCGGTCCATGCGGCGGGGGACGAAAACACACCTTTTTCGTTGAAGTTGAGTGAAGCGGTGTCTTATGACACCAATTACGCGAGAAATGCCCAAAATCAGTCCGAAGTCGTTTCAAGCACTGCAGTTACCCTGGGTTTGGATAAAAATTACGGGCGCCAAAATTACACGGCTTCTGGCAGGTTTGGTGTTGATAAGCACAAAAATTTTAAAAATCAGGATAATAACAATTATGACCTGACTGGGGGGTTCACATCGGGAATCGCCTCAAATTGGATCGTGGCGATCAATGGCTCGACCAGTGAGAAGTTGAATTCTGTTGAAAATAATTTGTTGAATAACCGGCTCGCAAAGAATGTGGCGACTTTGCACAACGTAGGGGCGAATGTGCAATATGGGGTAGCGGGGCGATGGTCACTGTTGGGTTCATTGGGCATGGCGCGTAATTCATATTCGCTGGCTTCGTATGAATATCAGAACAGAGAGCAAAGCTCAGGCGGGCTGCGATTGGTTTACAACACCAGTGATTTGCTGAGTTTCGGTGTGGGGGCATCTACAGCCAATAGCAAGTATCCCAACCAGATCGTTGCTGGTGTGCCTGAAGAAGTCAA
>NZ_JACMNS010000065.1 GCF_014378415.1 Aquabacterium sp.
CGCACCATTGGCAGCAGTGCGGCCATCCGGGCCGACCACGATGGCGGTTTGCATGCCCAGCGCAGTGGGACGCGGCCGTGGGCGCAGGCCCGTGCCATCGAGCAACACGGCGCGCCAAGGCACGTTGCGGCGCAGGGCCTGAAACTGGCAGGCGAAACCGGTCTCGGCCGCTTGCTGTTGCAGGTTTTGGGTATCCACCAGCGCCTGGTCGACCGACATGCTCAATTGAAGCAACTCGGGGGGCAGCTCGGCCCGACCCAAGGTCTTCATGATCTTCTCGCTGAACTCTTTGGGCAGGTTGTTGACGCCATAGGCGTCCACGGCGTGCACGAAGAACTCCTTGTCTTGCGCGCTCAAGCCAAAGCTGGCCAGCGGGTCGAGCGTGGATTGCGTGACGGCCATCCAGGTGCCCGCGCGCAGGGTGCGCACGGTGCCACGGCCCAACCAGGTCTTGAAGCGGGCTTCGTGGGCTTCTTGTATAAACGTGGCCGCGAACTGGGCCTCGGTCTGGTTGCTGAAAATGTGATCGCCGGTGGGGTCGTAGCTGGTGAGCCAGTTTTGCAGGCTGGTGGCTTGTTCGCCGCCCCATTGGTGGTGCGTGGGCGCCTCAAACGTGATGGCACGGTTGCTCACGTAGTCCCAGCCTTGCAACACGGTGGCGGTGGTGCCGATGCGGCGGATGGCGGCCATGGCCTGGATGCTGTCTTGCGCTTCCTGGCTGCTGCTGCGGTGAAAGCGGATGCCTTGGCCGCCCACGCTGCTGGCGCTGACCTGGTCTTGCGGCTGCTGGGCGCTGCGGGCGAAGAACACCACGGTGTGGCCACCCGGTGCGGCTTCGTCTTCTTGCACCCGGTAGCACAGGCCTTCTTCCACCAACAGGCGGCTGACGAAATCGAGGTCGCTTTCGCGGTACTGCACGCAGTAGGCGCGCTGGCCGCCGTTGCGGGCGAACAGGCCTTGCGCCACGTGGCTGGCCACGTCGTCGTCCCACTGCCAGGCGGCGATGGACGCGTGGTCGGCGAACACGTCTTCCACGATCTCGATGAGGGACTTGTCTTGCCAGACGCGGCTGGTGAGCGTGTGGCCCAAAAGGGCGATCCACGGTTGCACCAGCAAGCCCTTGCGGGCCAGGCCGCCGTCGGCTTGCAGCGAATCGGCGCTGACGACGTAGCCACTGCGGCGCGCGCGGCTGCCGTCGGCCAACGTGGTGTGCAAGGTGATGGGGCGCGCGCAGAGCTGCTTGAGCGGCACGTGGGGGTTGAGCACCAGGGCGTTGATGTACAAGGCAAAGGGCTGGGAGACGGCCTCGTGCAGCACGAAGCTTTCGACCATCAGGTCGGCGGGCAGTGCGCTTTCCTCACCACCGGGTGCTGACAGCGTGTAGAGGCGGGCCTCGGTGCCCCATTGGCCAATGACCGCGGCCAATGCGCGGCCGATCTCAGACTTGATTGAATCCAGACCCATGAGGGCTTCCCTGACTTTGTTTTATGGGGGCAAATGCAGGGGGGATTTTCATGCCTTGAAGGCGCGGTGCAAGGCCCTCTGACGGGTGGCGGTGTAACGAGTTGAAACTCGCGGCCGCGATCAGCTTGCCCATCTGATCGCTCCCATTTGTTGAAAAAATTGATTGCCAGCCTGGGCGTCTACCCGGAGGTTGAGGCGGCCTGGACACTGGAAGCGGACTGATACGAAGCTGAGCTTGAATCAGGTGAGGCCGTCTCCGTTTCTGGGCCCGAAGTAGTTGCCCGACTGAGAGCAAGGCTGGCGCGTTGACGACTCCAGTCGTTAATTTTTTGGTGCTAAGTGTTTGATTCGTAATGATTTTCAATGTAAATTCATCAAACATTGATTTTCATTGAAATGAACGCATCTTCATCGAGCTATCACCTGATCAGGCGCGGCAGTACACCGCCATGCCGTTTCGTGGCTCGATGATGTTGCGCCATGTCAATGGTGCGCAATACATAATCCGCACCACGGACAGTGGTGGGGAGACCTCATTGGGGCGCCTGGGCTAGATAACGGCGATATGGTCGATAACTTTATGAACAAGAAGAAGTCGGCAGCCCCAGGAAGTGGCACACCACATTGAACACGCAGGGCATCAGCATGGAGATTGCTGATAGGTCCTGCCACCCTTCGGCGTTGTCTACATTGCTCGCTGCTGCTGAAGCTTGATGCGCCATCAACAACCCAAGGTTAAAACAGTCCGTCTTGACGGCGCGCGGTGCCCCTCCCTACGGCTTACTTGCACGGGAAGGGAAAGCGGCCATCACCTGCGTTGCCGGGGCGGTCATGGGCGAGAATGGCGTTTGAATTTCCTAGCCTCAAAGGCCAAGCACAATCCTGTCGTAATTTCACGCGGCACCCGCTTCTGCATGCTTGGACTAACTTTGAAACACTGCGGATGATCAGCGCACTCAAAACCGTCAGAAAGACCTGGAAATTCCGCTTGGCCACGGCACTGGCCGCACGCGTTGCACCACTGGGCACACTGGCCACACCGGCCGAGCTCGACCACCTGATTGACTTACAAACAGCGTATTGGTACCAACAGCCCCCATTGACCGGGGCGGCGGCTGACCAGGCCCTGCGTGACCTGAACGCCCGGTCCAGCAGCGTGTTTATATTTGAAGTTCGTGGCAAGCGGGTTCGCATCTGGGACAAGCCTGCGTTTGCATTTCCTGCCGAGCAAGAGGCGCTACGCAAGCACGAGCAACGCAGCTTTGGCGTGCGTGCCCTGCTGTACCAGGCCTTCTTCGAGGCGGTGCTTGTGCGTTGTCAGTCGCTGCCAGCAATCAATTTTGCGTTGGACCTCGCCGACATCCCGCAAGTTACTGCCGACCTGCCCATTTTCGGCTTTCAAAAATACAAAGGAGCCAACAACCTGTTATTGCCGGACGTGGATTTTTTTCACGCCAAGTGGTACCGACACGATCACGATACCCTGCCCTACGACGACAAGACCTGCAGTGCGTGCTTCGTAGGGTCTTCTACTGGCGGGTCGATCACGGTTGACAGCATTGACCAGCTCAGCGTGCCCCGTTTACGCGCTGCAGCGTACTTTCAAGGTAGTTCGAACGTTTTTTTCCGCATCGCCAATGCCGTACATTGCGACTCCGATCAAGCCAAATCTCTGCTCATGCGCCAGCCCTACTTTTGCGCCCCTGTTGAGTGGAACAGGCAATTGCAACATCGGCTCATTATCTCCATGGACGGTAACGGTGCCGCCTGCTCGCGGCTGGTCAAAGGGCTGCGCAGCAACAGCGCGGTCGTCAAGTTTGATTCGCCCTACGAGCTCTACTACTTTCCAGCGCTCAAGCCAGGCTGTGACCACCTAGTGGCCGAAACCGAAACCGACTTGCAATGTATCGTTGCTCAAGAACTGGCCAAACCAGGTACCTTCAAGCCGGTCGCGCTGGCAGGGCAGCAGTTTGCTGCTAAGTACCTGTCGATCCGAAGCGTCATGGACTACACGGCACGCTTGCTGGGCGCCTACGGGCGCCTGCAGGGCTAGCTAGTTGCATCAATCCTCCATGTCTGCACGGTAAAATATAGTATTGATGAAGGTGTCCCCCCTGAGTCAGACTAGTTGTCGCTCCCTTGAATTTGTGGATAACCCACATAGGAGCGCCACCCATGAAAAGAAATCGACATTCCAAAGAATTTGAAAACCAGGCTTTGATCAAGGTGCGAGAGCGCGGAGACAGGAGCG
>NZ_JACMNS010000006.1 GCF_014378415.1 Aquabacterium sp.
ACACAAAAGCGATCAGGCTGCCAATCACGATCGATGCGCCAAAGGCCAGCAAGGTGATCTTCAAGGTCACCAGCAAAGCGGCACCCAGCAGCGCCCAGTCGGCCACCAGCGTCTGGCCGATCAACCAGGGTGAGGGCACCAAGTAGGTGGGCACGTCAAAGTAGGTGACCCAGGCTTGCCATGAACTCAGCAGTGCTGCGGCGGCCAACACCGGCAAAGCCAGGCGCAGTAGCGATTCTTGGCGATTGGTTGATGAAGTCATGCGGTGGCCCCGGAGGCATCGCTCAGGCATTGGCGCAGGTGCCGCTCTAGCGTGTGAAAGGCCGTGCTGCTGCGCCAATCATCGCCGCGAGGGTAGGGCGTGCCAATGCTGATCTCGTCCACGATGCGGCCTGGCTGCGCCGCCATGACGACCACGCGCTGCGATAAGTAAACCGCCTCGCTGATCGAGTGGGTCACGAACACCACGGTCAAGCCTTGGGCCTGCCAAAGCTTCAACAGCTCATCGTCCAGCCCTTGGCGCGTGATCTCGTCCAGGGCGCCAAAGGGTTCATCCATCAGCAGAATCTGTGGATCGGTCACCAGGCTGCGGGCAATGGACACGCGCATCTGCATGCCGCCCGACAGCTCACGCGGCCTCTGCCGGGCGGCACCGTGCAAGCCCACCAGTGCCAAGGCCCGAGCCACGCGTACTTCGGCCTGCGACCTGGGAACGTGGGCCAGGTCCAGTGGCAGGCGCACATTGGCCTGCACGCTGGCCCAGGGCATCAAGGTGGCTTCCTGGAACACGAAGGACAAGCGCTTGCCCTGCACAACGATCCCCCCCTGCGTGGGCAGCAGCAAGCCCGCCATCATGCGCAGCAAGGTGCTTTTGCCACAACCCGAGGGGCCCAGCAAGGTGACGAATTCGCCCTTGGCCACCGACAGGCACACCGGCTGCAGCGCCTGCGTGCCATTGGGGTAGACCTGCGTGGCCCCTTGTACTTCAATGGATGATTGCATGCTCAAACTGGCGGGCTCCTGCGCTCAGGGCATGACTTTGGCCGGGGCGATGAAATCGGTCCGGTAGGTCTGCTTGAGCGACACCTTGGCCGGGTCCACCAGCTTGTGCTTGACCAGCATGTCGTAGGTCTGCTTCATGCGCTCATCCGTGATGATGCCGATGCCCAGCTTGGCCGCGTCGCCCCCCATCACCGTGCCGGTGTCTTTCAGGGTGGCAATGCCATAGGCCAATTGCTCATCGGTCATGTTGGGGTTGTCTTTTCTGATCAGCGCATTGGCGGGTGAAGGGTCTCCCGTCAGGTAGCTTTTCCAGCCCTCCATGGAGGCCTTGACGAAAGCCGCCACCGCCTTGGGCCGCTCCTTCAAAGTCTTGTCCATGCAGACCACGGCCGTGGCATAGGGCGGCCAGCCCTCGTCGGCCAGCATGAAGACGCTGGGCTTGAGCTTGCCCTCCTTCTGGATGGCAAAAGGCTCAGACGCCAGATAGCCTTGCTGCGCGATGCCCTTGTCGGCCAGAAAGGGCTGGATGTTGAAGGTGTAGGGCCGCATCTGGCTGTCGGTGAAACCGTATTTGGCCTTGAGCCAGGGCCAGTAGGTGACCATGCCGGCACTGCCAATCAGCAAGGTGCGGCTTTTCAGCTCGGGCAGTTGCTTGACATCGGGGTGGGCAATCAACACCACCGGGTCTTTCTGGAAGGCGGCGGCCACGGTCACGGCCTTGATGCCTTGCTCCCAGGCCTGGATGGTCTGCACGTCGTAGCCCATCACGCAATCGGCCTGGCCGGCCAGCATCAATTGCATGATGTTGATTTGGGGCCCGCCCATTTTCAGGGTCACGTCCAGGCCGGCTTTGGCATACAGGCCCGTGGCCTGTGCTTGGTAGAAGCCGCCATGCTCGGCTTGCGCGTACCAGTTGGTCACGTAAACGAATTTTTCGGCGGCGTGGCTCAGGGGGGTGCACAGCAAGGCCAGCGCAGCCACGCACAGGGGGTGCCGGGATTTTGTGCTCAAGGGGGCGGCCATCTTTTGCTCCAGGATCTGTGATGCGTGCCTAGTGTAGTGTTGATGCCAGCCGGGCTTGATGGCAGGTCAGGAACTCCGAAGGCTGGATTGCGCATACCGGCCCAGGGCCTCGCTCAGGAAGCGGAACAAGCCCATCACCCGTTTGTTGGACTTCAGGCCCGAATGCGTCACCAGCCACATGTCCAGGCTGAACACCATCACGTCGGGCAGCACCGGCACCAAGGCAGGGTCACGCCGGGCCACGCCCATCTGGCAGCCGCCGATGCCCATGCCGGCCCGCAGCGCGGCCAACTGCGCCAGATCGCTGTCGGTGCGAAAGGCAAAGTCATCGCGCGACACCGGCAGGCCAATCTGCTGTGCCAGTGCCCCGATGGTGGGGTCCAGGTCTGAGCCGATCAGGGTGTGATGGCGCAAGTCCTGCAGGCTTTTGGGCAGGCCGTGGGTTTTGACGTAGCGCTGGTGCGCATACATGCCAA
Organism: Aquabacterium sp.; assembly: GCF_014378415.1. GTDB lineage: Bacteria > Pseudomonadota > Gammaproteobacteria > Burkholderiales > Burkholderiaceae_C > Aquabacterium. The sequence continues at coordinate 2,502 of NZ_JACMNS010000006.1, forward strand.
TGTCGACCCGGCCCAGGCGCTTGGCCAGCAAGGCCTGCTGAGTGGGGCGAATCATGCGCACGGCGATGTCGGCCTCGCGCTTGAGCAGGTCTTCGCTTTTGTTGGTCAGCACCAGTTCAATGGTGACCTGGGGATGCTGCTCGCGGTACTGGGTCAACAGCGCGGGCAGCACCTCGCCCCCCATCATCTGGCTGGCGGTGACGCGCACAGTGCCTCGTTCGTCTTCCCGGCTACCGGAGGCCACGCGCGCGGCTTGCTGCACGGCGGCGGCCATGGCCTCGACCGAGTCCAGCATTTCGGTGGCCACGAGCGTGGGCGTGAGCCCGCCCTGGGCACGGATGAACAAGGTCACGCCCAGGGTCTGCTCCAGGGCGTCCATGTGACGGCCGATGCTCGGTTGCGTCATGCCCAAGGCACGCGCGGCCGCCGACAAGCTGCCCTCGCGCATCACGGCCAGGAAGGAGCGGTACAAGCTCCAGTCGATGTGTTGGCTTCTCATGCAAAAATGTATATCAGATTAACGTAAATAGCCAATTGCCGTTTAGATTGAGGCTGCCTACCATCCAGGTCATCGCAACCACCGACAGGTGATCCAGATGACTCAAACCGTTTTGTTGATTGGTGCCACGGGTGGCCTTGGTGGCGCGGTGGCCCAAGCATTTCTGGCCCAGGGTTGGCAGGTGCTGGCCTTGACCCGCCAGCCGCCGGCCGCCGCGCAACTGCAGCCTGCTCAAGCCGGATTGAACGGCGTCGAGTGGTGGGTCGGTGATGCCATGAACTAAGCCGATGTGGTCAAGGCGGCCCAAGGCGTCGATTGCATCTTTCACGGCGCCAACCCACCGAGATACACCCGTTGGCGCGAGCTGGCCTTGCCCATGCTGGCCCATTCGATCGAAGCGGCTCGCAGCAGTGGCGCGCGCATGATCTTCCCGGGCAACGTCTATAACTTCGGGCCCGACGCCGGGTCCGTGGTCAATGAGGAGTCACCACAGCATCCAAAAACGCGCAAAGGGATTGTGCGGGTGGAGATGGAGCAGATGCTGCACCGCGCGGCTGAGACACAAGGCGTTCAAGCCGAAGCAGCCCTTGCGATCGGTGACTTACCCCGGCAGCGCCGAGGTGGGTCATGCCTGGGCCTACCTGCCCGATCTGGCCTTGACCATCGTGCGCCTGGCCAAGCTGCAGTCCACTTTGCCCACGTTCGATACTTTTCACTTTGCAGGGCATTGGACACCGCGTGGTGCCGAGATGGCCGAGTCGATCCGCCGGGTTTCGGGCAACCCCGGTTTGCCGATCAAGGCCATGCCCTGGTGGTTGATTAACCTGGGCGCACCTTGGGTGACCTTGCTGCACGAGATCGTCGAAATGCGCTACTTGTGGCAAGTGCCTTGTCCAGCAGCACCAGGTCAAACGCCTCGCGCTCCGGGCGGCCCGTGCCGAATGATCAAAGACCAGCCTGATCTGCGTTACGCAGTACCAGCATGGCAGTCATGGTGTCGCTGTTGGTCTGGCGATCTTCCACGCACAGCACCTTGCGTTGATCTGAGTTGGCGTCTGGGGTGGGCGCGTTGAGCTTGTGCTGCACTTTGGCGGAACCCGCGGCGGGCAATGTGAATTTGAACTCGCTGCCTTCCTTCTCGATGGAGCGCACGCTCAGGCTGCTGCCCATCAACTCCAGCAGCCGCTTGCAAATCACCAGCCCAATGCCCGTGCCGGGTATTGAGGTGTTTTCACGCCCCAGCCGGTTGAAGGGTTCGAACAGGTGTTCGACCTGTTCCCGCGTCATGCCCAGGCCGGTGTCCCTGACTCGAAAGGTCAATTGCCCTTCATTTTCTTGCAGGATCAGGCTGACCTGGCCGCCAGGCCGGTTGTACTTCACAGCGTTGCCGAGCAGGTTCAGCAACACCTGTTTGAGCCGGGTGCGGTCTGCGCATACCTGCGCAATGCCGTCCTGCGTGATGACGTCCAGGTGCACGTCGGCCGAGCGAGCCTGAGTGGTCAGCATTTGCTGGCAGTCGCGCGTCAGGGCACGCACGTCCACGTCCTCGATGAACAAATTGACGGAGTCGCTTTCGATCTTCGTCACGTCCAGCACGTCAGAGATCATCGCCAGCAGGTGCAGTCCGGATGCTTCAATCTGATTGACCATGCCCAATTGCCGGGTGCTGAGCGGATCGGCCGTGTTCATCTTGAGCACCTGCGCAAAGCCCAGCACAGCGTTCAAGGGGGTGCGCAACTCATGGCTCATGCGCGACAGGAAATCGGTTTTTGCCTGATTGGCGGCTTCGGCGGCGGCCTTGGCCCGAAGCTCCTGTTCGTGCTGGCGCAGGCGCTCGCCCATTTCCAGAAAACCTTGTTCCAGCGCCACGAACTCGCGGCTGCCCATGGCATTAGAGGGTGGGCCTGGGTCTGCGCCCCGAGACAGGCTGCCCATGCGGGCCAGCAGGCGATGTACCGGGTACGCCACCTTGGCCAGCGCCAGCCGCCATGCCAACCACATGGCGGCCACCGACAACAGCGTGTTGACGATCAGCAGCATGATCAAGTTCTCGTTCAGGCCGGCATCCAGCCCGGCTTTGGGCACCCCGACCGCCACGCTCCAGTTTGAAACGCTGGAGCGGCTGAAGGCAGTGATCACCGGGATGCCTTCCAGGGTGGTGGTCTCGAGCACGCCTTCCCGCTGTTTTTGCAGCATGCGGACCAGGTCGGGCACGGCAGGCTTGCCCTGAAAGCTAGTCAACTCACGCGTGCGGGTGATCACTTTGCCCTGGCCGTCAAGCACGACGCCAATCCAGTCGGGGGGTAGCCGCTGTGCCAGCAGAAGTTTGGCCAAGCGGTCCGGAAATATCCCGGCATTGAGGCCGTAGATGACGTGGCCGTCGCGCGTGACTGGCACGCCAATGGCCAGGATTGGTTTGCCCGTGGCGGGCCCGATGAACAAGTCTGTCAGCACGGTGGTGCCGGTGGTGAACACGCTTTGCAGTTGCGCTGGCCCAACTTTGGTCGGCAGGGGTGCCTCTGGCGGCAAGATGGTGTTGACCCGCTGCCGTCCGCTGGCGTCAATCAAAATGTAGTTGGTGATGCTCTGAAATGGCAGCGCCTGCTTGGCTTCGCGATAAAAAGCGGGCAGGTCATGGGTGCCCAGCGCGGCGGATTTGGCCAACACGTGCAGCCCCGATTCGATGCTGGCGATGTCGTGGTCCAGGCTGGTCGTGGCGGCCCGTGCCGTGGCGATGGCATCCTGGACCGCGCGCGCTTTTTGCTGACGATAGCCCGACACGATGAAGTAGGTGGACATCAGGACGCCAGGCAGGATGCAAGCCATGGCCAGCAAAGCAAGGTTGCTGCGGATGCTCCAGGTGGCCGGCTGGTTTGACAAGCCGGCGGCGCGCTTGAAAACCCAGGTTTTTCGTGGGCCGATACTTCGTAGCACGAAGTTGATCATGGCGTGAATCCAGAGGCATGGATGTCTTGAACACGGGCTGCCTGTGGACGAGGCAGCAGCGGGCACAACCATCAATACAACTGTCCACTTTGTGAGTAGACCACAAGCCCGCGGAGGAATGTTTGGATTCAGCGCCTCTGGCTGGCCACGAAACCGGCAAAGGCTGCTAGCAGCGGTTCAAACTGGACCGATGGGCCTTTTTGCAGCTGCTGCAGTGCCAGGCAGGTGGCCTCCAGCGTGGACAACTGGTCTGGGCGATGCGCTTTGCGAATCAAGTACCTGGAAGGCGGTGGTGCCTGCAGCGCCAGGCGAGGCAGCTGGCGCAGGGCCGGGTTCAGGTGCAGCATCTTGCGGCTTTTGCGCCAAGTGCCGTCCAGCACGACCAGGCGGATTTGGCTGGGCTCAGTCGGCAAGGGGTCTGGATGGCAGCCTTCTGCATCACCTGGGTACAGCAGCAGGTTGACGCGGTGGTCGGTGTCCAGAAGGTTTTGCAGCGCCAACGGGTCAAAGGCCTCGCCGGTGACCAGGCGGCTGCCTGACAAGCTCAGGTGCAGCAAGCGGGCGCTGCCCTTGGCCTGGTGCACTTCCAGTGGGTGCTGCAGGATCAGCACGTCTGCCTCCGTCAAGGTGGGGGTGATCCAACGACAGATGCAGTTGCTTTCAGGGCGCAAGCACCGTGTGCACTGAAGGCGGCCTGGCGTCACGCGTGTGCCGCCACGACCGCGATCAGCAATGGCCCGGTGCGCGCCACCGAGGCCACGTCCACCGATTCGCCGGGGGCATGCGGGCCCCGGATGGTGGGCCCGAAAGACACGATGTCCATGCCCGGGTACTTGGCCGCGATGATCCCGCATTTCAGGCCGTTGTCGGCCCCCAGCGTGGCGAAGTGGGCCCACACGGCGCTTGGTTGCAACTCACTCACCATCACAAGTCACCTCAGCAGGTCCAGCAAAGTCCTGGCGACCACCTTGGTGGCTTTGCGCAGGTCTTCCAGCACCAGGTGCTCGTCGGCGCGCTTGGCGTTCGACTCGAACACCGTGCGCGGCCCGGCGCCATAGATCACGGCCGGAATGCCTTGCGCACAGTACAGCCGCACGTCGGTGTACAACGGCGTGCCCATGTTGGGGATGGCCTGGCCAAACACGGTTTGCCCGTGCTTTTGAATGGCCTCCACCAAAGGCGCGTTGCCGGGCAGGGGCTGCAGTGATTTGGCCAGCAACAGGCGCTTCACGTCCACGGTGATGCCCGGGCAGGTGGCGGCGGCCTCCATGATCACGCGGCGGATGTCGGCCTCCACCGCCACGGGGTCTTCTTCCGGGATCATTCGGCGGTCTAGCTTCAGCACCACCTTGCCGGGGACCACATTGGTGTTGGTGCCGCCTTCAATGCGGCCCACGTTCAGGTAGGGGTGTGTGATGCCCGGCACTTTGGACGTGATGGCTTTGTAGGCCGTGTTCTGCGCGTACAGGGCGTTGAGGATGACGACCGCGCCTTGCAAGGCGTCGATGCCAGTGTGGGGGATGGCGGCGTGCGCCATCAGGCCGTGCACGGTCACTTCCATCTGCAGGCAGCCGTTGTGGGCGGTGACCACTTCGTAACTGAAGCCTGCGGCGATCAGCAGGTCGGGCTTGGTCAGGCCCTGGCGCAGCAGCCAGCCGGGGCCCATCTCGCCACCGAATTCTTCGTCGTAGGTGAAGTGCAGTTCGACCCCGCCTTTGATGGCGGGCGCCTCGGCCTGGGCCGCCAGGGCTTCCAGCGCGCGCAGGGCAAAGCTGAAGGTGGCGAAGTCGCTCTTGCTGACGGCGCTGGCGCGGCCGTACAGCTTGCCATCGACCACCTCGCCGCCATAGGGATCATGGGTCCAGCCTTCGCCGGGCGGTACCACGTCGCCATGGGCATTGAGGGCCACGGTGAGGCCGCCTGCGGCAAAGCGGCGGCGCACGATCAGGTTGGTCAGGCTGGTGAGGCCATGGTCGCGCACCTCGGCTTCGGGCACGGCATGCTGCTCGGCCTGCCAGCCAAAGCCTTGCAGCAACTCGGCGGTGCGTTGCGCGTGGGGCGCGTTGTTGCCGGGCGGGGTGTCGGTGGGCACCTGCACCAGCGCCTGCAGAAAGCGCACCTCTTCGTCAAAGTGGGCGTCGATCCAGGCGTCCAGGGCCTGGTAGTCGGATGAGGTCGTCATAGATTTTCAAGCAGCTGCATGAAGGCGTCCACGCACAGTTGGGCGTCGTCGCTGGTGATGGTCTCTAAGGGGTTGTGGCTGATGCCGGCGTTGCCGCCCCGCACAAAAAGCATGGCTTGCGGCATGACCTGGTGCAGCTTCATCGCGTCGTGACCAGCGCCACTGGGCAAGGAGTAGACGGGCAGGCCAATGGCTTGAACGGCCTGGACCCAGCGTGTTTGCCACGCGGGGTCGCTGGGCGCGGCGGCGGCAGTCATGGTGCGTTCCAGTTTGTAGTGCACCCCGCGGCGCTGGCAGATGGCTTGCAGGGCGCCTTCCACGTCGGCGGCCAAGGCGTCGCGCTGTTCGTTGTTGGGCGCACGCAGGTCCAGCGTGAATTGGCAGCGGCCGGGGACCACGTTGATCGAGCCCTGCGGCACGTTCAGCACGCCGACGGTGCCCACCGAGGGGCCATGGGGGCTGCTCAGGTCCAAGCCCGCCCGTCGCTCCACGTACAGCAACAGCTTGGCCACGGCGGCGGCCGCGTCCTTGCGGCGGTCCATGGGCGTGGTGCCGGCGTGGCTGGCCATGCCCACCACTTCGCCGCTGTAGCGCGCGCTGCCGTTGATGGACGTGACCACGCCCAGCGGCATGTCGATTTCGTCCAGCACGGGGCCTTGCTCAATGTGCACTTCGACGAAAGCCTTGTATTGGCCTGGGTCGCGCTTCAAGGCCCTGATGGCGTCCAGTTTGCCGGGCAGTCCAGCGTCCACCATGGCCTGGCGCACGGTGATGCCATCGGCATCGGCCAGGTCCAGCCAGGCGGGGTTGAAGTCGCCAGTCAGCGCGCCTGATCCCAAAAAGGTGGCCTTGTAGCGCTGGCCTTCTTCTTCGGCAAAGCCCACCACCTCGATGCCGAAGGGCAGGCGCTGGCCACGCTGGTGCAACTGGCGCACGCAGGCCATGGGCGCGAAGATGCCCAGGCGTCCGTCGTACTTGCCGCCATTGCGAACGGTGTCGAAGTGTGAGCCGGTCAACAGCCAGGGCTCGTCGGGGTCGGTGCCCTTGTAGCGGCCCACCACATTGCCCACGGCGTCCTGGGTGACTTCGTCAAAGCCGCAGTCTTGCATCCAGGTTTGCAACAGCTTGGCGCAGGCCTGGTGGGCGGGGGTCAGGTAGGTCACCGTCAGCTGGCCGGCGGTGTCGCCGATGCCTTCGCTGTGCTGTGCCAAGGCTTCGCACCAATCCCACACCAATTCGCCATCAAGGTTGCTCACGGCGAACTTGTCGTTCAGGCGGATTTCGGCGATGCGGTGGATGTTGCGCAGGCACTCGGCCAGTTCAAAGTCCGGGTGGTTGTCCAGGCGGCGCTGGAAGGTGGCGATGATGGCCGGGCGGCTCAGGCCCAGGCCACGCGGGCCTCGCACGGCCATGATGAAGGGCCAGCCGAAGCGCGCGTTGTAGTCCTGATTGAGTTGCTGCAGCAGCGTGAACTCTTCGGCCGTGCAGTGGGTCAGCCCGGCCTTGCTTTGCTCATGGCTTGATTCGGCCGTGAGCTGGCCCGCCACGGCGGCCTTGCCCGCCAGCTCGGGGTGAACGCGGATCAGGCCCAGTTGTGCTTGCGGCGGGGCTTGCCTCACGACCTGCGCCAAGGCGTACTTCAGGTGGGTCAGGGACTTGAAGGGGCGCTGTGCCCAGGCCTGCTCGGCAATCCAGGGCGAGTGTTCGTAGATGCCATCCAGCAAGGCGGTGAAGCCAGCCTGGTCGGTGCTGTTGAGTTGGTCGAGAGTGAGGCTCATGATGGGTGCACCGCTTTCCAGTGGCGCGCGATGTCCAGGCGGCGGCAAACCCAGACCTTGTCGTGCGCTTCCAGGTGGTCCAGAAAACGTTGCAGTGCGCGGATGCGGCCTGGCCGGCCCAGCAGGCGGCAGTGCATGCCCACGCTCATCATCTTGGGTGAGTTGGCGCCGTTGGGGTCGCCCTCGGCATAGAGCACGTCGAAGGTGTCGCGCAGGTAGGTGAAAAAGTCGTCGGCCTGCGAATAGCCTTGCGGCAGGCAAAAGCGCATGTCGTTCACATCGAGCGTGTAGGGCACGATCAACTGCGACACGGCTTCGCCGTTGGTTTTGGTCACCGGCATCCAGAAGGGCAGGTCGTCGCCATAGTGGTCGCTGTCGTATTCAAAGCCGCCGTAGTCGGCCACCAGGCGGTGTGTGTTGGGGCTGTCGCGGCCGGTGTACCAGCCCAGGGCACGCTGGCCGGTCAGTTGCTCGATGGCCCGCATGCCCAGCGCCATGTGCTCGCGCTCGGTGGCCTCGTCCATGTTCTGGTAGCTGATCCAGCGCCAGCCGTGGCAGGCGATTTCGTGGCCCAACTCGACGAAGGCCTGTGTCAGTTCCGGGTGGCGTTGCAGGGCCATGCCCACGCCGAACACGGTGAGCGGCAGTTGGCGTTGCTCGAACTCGCGCAGCAGGCGCCACACACCCACGCGAGATCCGTATTCGTAGATCGACTCCATGCTCATGTGCCGGTCCGGGAAGGTGGGCGGGTTGAACATTTCGCTGAGGAACTGCTCGCTGCCCGGGTCGCCGTGCAGCACGCTGTTCTCGCTGCCTTCTTCGTAGTTCAGCGCGAACTGCACGGCGATGCGTGCACCGCCCGGCCATTGGGCGTGCGGCGGTTTGCGGCCATGGCCGACCAGATCGCGAGGGTAGGGGGCACGGTTCAATGTCATGGTCGCAGGGCATCGGCCAACGTGAGTTGGGGGACGCGGGGGTGTTCGGTCAATTGGTGTTCGACGGTGTTCAGGTGTTCGTCCAACAAGCGGATGGCCTCGTCGGCATCGCGCGCCTCGATGGCCCGCAGGATGTCGACGTGCTCTGCGTTGGAGGCCCCCGCGTCGTCGGACGACTGGTACATCAGGGTGATCAGCGAGCAGCGCGACACCAGCTCCTGGATCAGCTCGATCAGGACCTGGTTGCCCAGCACCTCGGCCAGGCGCACGTGAAAATCGAACAACAGCTTGGTGCGCGTGGCCACGTCAATGCGGCGCACTGCATCACGCTCGGCTTTCAAATGCGCCTTCAGCCGTTTGATGTCAATCGGGCGGGCCTTGTCGACCAGCTCGCGCAGCATCTGACTTTCGACCATGCGGCGCACGGCGAAAACCTCGCGTGCCTCAATGATCGACGGCTTGGCCACGAAGGCGCCCCGCGCCGGTTCCAACCGCACCAGCTTGAGCTGCGACAAGCGGATCAGCGCCTGCCTCACGATGGTGCGCGACACGCCAAAGCGGTCGCCGATGGTTTGCTCGACCAGCTTGGCGCCGGGCTGCAGGCGGTGTTCCACGATGGCACGCGTGACCGCCGCCACGATGACTTCGGTGCTGGACGACTCGCCCTCGTCCACGCAGGCCTGGTCCACGGTCGGCAGGGCGTCTGCATCGACCTTGGTCAGTCGGAGGTTCTTGCGTGAAGCGCTCATCGTGGTTAAAGTGTATACAGTTTTATGCGCTGTCGGCAAGCCCGAGGCGGCCTTTCATGGTCGGCCCGCGACTTGCATCGCTCCTCTTTGAATGCACATGCCGTGCCAGGACACCCAGATCCATGACCGACCCCAATCCCCCCATCGCCTCTGCGCCGTCAGGGCGCCTGACCACCCATGTGCTCGATACCGTCCATGGCCATCCCGCCGCCGGCATGTCGGTGGCCTTGTACGTGATGCAGGGTGAGTGGGCCTTGATCAAGCAGGCGCGCACCAACGCCGACGGCCGCCTGGACGCTCCGCTGTTGGCTGGTCACGACCTGGTGCCGGGTCGCTACCGCCTGGTGTTTGACGTGGAAGCGTATTTCCGCCACATGGGCGTCGACCTGCCCAAGCCCGCCTTTTTGGGCCAGGTGCCGCTGGACTTCGGCATCGCAGATGGCACCGTGCATTACCACGTGCCCCTGTTGGTCAGCCCCTGGGCCTATTCCACCTACCGAGGCAGTTGATCGATGTTTGCAGAATTGGCACCCTGGCTGAACTACGCCCTGGATTGGGTCAACCTCTTGCTGCGATGGGCCCACGTGGTCGTGGCCATCGCCTGGATTGGTTCGTCGTTTTACTTCGTGTGGCTGGACAACAGCCTGACCCCGCCGCCCGATCAGGCCCTGCAAGACAAGGGCGTGGGTGGTGAGCTGTGGGCGGTGCACGGCGGTGGTTTTTACAACCCGCAGAAGTACCTGGGCGCGCCCAAGGCCGTGCCTGCGCACCTGCATTGGTTTTATTGGGAAAGCTACTCCACCTGGCTGACGGGCTTTGCCTTGTTCACGGTGCTGTACCTGTTCAATGCGGGCACCTTCTTGATCGACAAGTCGGTCTTCAACTGGACGCCGATGGCCGCCGTGACCACGGCCTTGTCATTCCTGGTGGGCTTTTGGGCGATCTACGACGTGATCTGCCGCACCGTGGGCCGCAAACCCGAGGGCAACGCCCTGGTCGGTGCGTTGGTGTTTGGCGTGGTAGTGGTGGCCGCTTGGGCTGCGGCACAGTTGTTCGCGGGCCGGGCGGCCTTCCTGTTGGTGGGCGCCATGATGGCCACCACCATGAGCGCCAATGTTTTCTTCTGGATCATCCCCGGGCAGCGCACGGTGGTTGAGTCCATCAAGGCGGGTCAGCCGGTGGACCCGGTGCACGGCCAGCGCGGCAAGCAGCGCAGCGTGCACAACACTTATTTCACGATGCCGGTGTTGATTGCCATGCTGAGCAACCACTACAGCTGGGTCTACAGCCATGCGCACAACTGGTTGGCGCTGGTGCTGCTGATGTTGGCCGGCGCCTTGATCCGTCACTTTTTCGTGGCGCGCCACAAGACCGAGGTCGCCGGTACGCCCGCGCCCTGGCGCTGGGTCGTGGGTGGCTGCCTGGTGTTGGTGGGGGCCGTGGTCTGGCTGGCACCCGCACCGCAGCCGGCCGCTGTGGCCAAGCCGGCGGAGGCGTCATCGGCCCCCATGGCCATTGCCCCGATGGACCCACTGTTGTCCCAGGTCAGTGGCATCGTTCAGCAGCGTTGCGTGATGTGCCATAACGCAGGTCTGGCCAACAAAGGTGTGATGTTGCACAATCCCGAGCTGATCAAACAACACAGGCAACAGATCTACCAGCAGGTGGTGATGTTGCGGGCCATGCCGATGAACAACGCCACTCGGATCACCGAGGACGAGCGCGGCGTGCTGGCCAAGTGGTACGAAGCCGGGCAGTGATGCCGACGTGCTTACCGTGCGCTGGCCTCAAACCAGTTCGGCGGCAAGCCTTTTCATCAAGGTTTTCAGCTCGCCGTTCAACCGCGCACCTTGCTGACCCAGTGCTGCGGCGTCTTCGCTTTGCGTCAATGCTGCTTCAAACGACTTGAGTGCCTGCGCCAAGGCAATGGCGCCCAATGTGCCGCAAGCACCTCGCACTGAGTGGCAGGCTTCCATGCATTGCGCGCGCTCTTGGGCCGAGCCCGTCAGTGTCAACGCGGGCACGCCTGCCTGGTAGGTTCGGGTGAGGTGATGCAGCATCCTCTCCAGAATCGCGACCTGGTTTCCGACGTTGTAAAGCCCCGCATCAATGTCCATGCCTTCGATGGCGGCCAGTCGTTCTATCAAAGGTGCTCTGCTTGGCGCATGGGCCACGGTGGAGTCCAGCGATGGCGTGACGGCTTCTGGCAGGGCGACTGGCTTTGGCAGCCAGCGCAGTAGCGTGGCATACAAAGTGGCCGGGTCCACCGGCTTGGCCACGTGGTCATTCATGCCGACCGCCAGGCATGCAGCGCGGTCCTCGCCAAAGGCGTTGGCCGTCATCGCCACGATGGGAAGGTCAGACCCAAATTTTTCACGAATCGCCAGAGTCGCGGCCAACCCGTCCATGACGGGCATCTGCATGTCCATGAGGATCAGGTCAAAGTGACGGGCCAGGGCCATTTGGACCGCTTGCGCGCCATCCTGTGCCGTCGCGACCTGCAAGCCCGCGTTGCGCAGCAGTTCGCTGGCCACCTCTTGGTTGATGGGGTTGTCTTCGACCAGCAAAATCTGCTGACCGGCGTGCGCTTGTTGCAGCATGAGCTCATGCTCGCCAGATGTGAGCTCGTTGCTGATGGCGATTTCAGCCGGGTGGCCCAGCAGTTGTACCAGCTTGTCGTGCAGGGCCGAGGCGGTGATCGGCTTGAGCAACACAGCATCAAATCCCGCGACGCGTGCCTGCTGTTGAAGTTCAGGTTCGTCAAAGGCCGTCACCAGGATGCTTGGCGGCATGCCGTCGCCCAGCAGCTTTCGCAGTTCGCTGTGCGTCTCAATGCCATCCATCGGCGCCATTCGCCAATCGATCAGGATCACGTCGTAAGGCTTGCCCGCGATCATTTCCTGGCGCATGCGCTGCAATGCCTCAGGGCCGTTGCTCAGGGCATCGACGTGCAGCCCGAAGGTTCTCAAGCGGTCTTCGAGTGTAGCTAGGGATTCGGGCAGGTCATCGATGAGCAGGGCGCGTTGTCCCTCCATGGGCGTTGCTGCAAGAGGTCTCTTCAACTCGGTTCCGTGCTTTAGCCAGGCGGTGAACCAGAAGGTGCTGCCCTTGCCCAGCCTGCTGGTCACGCCCGCTTCGCCACCCATCATCCGGGCAAAATGGCGAGTCAAGGCCAGCCCCAGGCCGGTGCCGCCATGCTGGCGCGTGGTCGAGGTGTCAGCCTGCTCAAAGGCGTCGAACAGTCTGCCTTGCTGGTCGGGGGCGATGCCCTCGCCGGTGTCAGTCACTTCAAAGCGCAACTGCAGACCCCGCTCTTGGTCAGACTGACATTGCACCTGCAAGCGCACCCAGCCCTGCGGGGTGAAATTCACGGCGTTGGTCAGCAAATTGATCATGGCCTGCGACAGTCGGGTTGGGTCGCCGCGCAGGCGGTCGGGCACGTGGTCGGTGTCCAGCACCAGTTCCAGGCCCTTCTCCTGGGCGCGGGTGGTGACCATGTCGAGCGCGCTTTTGCTCAGGCTATCGAGCGAAAAATCGACCTCCTCCAAGGTCATTTTGCCGGCGTCGATTTTCGACAAATCGAGGATGTCGTTCAGAATTTGCAGCAAGTGTTTGGCGGCACCGTCCACTTTGCTCAGGCGTTCGCGCTGCAGCGTGTCACGCGTATCGCGCTTCATCAAATGTGTGAGGCCGATCACCGCGTTGATGGGCGTCCGGATCTCGTGGCTCATGTTAGCCAAAAAATCCGCTTTGGACCGCGTTGCGCTTTCGGCCGCCAATCGCGCCTTGGCCAGTTGCAGCTTTTCGCGCGCGATGCGCCATGACAGGCCTGCAATCAAGGCCAGCACGAGCGATGACAGGGCGGCAGACATCCAGGCCACTCGCGCTTGGCTTGCGCGCAGCGCAGCCTCTGGTCGGTGCGTTATCACGAACCAGGGGGTGGCGTTGATGCGGTTAACTGGTGGGCCGGCGTCGGGTGTGGGGTCCAGCGTGCGCCAAGCCCATACCGCACCGTTGGCCACCATGGTGCCAGAGTCGAGTTCGGCCATTTTGGCCCACACCTGTGGCGCACGCTGAGCCATCGTCACCGTTCTCTTGAACATGAAGGCGAACTCGTCTTGGGCCGACAGCCCGCGCAGGAAATCACCCCGCCGGTTGACGAGCAGGCGCTGCGTGCCCGGGTCGTCTTGCGTGTAGTCCAGCGCTTTCAGGATGTCCCGACCTTCTACGTTCACCACGATCACGCCTCGTGAGTGTCCGCAAGACGCGCCTACTCGGATCACGGCCCTGAACATGGGGTGGGGCGGCTGCTCAATTTGGCCTTGCTCGACGTTCAGATCAAGCTCGGACACGTAAATGGAGTCTGGCGGCAAGACCAGCGCATCGCGGACGAAATAGCGGTCGCCCTTGTTCTGCAATTGGTTATCCGGGCTTCTGCGCGGCCCATCTGGCGCGGCATAAATGCGAACACGCTCCAGGCCATGGTCGTCGATCCAGCGTACTTGCGCATAAGAGGGATTGCGCTGCAAGAGTAAGACAAACGCATTGGCCATGCCGTTGAGCTTGGTGGCCGTGGGCGCGTCAATCGCAGCGCAGATCGGCGCTTCGTGGGCCAAGGATCGGAGGTGCCGCATCACCGGTGCCAGTGACAGAGCCACCGACGTGGCGGCAACCTCGGCCGCGTTGTTCTGGAGGGCCATCTCGCGGTTGGCCTCGGCGCCCATGCCTTTCCAGGCCAGCAAGGACCCCAGGGTGACGACCAGGACTGCCAACGGCAGAAACGGTTTGAAAAACTCTCGCATCACAGGTGCCCACTTACTGAGCGCCCGGAACCTCCGGGCATGGCTGCTGGCGAACATTTCCACGGCTAGAGCATGCTCGTTGCACAGTCTGCCATAAACAGAGGCGCGTCATTTATCATCGCGTGTAGCTTTGCGTTGATGACCGCCGCCTTGCTCCTTGAAGGCGGCATCTGCATGGCCATGCCTTTGCCCGTTTTTAGCCTGATGGATTCCGTCGGGGGATTGATCGGGTGGGCCTTGGCCAAACGTGTGCAACCTCAGCCCGGCACCATGAACACCTTGCTGTTGCTGCCTTTGCCAGTCGTTTGCGCGCAAACGCATGTGACGCGGCCGCAAGAGATCCGCCAAAGCACCGCCTCATTCGGCCCAGGCTATTTTGCGTTTCTACAAGAACCGTGGTGGGCGCGGCGGCCAAGCTTGACCCATCACAGGGAGCCCGTTCGCTATCGGGGGCATAGGAGTTTTTACCGTCATTGGCGCTGTTTTTAAAAGAGAATTTGTTTTCCCTCACATTCCAGGCAGCAGGAGACTTCACATGGGTAACGACAAGACACAGGCCAAGTGCCCCTTCAACCACGCCACAGGCGCTGGCACGACCAATCAAGACTGGTGGCCCAAGCAATTGCGCGTGGACCTGCTCCATCAGCACTCCTCCAAATCCGACCCACTGGGCGGGGATTTTGATTACGCCAAAGCCTTCAAGAGCCTCGACCTGGCCGCCGTCAAGCAAGATCTGGCCGCCTTGATGACTGATTCTCAAGATTGGTGGCCGGCCGACTTCGGACACTACGGGCCGTTGTTCATCCGCATGGCCTGGCACAGCGCAGGCACCTACCGCATCGGCGATGGGCGTGGAGGTTCCGGCCGCGGCCAGCAACGCTTCGCGCCCTTGAACAGTTGGCCCGACAATGTGAGCCTGGACAAGGCCCGTCGGCTGATTTGGCCGATCAAGCAAAAATACGGCCAGAATATCTCGTGGGCCGATCTGATCGTTCTTGCCGGCAACGTCGCGCTGGAAACCATGGGCTTCAAGACCTTCGGCTTCGCCGGTGGCCGTGAAGACGTGTGGGAGCCCGATCAAGACGTGTACTGGGGCCGCGAGAAGACCTGGCTGGGCGGCGACCTGCGTTACACCCACGGCTCGCAAGGTGTCGAGAAAGATGGCGGCGTGCTGGTGACCGATGACAAGGCCGACGGCGACGAGCACACGCGTGATCTGGAGAACCCACTCGCCGCCGTGCAGATGGGCTTGATTTACGTCAACCCGGAAGGCCCGGACGGCAACCCCGACCCACTCGCTTCCGCCTTTGACATCCGCGAGACCTTCGCGCGCATGGCCATGGACGATGAAGAGACCGTCGCGCTGATTGCCGGTGGCCACAGCTTCGGCAAGACCCACGGCGCCGGCCCTGCCTCGCATGTCTCTGACGAGCCCGAGGCGGCTGGCATTGAGGATCAGGGCTTTGGCTGGAAGAACAGCTTTGGCACCGGTAAAGGCGGTGATGCGATCACCAGCGGCCTGGAAGTCACCTGGACCACCACGCCCACCCAGTGGAGCAACAACTACTTCGAGAACCTGTTCGGCTTCGAGTGGGAGTTGACCAAGAGCCCCGCAGGCGCTCACCAGTGGGTGGCCAAGGATGGCGCTGGCGCCGGCACCATTCCGCACGCGCACGACGCTGCCAAGCGTTTGGCGCCAACCATGCTGACCACCGACCTGTCGATGCGTGTGGATCCGGCCTACGAGAAGATCTCGCGGCGTTTCCTGGCCAACCCCGATCAGTTCGCGGATGCCTTTGCCCGAGCCTGGTTCAAGCTCACCCACCGAGACATGGGCCCCCGTGCCCGTTACCTGGGCCCCGAAGTGCCCGCCGAAGAACTGATCTGGCAGGACCCCATCCCCGCTGTGAAGCACGCGCTGGTCGATGCACAGGATGTCGCAGCGCTCAAGCAAAAGGTGTTGGCCTCGGGCCTGACAGTGGCCCAGCTCGTCTCGACGGCGTGGGCATCGGCGTCCACCTTCCGTGGTTCGGACAAGCGGGGCGGTGCCAATGGTGCGCGCATCCGCCTGGCGCCGCAGAAAGATTGGGCCGTCAACCAACCCGAGCAACTGGCGAAAGTGCTGGCGGTGCTGGAAAGCATCCGCGCTGACTTCAACGCCACGCAGACCGGCGGCAAGGCGATTTCGCTGGCCGATCTGATCGTGCTGGCAGGCAGTGCAGGCGTTGAGAAGGCTGCCAGTGATGCTGGCCAAGCAGTGGCCGTGCCATTCACGCCGGGCCGCGCGGACGCTTCGCAAGATCAGACCGACGTGTCATCCTTCGTCCCGCTGGAGCCGATCGCCGATGGCTTTCGCAACTACCAGAAGGCGCGGTATGCCATGCCGGCCGAAGCCTTGCTGATCGACAAGGCGCAACTGCTGACGCTGACGGCGCCGGAGATGACGGTGCTGGTCGGTGGTTTGCGCGTGTTGGGGGCCAATGTTGGGCAGACCCCGCATGGCGCCTTCACCCAGAAGCCGGGTGCGCTGAGCAACGACTACTTCGTCAACCTGCTAGACATGGGCACGGAGTGGAAGCCTGTCTCAGCTGCCAAGGAGGCCTTTGAGGGGCGCGATCGCAAGACGGGCGCCGTGAAGTGGACGGCCACGCGCGTCGACCTGATCTTCGGGTCGAACGCGCACTTGCGTGCCATCGCCGAGGTCTATGGCAGCGCGGACTCGCAGCAGAAGTTCGTTCAGGACTTTGTGGCCGCGTGGGGCAAGGTGATGAACCTGGACCGGTTCGACATCGCCTGAGATCGGCGTGCGCCGGTGTGGCGCGGCGCTCACCCCGAATTGGGCTTGGCGGGGTGGGCGAATGCATCCGGTCATTCGTGAAAATGTCATGGCTGCTCCGTTTCACGGCACGGCTTACGCGCACCTGAGTCGACCTGTCTCGTTAAACTTCGTCATCAAGGGTTTTGGACAGGTACTGGCTCGGTATCTGCAAGACAAGGAATCGGAACGGCTACGCCAGATCCGCCTTGCGGCCATCCTCATCCTTGCCTTGAACTGCGTGCTGCTGTTGGCTGACTGGTACATGGTGCCCGATCAGTTTCAAGTGGCGCTTGGCTTGCGCCTGCTGGTTCAAGCCCCACTGACCATCGTGGGTTTGCTGTGCCTCAAGGGTGCTCACCGATCCGTGCGCGAGTTGCTGGCCTTGGTATTGGGCTTGGTGACAGCGGGCATCACCTGCTATGTGTCTGTGACCAGCCAAGACCCGCTGGCGCCGGACTATCTGGTGGCCTTGTTCATGATCTTGCTGTTCAGCAGCTACCGCAGTGAGCACGAAGAACGCGCCAACTGGTTGATATCGCAGCATCAACAGCTTTAGCGCGAGGAGGTGGAGCACAGCAACCGACAACTGAATCGCCTGTCGCGCTTCGATCCGCTGACCGACATGGCCAATCGACGGCACTTCGACGAATTTTTGCAGCAGGTCTGGTCACGTGCGCGGGCCGATGGTGACGAAGTGGCCGCCGCACTCAAGGGCCATCTGCGTCAACCTGACGACCTGATCGCACGCTATGGGGGCGATCCACACCTACCTGTGCGATGTGAGCGACAAAGCCTCGGTGGTGGCCTTTGTGGCTTTGGTGTCCGCAGCCTTCCTTGACATCAAGTTGTTGGTCAGCAACGCGGGCCGATTGCGCGAGCTGGACTTCACGCAAGCCGATTTGTTGCAGCAGGATCTGACGCAAGAGATCCGCGCCAACCTGGAGGGCAGCATTCACATCACGGCAGGATTTTTGCCTGCCTTACGCGCATCTACCCCATCTCGCATCATCATGGTGAGCTCGGGCTTTGGCTTGTTACCCGCCACGCGCGCACCGATTTACTCGGCGTCCAAGGCGGGCTTGCAAAGTTTCACCAAGGCGCTTCGGCGCCAACTGGACGGGCAGGGCATCACCATCACCGACGTGGCCTCGCCTTCGGTGGACACCCCCGCCACGGCACATTACCAAGCCAACAAGATCTCGCCGGAGCAGGTGGTGGCGTTGACCTTGGCCGCCGCCTGGCGGGGCCAAGCAGAGGTCTACCCGGGCATGGCGCGTTGGCTGCCTTTGATGATGCGATTGGCGCCTGGTCTGATCGCGCGCATCGTGGCCAAAGGCTGAGTCAGCTTGTTGTTTGTCGTTAAATGGCAAGTCACCGGGTAAGTCCGCACCCACAAAGCCAATGATTGGCCGCTTCAGCCCATGCGGCCATGGACCCATGGGCCTAGCATCTGGGCAACTCCAATCTGCCCGCGCACGCCAGGTCCACCATGAACATCTATCGCCAATTTCTCTGTGCCTTGACGCTCGCCGCTTGTGCCCTGGTGGCCACGCAAGCGCAGGCCGCCGACCATGAACGCGGCCCAGACCCCACGGCTGCGCTGCTGAATGCGACAGGGCTTTATGCGGTAAGCGCCTTCAAGATCTCGAAGGCCGATGCCAAAAGCCACAACTATGGTGGCGCCACCGTGTACTACCCGAATGCACCAGGAGAAACCTTCGGCGTGGTGGCCATGACGCCCGGCTTCCTCGCCTTCCAGGCGGTCTATGAAACGCTGGTGAAGAAGGTGGCGTCTCACGGATTTGTGGTGATCAACCTGGACAGCGTGGCAAGCCTTGACCAGCCTGATACGCGCGCCGTTGCCGTGGCCGGCGCTTTGCAGCATGTGGTTGATCTTGCCCAGGTGGGGCAAGTGCCCTATGCCATCGTGACCGATGTGAGGCGCCGCGCCGTGATGGGCAACTCCATGGGGGGCGGGGCGGTGCTGAGCGCGGCGGTGGCCGACAACACGCTCAAGGCAGTTGTCGCCCTTCAACCCTGGCACACCACCAAGAGCTTTGCAGGCGACACGGTTCCGACGTTGATCGTGGCTTGTGAGAAAGACACCATCGCACCGAACAAGACGCACTCGGATCAGTTTTATGCCAGCTTGAATCCCTTGCTGCCACGCGCCGAAATCGAGGTCATAGGTGCCAGCCACTTGTGCTCCACCTTCCTCGCCAGCAAGGCGCAGTTGGCCACTGCGGGCAAGGCCTCGGTGGCCTGGCTCAAGCGCTTCCTGGACGACGACATGCGTTACGACGCCATGGTCAAGGGGGGCATCAACGAAGGTGAGTTCAGCCGCTTCGTGGTCGAAGGGTTCTAAGACAGCCCCCTGTTCTGTGGGCGTGTTTCCCCTCGCTTCAGAGGGAAAACGCCCAACTATTTGAATTGCACCTGACCTTCCAATTGATTTAAACCCGCTAAGGAACAACATGAATCGAACCGTGAACCGCCTGACCACCATCGCCGGCCTCGCCTGCGCTGGTGCCTTGTCCA
The DNA here is from genome assembly GCF_014378415.1 of Aquabacterium sp. Taxonomy (GTDB): domain Bacteria; phylum Pseudomonadota; class Gammaproteobacteria; order Burkholderiales; family Burkholderiaceae_C; genus Aquabacterium. Next base: position 21,749 of record NZ_JACMNS010000006.1, read on the forward strand.
TGACGACGCTTGTCCAGGCCCAACAGGTCTATCCCACAGTCGACGCCAAACTCAAGCCCACCGCCGACGCCTTCTACACCTCGCCCACCAGCGGCGAGCTGGCCGCCGAGGTCCCCGGCAACGTGCTGCGCTACCGCGCACTGCCAGCCGCTTCGCTGGGCACCAGCCTCAAAGAAGGCTGGCAGGTGATGTACCGCTCGACGAACACCAAGAACCAGCCCGTGGCCATGGTCACGACCGTTCTGATCCCCAAGGCTGCCCCTGCAACCGGTCGCAAGCTGCTGTCTTACCAATCCTTCTACGACAGCCTCACGCTGGACTGCTCACCTTCTGGTCAGGCCACGTCCAACACGCTGCTGGAAAAGACTTTCTTCCAATCGGCGCTGAACAAGGGTTACATCGTGACCATGGCCGACTATGAAGGCCTGGAATCACAATGGATCGTCGCCAAGAACAGCGGCCAGGGCGTGCTCGACGGCATCCGCGCCACACTGAGGTTCAGCAACAGCGGTCTGAATGCATTGACGCCCGTGGGCATGTTGGGCTACTCCGGCGGCGGCTTTGCCACGGCCTGGGCCGCTGAGCTGGCGGCGGGCTACGCGCCTGAGCTGAAGATCATCGGCGCTGCGCAAGGCGGCTTGCCCGTCAACCCCATCAATGTGGCCAAGAAGGTCGATGGCGGTTTCTGGGCGGGTGCCTACCTGGGTGCGGTGGTGGGCTTGTCGCGCGCTTATCCCGAGCTCAAGGTCGAGGACTACGCCACGCCCGAAGGCATTGTGGCCATCAAGGACATCGGCACACGCTGCCTGACAGGTTCGCCCAATCTGCTGACGGCCTATGCCTACAAGAAGGGCTCTGACCTGTTGAAGGATCCCAACTTCCTGAACCTGCCCGAGATGCAAGCCATCAACCGCGAAAACACCATGGGCCAGAACACGCCCAAGATCCCGCTCCAAATCTTTCAAAGCATTGGTGATCAAGTGATGCCCATCGCTGACGTGGACAGCCTGGCGGCCTACTACTGCGCCAACAACGCCACGCTGGAATACAAGCCAGTCGCCGGCACAGACCACGTTCTGGGCGCCATGGGCTTGAGTGGTGGTTTGACCTACCTGCTGAACCGTTTCGACGGCAAGGTGGCGCCGAACAACTGCAAGTAAGGTTGAAGCGAAACATGTGTCAAACTTCCTGAAACCCCAAGTTTCAGGAGGGCGGTCATGCACCGTGGCAGCTGCCTCTGCGGAGGCGTTACCTTCACCGTGTCCGGCGATCTGCCGCCGATCCAGGTCTGCCACTGCGGCCAATGCCGCCGTGCGCAGGGCACGCCTTTCGTCACCAACATCCCGTTGGACGAATCGCAGGTGGATTGGCTTTCTGGCATCAGCCTGATCCAGCGGTACGAGTCATCACCTGGCAAGTACCGCTGCTTTTGCAAGACCTGCGGCTCGCCCTTGTTCAGCCAGCGCAGCTCACTGCCGGGTGTGTTGCGCCTGCGGGTGGGCACGCTTCAAGGGCATGTCAAATCCAAAGTTGGCATCCACATTCACGATGCATCCAGGGCCAATTGGTGGACGCCACAAGATGACGCCCACGCGCCCAGGCATGACGAGAATGGCCCAGCCGCATGAAATATCGCTTGGCCCCGGATCCTCCAACATGATCCGGCCGTCTACCACCTAGGCATCCGCCAGTTGCCTGGCCATGATCCGCCACCTCGCGCCCATTCACGATGGTCCATGCTGTCGTCTGGCCATGGCACATCAGCAGCGAGGTCACCGGGTCGTGTACGGCGCTACTGGCCATGCCCAAGGTGCGCAGGATGTGGTTTCGCGCTCGACCAGGTGGTCGGGTGGCAGACCGCCAGCGCTCTCGCCCACGCTCATGCTGCCCCGGCTGGCCATGAAGCGGATGCCGATCTCTTGCGCGGCGGCGATGCTGTCGTCCAGCCTGACGCCGTTGGGGTAGAGCGTACGCAGCCAGCCAAACAGCTCGGCGTTCTGCGCGGCGGGGATGGCCCGCGTCAGGCTTTGGACCATGTGGTGGGGCGGGTTCACCAAGCCTGGGATGACGATGTGGCCACGTGCGTCGATGGTCTGGGTGGCCTGGGCGAGCAATTCGGGCGGAAGGTCGGCCGTGGGGCCGGCGGCCACGATCTCGCTGCCTTTGAGCAGCACGGCGTCAGTCCTGTGGTGATGTTGAGGTGTGTTGCAACAGCTGCGCGAGCACGGCGATGGCAATGACGGCGGGCTCTTTGCCAATCACGCCGGGCAGGCCGATGGGGCAGGTCAGGCGGGCCAGCGTTTCAGGTGTGATGCCTTGCTCAGCCAGGCGGTGCAGGAACTTGGCGCGTTTGGTCTGCGAGCCGATCAGACCGGCGAAGCGGAAGTCGCCGCGGCGCAGTACGGCATCGATGATGCGCAGGTCCAGGTCGTGGCGGTGGGTCAGCACCAGGTGGCAGGCCTTGGTTGGCGCGTCGTGCACCTCATGCTCTGCGGCCTCGGTGGCCATCCACTGGATGTGCGGCGGCAGGCTGGCCAGCATCTCAAGGGTGGGCAGGCCGGGTTGCTCGGCGTTGGGCAGGCTGGCATCTTCAGCGCGCTCATCGATCCAGCGCACGGTGCAGTCCAGGTCCACCAGCAGGCGCACGATGGCCTGGCCCACGTGGCCGGCGCCGTGCAGTTCCAGGTGAAAGCGGGGTGGGGGCAGGGCCCAGTTGGCCAGCGTGGCTTCGTTCAAAGGTGCAAAGCGCAGTGTCACCACGCCACCACAGCATTGGCCCAGCGTGGGGCCCAGCGCAAAGGTGCGGGTCCACGGGGCCGTGGGCTGGGTGTTCTCTTGCAAGGCATGGCGCGCCAGGTCAATGGCCTGCCATTCCAGGTGGCCGCCGCCGATGGTGCCGTCAACCTGATCCGTGGACACCAGCATGCGCGTGCCAGTGCCGCGTGGGGTCGAGCCTTTGATCTCGTCCACCGAGATGACCAAGGCATGGCGCTGGGCCGCCCACCATTGCTTGGCGGTGCGTCGCAGGGCCCGTGCGCTCAGGCTGCTCATGGTGATCAGGCCCGTGCGGCCTTGACGGCATCGACCGCGTCGAGGATGGCCTCGGGCGTGGCGGGTGCGCGCAAAGGTGGGTCGATGTCATGGCCGCCTACGCTCGACACCGCATCGCGGATTGCCAAAAACACCGAGAAGGGCAGCAGCAAGGGCGGCTCGCCCACGGCTTTGGACCGGTGGATGGTGTCTTCCACGTTGATGTTGTCGAACAGCTTGACACGGAAGTCGGCCGGGCAGTCGCTGGCGGTGGGGATCTTGTAGGTCGAGGGTGCGTGCGTCATCAGTCGGCCCGACTCAGGGTGCCAGTACAGCTCTTCGCTGGTGAGCCAGCCCATGCCCTGGATGAAGCCACCTTCGATTTGGCCGATGTCCACGGCCGGGTTGATGGACTGGCCCGCGTCGTGCAGCACTTCGGCGCGCAACAGCCTCCACTCGCCGGTCAGCGTGTCCACCAGCACTTCGCTCACAGCCGCGCCATAGGCGAAGTAGAAGAAGGGTCGGCCCTGCATGGTGGTGCGGTCCCAGTGCAGTTTGGGCGTGGTGTAGAAGCCGTCGGACCACAGTTGGATGCGGGCAAAGTAGGCTTCGCTGATGACCTGTTCGAAGGACAGTTTCTGCGAGCCGATTTCCACCTGGTCGTCCACGAAGCGCACGGCATCCTCTGGCACCTGTTCGCGGTCGGCCAGGAACTTCGTCAGCCGCTCAATGATCTGCCGCGCTGCATCGGCGGCGGCCTTGCCGTTCAGGTCGGATCCTGTGGACGCGGCCGTGGCCGAGGTGTTGACCACCTTGGCTGTGTCGGTGGCGGTGACGCGCACGCGGGCCATGCTGACGCCCAGGGTGTGCGCCACCATTTGCGCCACTTTAGTGTTCAGGCCTTGCCCCATCTCGGTGCCGCCGTGGTTCACCAGCACGCTGCCATCGGTGTAGATGTGCACCAGGGCGCCAGCCTGGTTCAGGTGCACCACATTGAATGAGATGCCGAACTTGAGCGGCGTCAGGGCCAGACCTTTTTTCAACACCGGGCTGCAGGCGTTGAATGCTTCTAAAGACTGGCGGCGCGCTCGGTAATCGCTGCTGGCCACCAACTCATCAATCAAAGGGCGCAGCACATTGTCTTCAACCGTCTGGCCATAGGGCGTGACGTTGTTCTCTTGCAAGCCATAGAGGTTGGCCAGGCGCACGTCCAGCGCATCCAGCTTGAGCTTGCGGGCGATGCTGTCCAGTGCCACCTCCACCGCCAGCGCGCCTTGGGGCCCGCCAAAGCCACGGAAGGCGGTGTTGCTTTGCGTGTTGGTGCGCGCGCAGTAGCCGTGCATGCTCACGTTCGGCAGCCAGTAGGCGTTGTCGAAGTGGCACAGGGCGCGCGTCATCACCGGGGGCGACAGGTCGGCCGACCAACCTGCGCGCGAGACCATGTTCACCTCGGCGGCCAGGATGCGGCCCTGGTCATCGTGGCCGATCTCATAGTCGTGGATGAAGCAATGGCGCCTGCCCGTGATCATGAAATCGTCGTCGCGGTCCACGCGCAGCTTGACCGGCCGCTTGAGCTTTCGGGCTGCGATGGCCGCGATGCAGGCGAACACGGCCGATTGCGATTCCTTGCCGCCAAAGCCGCCACCCATGCGCCGGCATTCGACCTGGATGTGGTGCGAGTGCAGGCCCAGCGCGTGCGCGATGTGGTGCTGCATCTCGCTGGGGTGTTGCGTGGAGCAGTGCACCAGCATGCCGTTGTTCTCGCGCGGGATGGCGTACGAGATCTGGCCTTCCAGGTAGAACTGCTCTTGCCCACCCAGGTAGAAGCGATCCTTCAAACGGTGCGGTGCCTGGGCCATCGCGCCGGCAGCATCGCCGCGCTTGAGGTGCATGGGCGGCACCACGTAGGACTCGGCGGCGTGGGCCGCTTCGATGGTCAGCAGCGAAGGCAGGGCTTCGACCTGGATGACGTCCTTGGCGCGGGCCGCAGCACGGCGCGCCGATTCACGGTCAGTGGCGATGACGGCGAACACCGGGTGGCCCAGGAAGTGCACTTCGCCATCGGCCAGGATGGGCTCGTCGTGGATGATGGCGCCGCAGTCGTTCTTGCCGGGCACATCCTGGGCAGTCAGCACCGCGACCACGCCGGGCATGGCTTTGATGGTGGCCACGTCAACGCCAAGCAATCGTCCATGTGCCACGGGCGACAGGCCCAGGGCACAGTGCAGGGTGCCTGCCAGCTCGGGCAGGTCGTCGATGTACGGGGCGGCACCCGCCACGTGCAGGTGGGCGGACTCGTGCGGCAGGGATTGGCCAGCTGCCGTGGCGGTCTTCATCGTCAGGCGGTCCATACCTGCACCTTTTCAGCGGCGAGCGCGTGCTCCGTGCGGGTTTCAAGCCAGAAACGTTCCAGCAGGTTGACGGCCACGCGCGAGCGGTAACTTTGGCTGGCGCGCAGATCGGTCATGGGCTTGAAATCTTGGGCCAGCGCAGCCTGAGCGCCGCGCAAGGTGGCCTCGGTCCAGGGCTGGCCAATCAGCGCGGCTTCGGTCAAGGCCGCACGTTTGGCCGTGGCCGCCATGCCGCCCCAGGCCAGGCGCGCCTCGGCGATCACGTCGCCGTCCAGCCGCAGCATCAGGCCGGCGCACACGGCCGAGATGTCGCTGTCGCGGCGCTTGGAAATCTTGTAGCCGCGCACGATGTCGTCCTGCTGGGGCAAGGGAATGTGCATGGACTGCAGGAACTCGCCGGGCTCCAGCGCGTTCTTCATGTAGTCCAGGTAGAAGCTTGACAAGGGCAGGGTGCGCTGCCAGTCGCCTTTGCGCAAGGTGACCTCGGCATTGAGGGCCAGCAGCATGGGCGCGCTGTCCCCGATGGGCGAGCCATTGGCGATGTTGCCGCCCAGGGTGCCAGCGTGGCGCACTGGCGGCGAGGCGAAGCGCAGCCAGATCTCGCGCAGGGCAGGCACGTGCTGCACGATGGCGGCCCAGGCGTCTTCCAGCGAGGCGGCGGCGCCAATGGTCAGGCCGGTGCTGGTGGCGGTGATGGCCTTGAGTTCTTTGACGCGGCCCAGGTAGAGGATGTCGCCCAGAGGCTTCATTTGCTTGGTGACCCATAGGCCCACGTCGGTGCTGCCGGCCAGCAGGCGTGCTTGCGGCATCTGCTGACGCCAGCGGGCCAACTCGCTCAAGGTGGCGGGGGCGACGAAGCGGGTGCGCTTGGCGGGGTTGGTGGCCTCGGGCGCCTCGTGGATGAAGGTCTGGTCAGTGGCGTCCAGCGCTTTCAACGCGTTCAACGCTGGGGTCGGGTCGAAGACCACGCGGGGTGCCTCGAACATTTTTTGTCCGGCGTCCAGGATAGGGCGGTAACCCGTGCAGCGGCACAGGTTGCCCGACAGCGCATCGGCCAAGTCTTGCCTTGGCAATGCCTGCACCTGGTCTTCATAAACCTGCCACAAGGACATCACGAAGCCCGGCGTGCAGAAGCCACATTGCGAGCCGTGGCAATCGACCATGGCCTGCTGGCAGGGGTGCAGTGCGCCGCCGTTCATGCCCTGCAGGTCTTCAACCGTGAACAGGGCTCGCCCATCAAGCGTGGGCAAAAACTGGATACAAGCATTGACGGTGGTCTTGGTGAGTGCCTGCCCTGACTCATCGACCTCGCCGACGACCACGGTGCAAGCGCCGCAATCACCTTCGGCGCAGCCTTCTTTGGTGCCGGTGCAATGCGCCTGCTCGCGCAGCCATTGCAGCACGGTGGTGGTGGGCGGCAGGCCCTCTACGGTGTGGATCTGCCCTTGGTGAAAGAAGCGAATCGGACGGGGTGTCGGGTCGCTCATGGTCAGACTCCTGGATCAGCGACAAGCATTGAATGGCACACCCCACTCAATGGGGATCCCACCTCAGAGGGTACTGCGATTGGGGTTTGCCGCTATACCATCATGGTAATAATAACTATCTGCTGTTGCACATGAGCAAGGACGCTGTTTTCGACAAGATCGACATTTCCCTCATCCGGGTTTTACACACCGTGATTACCGAGTGCAGCGTCTCCAAGGCGGCCCTTCGCCTTCAATCCAGCCAGCCCGCCGTCAGCACCCAGCTGAAGCGCCTGCGCGAGATCACGGGCGACCCGCTTTTGGTGCGCTGTGGCCAGACCATGGCGCCCACCGATGTGGCGCTGAGTCTGCTGGAGCCCGCCTCGGCCATCCTGCAGCACGCGCAGAGCATGTTTGGCCACAAGAACTCGGTGCGCGACTTCGACCCGGCCAGCACCACGCTCACTTTCCGGATTGCCGCCACCGATTACCTCGATCCTTTCTTCCTGCCTGAACTCACCCTGAGGCTACGCCGACTGGCGCCCAACATCAAGGTCGAGGTCGTTCAATTGACCGCCGAACTCGACCACCGCCGCAGCCTGGCGCGTGGCGAGGTCGACCTGGTGATCGGCAACTGGCTGGAGCCCTCTGACGAGCTGCACTTGGGCCGCCTGCTGACCGACGAGGTGGTGTGTCTCGTCTCTGAAGACCACCCTGCTGCGCGCCTGCCCAAGGAAGGCAAACGCGCCTGGTCGATCGAGCAATACCTGGCGGCCGAGCACGTGTCGCCACCGGCTTTGCACCCGGGCGCCGTGGGCGTGATTGACGAGCGCCTGGCCATGCAGGGCTTGCGCCGAAACATTGTGGTGCGCAACCCGCACTTTGCCCAGCTGCCCTACATGGTGGCAGGCTCCTTGCTGGTGTTGACCACGGGGCGCCGCTTCTGTGAGCGTTACGCGCAACAGTTGCGCGTCAAGATCATCCGATGCCCCGTGCCATTCCCGGCCATGAACTACTATCAGTTGTGGCACGATCTCACGCACCATTCAGCGGCCAGCCGCTGGTTGCGCGAGCAAGTGCGCGACGTGGTTCGTGGTCTGCACCAGGTTCGCCCTCCTTTGCGCGCCGAGTCCTTGCCCGTGCTGGGTTCTTCGGCCAAACAGTGAGCTTTCATGCCTGATCCCCGATTGAATCCCGTCAACGGCCCAGCTGTCCAGACTCGGCGGGTGCTGCGCGGCGACCTGCTGGATTTCACCGCCGACCCAGGCTTTGCGCTGCCCGCCGAAGCGCCGGGTGTGCGCTGGCGCCCCGACCATGTCCTGCTGATCGACGGTGAGCGCATCGCGGCCATCCATCCGGCCGGCGATCCCTTGCCACAGGACTGGGCCGATGTGCCGGTGACCGACCACCGTGGTCAGTTGATCATGCCGGGCTTCATCGACACCCACGTGCATTGCCCGCAGTTGGACGTCATCGCCAGCTATGGCGCCGAGCTGCTCGATTGGCTCAACACCTACACCTTCCCGGCCGAGCGCCGCTACGTGGACCCGCTGGTGGCCCGCGAAGGCGCCGAGCGTTTTCTCCACGCCCTGTGGGCCCATGGCACGACCAGCGCGGTGGTGTTCCCCACGGTGCACAAGGTCAGCGCCGAAGCCTTGTTCGACATGGCCAGCGCGCACCACATGCGCTTGATCACCGGCAAGGTTCTGATGGACCGACACGCGCCCGAGGGTCTGCTGGACGACGTGGACCAGGCTGAGAAAGATTGCATCGACCTGATCGACCGCTTCCATGGAAAAGCCAGGCAGTCGTTCGCGGTCACCGTGCGTTTTGCCCCCACCAGCACCCCTGAGCAACTGACCATGGCCGGCCGCCTGTGCCAAACCTACGCTGGCACCTACATGCAGACCCACGTGGCCGAGAACCGCGACGAAGTGCGCTGGGTGGCCGAGCTGTTCCCCACCGCGCGCAGCTACCTGGACGTGTACGACCGCGACGGCCTGATCGGCCCGCGCGCGGTGCTGGCCCACGGCATCTGGTTGGACGCCAACGACCGCGCCGTGTTGAAGGCGCATGGCGCGCAGATCGCCCACAGCCCTTCGTCCAACCTCTTCCTGGGCAGCGGTTTGTTCAACTGGCTTGAAGCCGAGCGTGAAGGTGTGAACGTGAGCTTGGCCAGTGACGTGGGCGGCGGCACCAGCCTGTCCATGCTGCGCAACATTGCCGATGCCTACAAGATCCAGGCGCTGCAAGGCGTGCGCCTGTCGGCTTGGAAGGCCCTGTACACCTGCACCTTGGGCGCCGCCAGCCACCTGGGTTTGGCCGATGAGATTGGACGCCTGGAGCCGGACTGCATGGCCGACCTGGCGGTGTGGAGCATGGCGCAGGGCCCAGTGGCCGAGCATCGGGATCGGGTCGCTCAGCAACGCCTGGCCCGCGTTTTGCAAGAGCATTTGCACGAGCGCATCTTTGCCTGGGTGACCATGGGCGATGAACGCAATCTGGTGAGCACCTACGTGGCTGGCCAATGCGTTCATTCGGCCTCGTCGCTTGTTCAGGCCGCAGTCCAATAACGCGCCCAGGCGCTTTTTATGTCGTATCGCCTAGAACTCCGCAATATCACCAAGCAGTACCCTGCGGTGCGGGCCAATGACGATGTCAGCCTGCACGTCCTGCCGGGCGAAATCCACGCTGTGCTGGGCGAGAACGGCGCCGGCAAATCCACCTTGATGAAGATCATCTTCGGCGCGGTCAAACCCGACGCCGGCGAGATCTACTTCAACGATGCCTTGGTGCAGGTGCGTTCGCCGCAAGAGGCCCGAGCGCTGGGCATCAGCATGGTGTTCCAGCACTTCTCCTTGTTTGACACCCTCACCGCCGCCGAAAACGTGTGGCTGGGCCTGGACAAGAAATGGACGCTGCCCGAGGTAATCGAGCGCATCCAGGCCGTCTCAAGCGACTATGGGTTGGAGGTTGATCCCTGGCGCCCTGTGCACACCTTGAGCGTGGGCGAGCGCCAGCGGGTCGAGATCGTGCGCGCCTTGCTGACGAACCCGCAATTGTTGATCCTGGATGAGCCTACCTCGGTGCTGACGCCGCAAGCCGTTGACAAGCTCTTCGTGACCTTGCGCCAATTGGCCGAGCGTGGTTGTTCCATCCTTTACATCAGCCACAAGCTGGACGAGATCCGCGCCTTGTGCCACCGCTGCACCGTGCTACGCGGAGGCAAGGTCACGGGCGAGGTCGATCCGCGCCAAGAGACCAATGCCAGCTTGTCCCGCTTGATGATTGGCTCCGAGCCGCCGCAGCTCAAGCGCGTGGCGCCGGTGCTGGGCGCCATGGCCTTGGTGGTCAAAAACTTGAACCTGGCCAAGCAAGACACCTTTGGCGTGAACTTGCAAGACATCTGCCTGCAGGTGCAGGCCGGCGAGATCGTCGGCATCGCGGGCGTGTCGGGCAATGGGCAGCAAGCCCTGATGGCGGCTTTGAGCGGTGAAGACCCGCGCACCACGCCCGGCATGGTCACCTTGTTTGGTCGGGATGTCAGCCAGTCGTCTCCGCGCGAACGTCGAAGCCAGGGGCTGCACAGCGTGCCCGAAGAGCGCCTGGGCCGGGGCGCTGTTCCCAGCATGTCGCTGGCGCAAAACACCTTGCTGACCCGCACCAATGCCGTCGGCCCTGGCGGCTGGCTTCGCATTCAGGGCACCCACGGCATGGCATCCGATTTGATCAGCCGCTTCAAGGTCAAGGCCGTGGGCTCGAACGCGGCGGCCAAGAGTCTGTCTGGCGGCAATCTGCAAAAGTTCATCATGGGCCGCGAGATCGATGCCTCGCCCAAGTTGTTGCTGGTGTCCCAGCCCACCTGGGGCGTGGACGTGGGCGCGGCCGCGCAGATCCGTGGCGAATTGTTGAAACTGCGTGACGCCGGTTGCGCGGTGCTGGTCGTTAGCGAGGAGTTGGACGAATTGTTTGCAGTCAGCGATCGATTGATGGTGATGGCGCAAGGGCGCTTGTCGCCCAGCATTGACGCCAGCCAGGCCACGGCCCCGCAGATCGGCATCTGGATGAGCGGCTTGTGGGAGGCCGCCCATGTTCAAGCTTGAAACACGTGCCGAGCCGTCCAAACTGCTGATGGTGGGCTCGCCCGTCATCGCCTTGCTGATCACGGTGCTGGTGGGTTCGTTCCTGTTCGTGGTCTTGGGCAAGAACCCCGTCGATGGCCTGCGGATGTTCTTCTACGAGCCGGTTAAAAGCGTTTATTCGCTGACCGAATTGACCATCAAGGCCACGCCCCTGGTGCTGATCGCGCTGGGGTTGGCCGTGTGCTTTCGCGCCAACCTGTGGAACATCGGGGCGGAAGGGCAGTTCGTGCTGGGCGCCATTTGCGGCGGTTGGGTGGCCATGCAGGCCACGCCCGACACCGGCCGCTGGATCGTCGCCGCTGTGCTGATCGCCGGCATGCTCGGCGGCATGGCCTGGGCGGGCATCGTGGCCCTGCTGCGCGACCGCTTCAACGCCAGCGAAATCCTGGTCAGCCTGATGCTGGTCTACGTGGCCGAGATGTTGCTGAGTTACCTGGTCTACGGCCCCTGGAGGGATCCTCAGGGCTATAACTTTCCGCAAACGATCACCTTCCTGGACGCGGCCCGCATCCCCAAGATCGTCAGCGGCTTCCGCATGAACATCGGTGTCTACATCGCCTTGGCGGCGGTGGCATGTTTCACGATCTTCCTGGCGCGCACCTATGCCGGTTTCCAGTTGCAGGTGGGCGGCCTGGCTCCGGCGGCGGCGCGTTATGCGGGCTTTTCGTCACGCCGGGCGCTTTGGACCGGGCTGTTGATTTCGGGTGGCATGGCTGGATTGGCAGGCGCGCTGGAAGCGGCCGGGCCACAAGGGCAGCTCACGCCTTTCGTGCCCATGGGCTATGGCTTCGCCGCCATCATCGTGGCCTTCGTGGGGCGGCTCAATCCCATTGGCATCGTGTTCTCAGCCTTGTTGATGAGCATGTTCTACATTGGCGGCGAACTGGCCCAGTCGCGTCTGGGCCTGCCCAAGGCGCTGACCGGCGTCTTCCAGGGTTTGTTGCTGTTCTGCCTGCTGGCCTGCGACACCTTCATCCATCAACGCTTGCGCTGGGTTTCCAAATGAGCGTCTTCACCGCCGATTCGCTGGCCTTGCTGCTGGCCGCCACGCTGAACGCGGGCACCGTGCTGGGGCTGGCAGCGATGGGCCTGCTGATCAACGAGCGCTCCGGTGTGGTCAACCTGGGGGCCGAGGGCCTGATGCTGGTGGCCGCCATCGCCGGTTTTGCCACGGGCGTGACCACGGGCAGCGACACCCTGGCCTTCATGGCCGGTGCGGCTGCAGGGGCCTTGCTGGCCGCCGTGTTCGGGGTGCTGGTGATCTGGCTCAACACCAATCAGTACGCCACGGGTTTGGCGCTCAGCCTGTTCGGGGCTGGGCTGTCGGCCTTTGCCGGCATCCGCTACACGCAAGAGAAACTGCCTGAGCGGCCCAACTTCGCCGTCCCCTACCTGTCAGACATCCCGTTCGTGGGGCCCGCCTTGTTCAAACAACACCCGCTGGTGTACCTGGCCATCGCCTTCACGGCGGCCCTGGCCTGGTTTTTGTACCGTTCACGGGCCGGTTTGATCTTGCGGGCGGTGGGCGAATCGCCAGAGTCGGCGCACGCCTTGGGCTACCCGGTGCGCCAAATTCGCTTGATGGCTGTGATGGCTGGCGGCGCCCTGTGCGGTTTGGCGGGGGCTTATCTGTCGGTGGTCTACACCCCGCTTTGGGTCGAGGGCATGGTGGCTGGCAAAGGCTGGATCGCCCTGGCGCTGACCACCTTCGCCACTTGGCGCCCGGCCCGCGTCTTGCTAGGTGCTTACCTGTTCGGCGGCGTGACCATGCTGCAGTTCCAGCTGCAAGGGCAGGGCATTCAGATTCCCAGCCAGTTGCTGACGATGCTGCCTTACCTGGCCACCATCGTGGTGCTGGTGCTGATCTCCCGCAATCCGACGTGGATTCGCGTCAACATGCCCGCGTCGTTGGGCAAGCCCTTCCATCCCGGCAGCTGACGAGGCATCATCGCCCCTGGCTGTCTGTTTCAGTGTTCTGATTTTTCCACCCTGGAGATGACATGACTCGACCATTGACCAAACGTTCTTTGTTGAAAGCGGCCGGATGGGCCAGCATTGCCGCGACCGCCGCCCTGGTGGGTTGCGGCAAGAAAGAAGCCACGCCTGACGCCGCTTCGGCCGCGTCGACACCTGCGGCCACCGCCTCGGTGGCGGCCGCCGCGCCCGCAGGCCCCCTGCTCATCGCCTTTGCCTATGTGGGCCCGGTGGGTGATGCTGGCTGGACCTACGCCCATGACCAGGCCCGGCTGGCGTTGGAAAAAGAATACGGCGACAAGATCAAGACCTCCTTCGTGGAGAAAGTGCCCGAAGGCCCTGACGCCGAGCGCGTGCTGCGCGACATGGTCAGCCAAGGCAACAAGCTGATCTTTGGCACCACCTTTGGCTACATGGAACCCATGCTCAAGGTGGCCGCCGATCACAAGGACGTGAAGTTCGAGCATGGCACGGGCTACAAGACGGCCGAGAACATGCGCACCTACGACTCGCGCACCTATGAAGGCGCCTACATGGCCGGCGTGATCGCGGGCGGCATGACCAAGTCCAACACCCTGGGAGTGGTCGGCTCCATCCCTATCCCTGAGGTGATCCGCAACATCAACGCCTTCACGTTGGGCGCTCAAAGCGTGAACCCCAAGGTCAAGACCAAAGTGGTCTGGATCAACAACTGGTTCGATCCCCCGAAGGAAACCGAAGGCGCGCAAAGCCTGCTCAACCAGGGTGCCGACGTGCTGTTCCAGAACACCGATTCCAGCGCGGTGCTGCAAACGGCCGAGAAAGCCGGCAAGTACGCCTTTGGCTGGGATTCGGACATGAGCAAGTTTGGCCCCAAGGCCCACCTGGGCTCGGCCATCATCAACTGGGCGCCGTACTACATCAAGGCCACTAAGGATGCGCTGGAAGGCACCTGGACCACCGGCGGCGTGTGGTGGGGCGTGAAGGAAGGTGCCATTGACCTCGTGTCCCTGTCTGACAAGGTGCCCGCTGACCTGAAGGCCAAGGTGGACACCATCAAGGCTGGCTTGAAGGACGGCAGTTTCGTCATCTGGAAGGGCCCCATCGTGGGCCAGGATGGCAAGGAAGTGCTGGCCAAAGACGCCGTGGCCGATGACAAGTTCCTGGGTGGCATCAACTTCTACGTCAAGGGCGTGGATGGTGCGGTGCCCTCCAGCAAATAAGGATGAGCGCCATGACCATTGCACCCAACCGCTTGCCCGAACTGCTGCAAGCCATGCCCAAGGCGGAGTTGCACATCCACATCGAGGGCTCGCTTGAGCCCGAGTTGATCTTCGCCCTGGCGCAGCGCAATGGCGTGGCGCTTTCTTACCCCAGCGTGGAGGCCCTGCGCGCGGCCTACGCTTTCACCGATCTGCAAACCTTCCTGGACATCTATTACGCGGGTGCTTCGGTGCTGCTCAAGGAAGAAGATTTCCACGACATGGCTTGGGCCTACCTGAGCAAGGCCGCCGCCGAGAACGTGCTGCACACCGAATTGTTTTTCGACCCCCAGACCCACACTGACCGGGGCGTGCCCTTCGAGGTGGTGATCAAAGGCCTGGACCTTGCGTGCAAGCGCGCCAAGACCGAGCTGGGCGTCAGTGCCACGCTGATCATGTGCTTCCTGAGGCACCTGCCCGAAGAAGCCGCCCTGAAGACCCTGGATGAAGCCTTGCCCTGGCTCGACCTGATCGTGGGCGTGGGCCTGGATTCAAGCGAGCGAGGCCACCCGCCCGAAAAATTCGCCCGGGTGTTTGAACGTTGCCGTGAACTGGGTTTGCACGTGGTGGCCCACGCGGGCGAAGAAGGCCCGCCGGCCTACATCATCAGCGCATTGGATGTGCTCAAGGTCGAGCGCATCGACCACGGCGTGCGTTGTGTCGAAGATCCCGCGCTGGTGCAGCGCCTGGTCAAAGAGGGCATGCCCCTGACCGTGTGCCCGCTGTCCAATGTCAAGCTGTGCGTGTTCAGCACCTTGGGCCAGCACAACCTTAAAACCATGCTGGACCTGGGCCTGAAGGTGACCATCAACTCAGACGACCCAGCCTACTTTGGCGGCTACCTGAACCAGAACTACCTGGAGACCTTTGCCGCCCTGGGCCTGGACGCCTCGGCCGCCTACACCCTGGCGCGCAACAGCTTCGAGGCCAGCTTTGCCTCCAACGAAGACAAGGCCGACTGGATCGCCAAGCTCGACCAAACCTTCGAGCGTTTCGGCGCTTAATGTTTCATTCGGTGAGCTTGCTCGGTCGTTGCGGCACGAACTGCACCGATGACAGCAGCGCCAATACCAGTGCCAGCGGCACGGTGGACACATAGCCCAGGTGTTTGAAGCCCAGCGCGCCCACCACGCTGCCGACCATGAATGCCCCGGTCAAAGCCAGCAGGATGCGCAGCTTTCGCGTGTTGACCTGGACCTTGCCCAGCGCATGGTTGGGCGCTGAGTTGTTCCAGTAAACCAGTTTGCCCAACTCGATCCCGATGTCGGTGACCAGGCCGGTGACGTGCGTGGTTCGGATCTCGGCATTCGACACCTTGGTCACCATGGCGTTCTGCAGCCCCATCACGAAACACAGCAGGGCAATGGTCAAGGACACCTCCAGCGTCATGGACAGGCTGAGCCGTTCACCCATCAGGCCAAAGACCAGCAACAAGCCCGCCTCGATCATCAGGGGCAGGGCATATTCGCTGCGACCTCCGCGCCGCCGCGCCCAGTTGATGAGGATGGCCGAGGTGGCCGCCCCCAGCAAAAAGGCCAGCAAGGCCTCCAACCCGGCCATGACGAGGTCGAAGTTGCCCAGCGCCAGGTGATCGGCCATGCCCGAGACCACGCCGGTCATGTGCGAGGTGTATTGCCCGATCGCCAGAAAGCCACCGGCGTTGATGGCGCCCGCCACGAAGGCCAATGAAACACCCAGGTGAAGGTTGCTCTGCTGCGTGCGTTCCGGGGCGGTGAGACCTTGCAAATACTTGATCGGCATGACAGGGGGCGTGGGCATTCGGCTTGGGTTCTAATGATCCTTCAGTTTTGAGAATAAAGCGGAGTTTCATGGCGATCAATTCAGCGGTGTCGTCGGTGCCAGCCTGGCGCTGGGCCCTCAAGCAAACTTGGCGCGACATGCGATCAGGCAGCCTCAGGTTGCTGCTGGTGGCCGTGGTGCTGGCCGTCACGGCTTTGTCTGCCGTGGGTTTTTTCGCCGATCGCATTGAGCAAGGCCTGGTGCGCGATGCTGCCCAACTGCTGGCCGCCGACGCCTTGGTGGTGGCCGACCAACCCATGCCGGCTGCATTGGCCGGCGAGGCGCAAAAGCTGGGTCTGAGGCAGGCCAACACGGCGGCCTTTCCCAGCATGGCCCGCGCACCGGATGAGCGTGGCGGCGACAGCAAGCTGGTGGCCCTGAAGGCCGTCAGCGAAGCCTACCCATTGCGCGGCCAGATCACCTTGGGCCGTTTGCGTGCCGACGGCATGGTTGAACCTTCGGGCAAAGCACCAATGGGAGGCCCTCCTGCCGGTCAGGCCTGGGTGGATGCGTCCTTGCTGCCCGTGCTTAACCTGCGGGTGGGCGATCAGCTCTGGTTAGGCGACATGTCCTTCCTCATCGCCTCGGTCATCGCCATCGAGCCTGACCGGGGCGCCGGTTTCATGAGTTTTTCACCCCGCGTGATGATCCGCCAATCCGACCTGGCGGCCACACAACTGGTGCAACCCGCCAGCCGCGTTACTTACCGATTGCTGGTGGCCGGGCCTGCCCGCGCTGGCGATGCTGGCGTTGGGCTCGGCAAAGACAAGCCCGCCGCGGCCACCAATGCCTCCACCAAGGCGGTGCAATCCTTCGTCGTAGCCGCCGAGCAGCAATCCAAAACCACCCGAGGTCTGCGCGTGGAAACGCTTGACCAAGGCCGCCCCGAAATGCGTGCCACACTGGACCGCGCAGGCCTTTTCCTGCGCCTGGTGGCCCTGTTGGCCGCCTTGCTGTCGGCTGTGGCCGTCGCCCTGGTCTCGCGCGACTTTGCCCAGCGGCGCCTGGACGATTGCGCCATGCTGCGCGTTTTGGGCGTGCCGCAAAATCAGATGGCCCTGACCTACGGGCTTCAGTTCCTCATTGTTGGCTTGGTGGCCAGCATCATTGGCCTTGCCTTAGGTTGGGGCTTTCACCAAGTGTTCGTGGCACTGCTGTCAGAGCTGGTGCCCGTGGCCTTGCCCGCACCCAGCATCTGGCCCGTGGTGTTGGGCTTGGGTGTTGGCGTGGTGCTCACCTTGGGCTTCGGCCTGCCGCCGGTGTTGCAACTGGCCCGCGTGCCACCGTTGCGCGTGCTGCGCCGCGATGTGGGCGAACTCAAAGGCGCGTCCGTGCTGGCCGTGGGCGTGGGTGGCCTGGCGCTGCTGGCCTTGCTGATGATGGTGGCGCGTGACATCAAGCTGGGCGCGATCGCCCTGGGCGGTGTCGCCGTGGCGGTGCTGGCCTTTGCCGCCCTCAGTGCCCTGGCGGTGTTCATCCTGCAGCGGCTGCTGAACAAACTCAGCGGCGTGGCCCCGCCCTGGCTGGTGCTGGCCACTCGGCAACTCACCGCCCAGCCGGGCCAGACCGTGGTGCAGGTGTGCGCGCTGGCCATCGGCCTGCTGGCGCTGGTGTTGCTCGTCTTGCTTCGCACCGACCTGATCGCCAGTTGGCGGGCGGCCACACCGGTCGATGCGCCCAACCGCTTTGTCATCAACATTCAGCCGGACCAGACCGAGGCCTTCAAGGCGCAACTGCAGAAAGCCGGTGTCAAACAGTTCGACTGGTACCCCATGATCCGTGGCCGCCTAGTGGCGATCAACGGCAAAACCGTCAAGCCCGAGGACTACACCGACGACCGGGCCCAACGCCTGGCCGATCGCGAGTTCAACCTCAGTTACTCAGACAAGCAGCCCGCCTACAACCCCGTGGTGGCGGGCCGTTACCAGCCCAACGAAAAGGGCGCCTTCAGCGTCGAAGAAGGCCTGGCCAAGACCCTGGGCCTGCACCTGAACGACCAACTCACCTTCGACATCGGGGGCGTTCAGCATGCGGCCCGCATCACCAGCCTGCGCAAGGTCGACTGGGCGTCAATGCGCGTCAATTTCTTCGTGATGGCGCCCATGGCGTCGATGCCCGAATGGCCGGCCACGTTCATCACCTCGTTTCGCGCGCCGCCTGGTGGCCAGCTAGACCGCATCCTGGTGCAGTCCTTCCCAAGCGTCACCGTGGTGGACGTGTCGGCCACCCTGGCGCAGATCAACCGGATCATGGACCAGGTCATCGCGGCGGTTGAGTTCCTGTTCGCTTTCACCTTGGCGGCGGGTTTGATCGTGTTGATGGCGGGCCTGCTGACCTCGCGCGAGCGCCGGGCCAGGGATTGGGCTGTGCTCAAGGCCCTGGGGGCGTCTCAACGCATGCTGGCCAAGGTGCAGCTGGTGGAGCTGCTGGGCGTGGGGGCGCTGGCAGGCGCGCTGGCTTCCACGGCGGCGCTGTGCGTCGGCTGGGCGCTGGCCCGCTGGGTGTTCGAGTTCGATTGGAGTGCACCGCTGTGGTGGCCCTTGATGGGCGCGGCGGTGGGCGCGGTGCTGGCGTCACTGGCAGGCTGGTGGAGCCTGCGGGGGGTGCTGGAGCAATCCGTCGTCAATACCTTGCGACGGGCGGCTCAGTGACCAACATCAAGGCGTCAGGTTGCTGATCAGGCCCATCTCGGAGCTGCTCATCAGCGACTCGATGTCCATCAAAATCAGCAGGCGCTCATTGATGTTGGCGATGCCGGTGATGTAGGTCGTGTCGACCATGGCGGCGCTCATTTCAGGCGCGGGTTTGATCATCTGGTCGGTCAGCTGGATCACGTCGCTGACCGAATCGACCACGGCGCCAACCACGCGGCCGCGCACGTTCAGCACGATCACCACAGTGAAGTCGTTGATGTCGCCTTCGCCCTGGGCGTTCAGGCAGTTGAACTTCACGCGCAGGTCAACGATGGGCACGATCACGCCGCGCAGGTTCACCACCCCTTTGAGGTAGGACGGTGCGTTGGCGATCTTGGTGGGCGGCTCGTACGAGCGGATCTCCTGAACCTTCAGGATGTCGATGCCGTACTCTTCCGTGCCCAGGCGAAACGTGAGGAATTCACGGCCAGATACCGCATGCTGAATTTGACGGGCTGGATTGCCCCGGCTGGACAAACTACCGGGCGCGCCGGGCCGTACCGC
>NZ_JACMNS010000066.1 GCF_014378415.1 Aquabacterium sp.
CCACCGCCTTGCGCCGGCCAGGCCAGCGCCGCGCCCACGCTCACCGTGACATGCCCAGATACCGTGGACGCCTTGTGCTCGATGTGCGCGGCGCGAACGCCTTCGCACAAGGCCGCTGCGACGGCCATGGCTTCGTCGAGCGTGCGGCCGGGCAACAGCAGGCCGAATTCCTCACCGCCCAGGCGCGCGGCGATGCCACCATGCGCTTGCGCCACCTCGTTCAATTCTTTGGCCACCTGGATCAGGCAGGCGTCACCTGCGGGGTGGCCATAGGTGTCGTTGTAGCGCTTGAAGAAATCCACATCGACCATCAGCATCGCCACCGGCTCTTTGGCGAACACGGCCTGAGACCACGCGAGTGCCAGGTCGGTATCGAACTGGCGGCGGTTTATCAGGCCCGTGAGCGGGTCTTGCGCAGACAAGCGATGCAGGCGCTCGGAGGTCTCTTTGAGTGCGCCGCGCTGTTGTGCTTCGAGCTTGCGCAACAACCAGTTGCGGCGCTCGCGATGCTCGAAGGCGTAGTTGGCAACCAGCACGAAAACATAGCTGAGTGCCATCAACTTGATGTTGGCGGCAACGATCAGATGCTGCAGCGGCGTGTAGCCCTCGACCAAGGCCGCGTAGGCCACGAAAGACAAGATGGAGCTGCCCAATGACCAGTAAAAGCGCTGCCGTGCAACGATGCAGGTGTACATCACGATGCTGACGAGCGCGGCCGAGTGCGTGAAGGTGGAGTCGGCGCGGCTGATCACGCAGGCGTTGATGAGCGCCGCGCCTATGCTGACGGTCATGAGCGTGGTCAATGCCTCGGCATGCCAGTGGCGACGCCAGCGCGGCGGCGTTGACCATGTGATGGTCTGGCAGACGGCGCATGCCACCAGGATGGCCTTGGTGAGTTGCAGGGCCAGTTCGGCCACATCGGGCATCAGCTGCGCAACCTGAGCCGAGACCAGGGCCACGGAGAAGATGCCGATCCATCCGCAGGTCAACAGCAGCTTGCGGCGCGGCTCCAGCAAATTGGCCTGGAACTGGGCCTCCAGCGCCTTGGGGAAACGCAGCCAGGGGTGACCTTGTTCCAGTACTTCCTCGGCCGAGCCGGGCATCGCGTGAGACGACAAACCAGCGGGTTTGCCTGAGCCGTCAGCGTGCAACATGGTCGATGCGGTTTGCATGGAAGCCACTGTGGATGCCCTGGTAGATGATCGCGCGGATTCGACGGCGTCAGTTGCAGTCGCATCCCCACCACGCGCAGTACTTGTGTCCGTCATTGAAAATTCGGCGGGTCAACTGGTCTTAGACAAGTCATGGAAAACGTACAAAGGTGCTTAGACCTATATCGACATGACAGTGAATTGATGGACAAGCCGGCACACCCAATGGGGCTTGCGCCGTGATTTTTGACCGAAGCCACGGCTTAAATGGGCGGGAGATGGGCGGTCCAGCCTAGGTCAGGATGCGCTGGACAAGCGGCTGGCAGGCTTTGTCGTGCCACCAGAGCGGGCTGCCCAACACGCGACGGCTCGAGTTGATCTCTGCGAAGCCGCTCCGCAGCGGCGCGGTCGCCATGCACTACCGGCGTGCGCGCTGACCCGGAGATTGGTCATCCTCAAGCGGGGCTTTGGTGCTTGGCGGGCGCGGTGTCAGGTGGCTTGTGCCGGGCTTTCCGTGGCGCGCGCGCCTTGCGCGAGAAGCGGACGGACATGTCGGGGTGCAGGGAGTCCAGGCCAGAACCCTTGCCCAGCACCTTCAACAGGGCCACCACACTCGCGCCTCCTTGCTGCTAGCAGCAATACCTCATTTGCAGGTGTTCGGCGCAACCTTGCCGTCGAAACGATCCAACAGATAGGTCATGGCCCCGCTCAAGCCCAGGGCGCCCAAAACGTGGTCGGTGCCTGAAACCGCTTTGTACTGCACGGTGGCCTGATTGGCACAGTAGTAGGCTACCAAGCTGTTGACGTCCGCAATGGGCATCAGTTGATCACCTACGCTTTGAAAGATGTGCAGCGGGATCTTGGGTGTGTACTGCCCCATGGTGTTCTCGGCGTTGATGGCCAGCATCTCGGGCAGGTTCAGGAAGTTGGGATCCTTGAACAGGTCAGATCCCTTCTTGTAGGCATAGGCCGTCAGCAGATTAGGTGAACCCGTCAGGCAGCGTGTACCGATGTCCTTGACGGCCTCGATGCCCTCTGGGGTGGCGTAATCCTCAACCTTGAGCTCGGGGTAGGCGCGCGATAAGCCCACGACCGCGCCCAGGTAGGCACCAGCCCAGAACGTGCCGTCAACCTTCTTGGCCACGTTGATCGGGTTGACCGGCAAGCCGCCTTGGGCCGCGCCAACGATCTTCAACTCAGGCGCATAGCCAGCCGCCAGCTCAGCCGCCCAAGCCGTGGCAAAGCCGCCGCCTGAGTAGCCCAACATGCCCACTGGTGTCGATGCATTCAGCCCGGCCTTGCTGAACCTTTGCGTGGCACGGATGCCATCGAGCACGCCCTGGCCGCTGTTCTTGGCGACGATCCACTGCGACTCAAGGCCTTCATAGTCGGCCATGGTCACGACGTAGCCTTTGTTCAGCGCCGACTGGAAAAAGGTCTTTTCCAGCAGCGTGTTGGACGTGGCCTGACCCGAGGGTGAGCAGTCCAGCGTGAGGCTGTCGTAGAAGGATTGGTAAGACAGCAGCTTGCGACCGGTTGCGGGGGCGCTCTTGGGAATCAGCACGGTCGTCACCATGGCAACCGGCTGGTTTTTGGTGTTCGTGGACCGGTACATCACCTGCCAGCCTTCCTTAAGGCTGGTGCCCAGCGAAGCGGCCGGCAGCGCGCGGTAGCGCAGCACATTGCCCGGGGCCTCGGCAGCCAACTCGCCGCTGGTCGGCGAGGTGTAGAAGACATCAGCAGTGGGTTTGAGCTTGGCGTCAACCGTGGGGTAGACCTGTTGAGCCTGGGCAAAGGTCGTCATGGACAAGGCACTCAAGCAGGCGAGGCCGGCAAGGGTGGTCAGGTGCTTCATGCTTCGAGTCATGTCTTTTTCCTCATGGATTTGGTTTGGATTGGGGCAAACAGACAACGCCTGTAATCTGATTAGACTGGAATAGATAACGTTTCCCGTTCACGTTTTCCCCAGAGTTTGCAAACAGCCCCTTATGTAGGGGGCCATGCAGTTGGATGCTCCAACCAGACGGCTTCAAGAGGCGCGGAAGACGGGCTTCTGAATCCGGGCCGCAAGGCAAAAAGTCTGGCGCGCGAAGCGCTGCAAAACGAAGGCCCATGAAAAAAGCCCCGGGAGCGGGGCTTTGGTGCTTTGCGGGCCGGGTATCAGGCGGCGGTCGGCATCAGGCACCTCAGGCATCGACCTTGAATTTCTGAAGCCCCGCCATCAAACTTGCCGCTTGGTCCTTGAGGCTTTCGGCTGCCGCAGCCGATTGTTCGACCAACGCCGCATTTTGTTGCGTGCTTCGATCAAGCTGGCCAATGCCAGCATTGACCTGCGCGATGCCGTCGGCTTGCTCGGTAGAAGCGTGGCTGATTTGTTCGATGACTTCGTTCACACGGACCACTTCTGCCTGGATGTCATTCATCGCTACACCGGCCGAAGCCACAAGCTTGGTACCGATCTCGACTTTTTCCACTGATCCACCGATCAGCACCTTGATTTCTTTGGCTGCACCTGCCGAGCGTTGGGCGAGAGACCGCACCTCGCTGGCCACGACGGCGAAGCCGCGCCCTTGCTCGCCCGCTCGTGCCGCCTCCACTGCAGCGTTCAGCGCAAGGATGTTGGTCTGGAAAGCGATGCCGTCAATGACGCTGATGATGTCTGATATTTTGCGAGCGCTGGTGCTGATTTCGCCCATGGTGCATTCCACAGCGTGCATCGCTTGGGTGCCACGCAAGGCTGCTGCTGATGTCGACGCGGCAAGTGTTCGTGCCGAGTTGGCAGAGTCCGCCGTTTGCTTGACGGTGCTGGTGAGCTGCTCCATTGAACTGGCAGTTTCCTCAATGCTCGCTGCTGATTGTTCGGTGCGGTTGCTCAAGTCGCTGTTGCCCGCAGCAATCTCAGCCGAAGCGGTCGAGATCGATTCGGCTGATTGACGCAAGGTGGTGAGCAGCGAAAGAAAACGCAGGCGCATGGCGTCAACGTTGCGGATGACCTGCCCAAGTTCGTCGTGCCGATCGCTCGTGAATCCGCGGGACAGGTTCCCAGCGGCCACCGCCTTGGCGGCCTGAATGAGCTCCCGAAGCGGCGTACCGATCTGCCGATGCATCAGCCACAGCAGACCGCCACTCAATCCAAGACAAGCCACCCCCACCATGACCCAAAAGGGCACCAGCGCCTGCCGGTTCGCCTGCATCGCTTCGCCATCGGAAAGCTCCGCGACCACCCACTGCCCGGTCGATGCGCTCACGCTCAATACAGCCCACCTGTCATGGCCTGCCGTGCTCAGCAGGCCTGGGCTGGCCAGCGCCTTGCCTTTGTTGGATGCCAAGGCATCCAGGAATTGTCTGGCGCCCGAAAATACATCAAGCACCTTTCGCCCCTTGGCGCTCGGATGAGCTGCAAACACGGCATCTTGTGTTGCCATCTTGGGATCGATCACATAGATGCCACCCGTGTCGAAGAAGCGGCTACGTTCAACGACTTGCGCCACCGCTTCATCGAAGGCGGCAATCTCAAAGCCGACGAACAAAACGCCGACCACCTTGTTGGCAGCATCGCGGACCACGTCGTACTTCGCCATGTAGGGTTTGCCAAAGAGCGTGGCACGGCCCATGTAGGATTTGCCCTGACTCACCGCCGCATAGGCGCGCCCTTGCGGATCGAGCATGGAGCCCAGTGC
>NZ_JACMNS010000067.1 GCF_014378415.1 Aquabacterium sp.
GCGGTGCTGGCCTGGCTTTGGTACGACGAAACCATCGACCGCCGAGTGATGTTGGCGATGACCTTGCTGACGCTGGGTGGCATGGTGTTGGTGCTTGATCGCACCGATGCGGGCCGCAGTCAGGTGGCTGGTTTGTTGGCCGTCATGGCCGCCACGGCGGCATGGGGCGTGGACAACGCCTTGTCACGTGCCTTGGCAGATCGAGATCCTGGTCAGGTGGTGATGCTGAAGGGCGCCATCGGTGCCACGGCCACGGCGTCTTTGGCCGTGGTTTTTGGTGAGCCCGTGCCTGGGGTTTTGCCCGCCGTGGGTTTGCTGCTGGTGGGGGCCAGCGGCTACGGCCTGAGCCTGCGTTTTTACCTGCTCGCGCAGCGCGCTTTCGGTGCAGCCCGGACCGGCTCGGTCTTCGCTTTCGCCCCCTTCATCGGCGCCTTGTTGGCGGCCACCTTGGGCGAAGGCATCAACCTGTGGATGCTGGGCGGTGCCGTGTTGATGATGTGCGGGCTGGTGCTCCACCTGGCCGAGACGCACGGGCATGAACATGAGCACGCGCCGATGGCGCACGAGCACGCTCACTCGCACGACGATGGGCACCATGGTCACCTGCACGACCCGATGCCCGTGGGCATGCACAGCCATCCTCACCGACACGAATGGGGCCGGCATTCACATGCGCATGTGCCTGATGAGCACCATGCGCATCCGCATTGAGAAGCCACATCCCTGCGCATGAACGCGCTTGACATTGGCGCTGCGCAGGATTGCTGGTGGTGATTTTTCAGCCCTTGAGTTTGGTGCGCTGTTGCGCCTCTGGGGTTGAATACCACATGTCCACCAGGCCCGAGGCCGACAGAGAGGTCACCTCAGGGCGGGCGACGAGCCAGGCCAGCACTGTGGAGCGATCTTCTTCCGTCACGCTTTGGCGGCCCAGTTTGTCAATGGCACCCCCGGTGGCCCAGCCCCCAAAACTGAGGTTGCGGGGCGCAATGGCCTGAACCAGGAACGAGTCCACCAGGGCCTCGTCGTCTGCATTTTTGGCCAGTTCGGCCTCGAACAGAAATCCCAATTGCTGGAACTCACCGACGTGCAGTTTCTTGTTCAGGCGGCGGCTTCTTGTCTTTGACATGTTCTCTTTCTGTTTTGTTTGAAGTGAGCGCGGTATTTTGAGGGCTACAGCGGCATCCCGCGCATCACGGGGCCGGTTCGATCTGCGCCAACGCGTCTTCGATCGCCTTGGGCGCATCAGGCCGAACCAGTCTGGCCACTTCCCGCCCATCCGACAGGAAAACGAGTGTAGGCCAAAGCTTGACGCGGAAAGATCGGCCCAAGGCACGCCCAGGACCGTCCTCGACCTTGATGTGTGGCACGCCGGGGTGCCTGATCAACGCGGCGGTGATTGATGGCTGGGCTGCGCGGCAGAATCCGCACCACGCCACGCCAAACTCCAGCACCAAGGGCCCGTTGGTGGCGTCAAGCTGTGCCCTGGTCGGGGCGTCGAGCGTGTAGTCCTTGCTGAGGGTCATGGGTGTCTCCGGAGGCGGGCAATTGGCGTTGTGGGGCCTTGGGTCGTGAATGGCAAGCGACATGCCGGGCCCTGAGTGTTTGATTTTTAAGGGCTTTTTATTGGGCCGGGGTCACACGAACTGTGGCTGGGAAGGCGCATGGATGCTGGGTTTGGCGATTTGAGGGTTGAGAGTTACCCGCAAAGTTACCCACAAGTCCTGGGCTTGTTCCGCTCACTGCACGGTCGCCTGGTCGTCGTCGGCCTGTCGTTGCTGCAGCCACTGTCGACCTGGGTCGGTGAGGCGGTATCGTTGCAGTCGGCTCGTGGGTTGATCAGGCAAGGTCATTTCCAGGCAGCCTGAGGCGATGGCTGGCGCCAGGTACGCCTTGCGGAAATGATCTACATTCTTCAGCCCCAGCGCGGCTTGAAGTGTCTGCCGTGGCATCTCGCCATCCACGGCTGCCAGCAGGGTTGCGACTTCCATGGTGACTTGCATGGTGACTTGCATGGTGACTTCGGGGGTAGCCACCACCGAAGTCACCCGCGCCCGTTCGTGCACCGGCAGCCGAATCACAAACGACGTGCGCTCATCGTCGGTCTCGAACATGGGCGAGGGCGAGCCATTGGCCGCCATCACCTTCAGGATCTTGGGAATGCCGGTGGCACGCCCTTCAGTCAGGTCAAGCTCTTTGAGGAACTCGCCGATGCGCCGGTTGCGGTAGCGGCGGCTCACGGCCCGGCCCGCCTGCAAATCGGCCAGCTTGATGGAGCGGTCAGGCCCAGGAAAGCTCAGTACCACCAACTCATCGGGGCTGATGCGCACCTCGATGGGCTCGCGCTCCTCATACGAGCGGTGATAAACCGCGTTGACCACGGCCTCTTCAATGGCGGCGTAGGGAAAGTTCCAGAACCGCTCGGCTTCGGCGCGCTGCGGGGGCTTGATCACCGTTTCATGCAGGTAGTTGCGCTGGATGTAGCCCAACGCCTCGCGCGTCATGCGGCCCAGTGGGCCCGTGAAGACCTTCTCTTCAAACCGATCGCCACCCGCACCCTCGGGGAACCACAGCACGTCGATCTGCGTGCCCGGAAAGAAGCGCTCGGGGGCTTCGTTGAAGAACAGCAAACCAACGTTTTTGGGCATGGGCGATTCGCTCGTGCCGCCCACCACATTCATCTGGCGCCCAAGCGCCTCGCCAGGCAGCGCTTGCGCGTCATCCGCCAGCGCGCTGCCCACCTCGCGCAGAAAGCCCAGCATCAGGGGCTGAGCCAAATCAGCCACGTTGGCGCTTTGGCAAAAACGATCATCGAACGGCACTTTGGCCGCCAGGCGCAACAACTCCTGCTCGTCATCGCCTTTGGCCTCCACCGTGCTGGTGTAGCGGCGGATGTAGTAGTGCCAGGTCTTGTGCTTGGCTGTGACCGAGGCAGGCACCTTGTAAGGGCGAGTCTGCCCGCCTGGTGCCCACAACACGATGAGCTTGCGACCCTCAATGGATTCCACGCTCAACACGGGGAAATAAGGCGGTTGGACCAGTTGGCAGTGGGCCAACAGTTCCTGCTGGATCTTGTCGAGCTGATTGTCGGCCAGGCCTACTGGCGGAAAGACTGGCTGGCCGTTGGCATCGCAGTCTTGCCCGATCACCACATAGCCGCCGCCCAGGTTGGCGAAATCATTGGCGAAGGCGCAGATGGTGCGCAGAATCGGGTCGGGGTTCCAGCCGGTTTTGTATTCGATGCGCTCGCCTTCAACCGTGCGCTGGCGCAGCAAGTCGTTCAAATTGATGGGGAGCTTGGTGGTCATGAGCGTGGGGTGAGGCAACGAGTGCGCAAGGAGCAGCAGACTCCGCACGTTGGATTACACATCATCATGCCCCCGCTCGCCGCCAGGCCCGATCTGTTTGAGCAGACGGTCGAAATCGCTTTCGAACAGCCGATCTTGCACGATGCGGTACTTCTCGAACTCGCTTTCGGCGTGGGCTTTGGCGATTTCAGCAGACACCTTGCCAGCGTCTTGCAACACCTCCCGGTCGGTGGCTTCGATGAACCGATTAAGGCGGGTTTCCCAATCCTGCATGGTCATGGGGATCTTGCGCTGCGCCATGTCCTCGGCCACGTCCAGATAGGCATTGATCAGGCGGGAGAGTTGCGCCATCTCGTGCTCGGTCAGATAGTTCTTGGCCACCACCGCGTCGAACTTCTGAATCTTGCCAAGCGGCGCATCCTTCCAGGTCGTCAACCCCATGTGGTCCTTCGCAGCATCTGCGCGGTGGTAGACCACCTCGGCCGCCGTCTGGCCATGGATGGCCCAGTGCAGCTTGTTTTGCACCGTGGCGAAAAACCGTTTGGTGGCCTGCGCCGTCACGTCGTAATCAATGGCCGTGGCGTAGATGTCGGTGATCTTTTGGTAAAATTTGCGCTCAGAGAGGCGAATCTCCCGGATGCGCTGCAACTGCTCCTCGAAATACCGATCGGTGAGGGCAGAGCCACCTGCCTTGATTCGCTCGTCATCCATCACGTAGGCCTTGATGGTGAACTGCTCGATGACGCCCGTGGCCCATTTGCGGAACTGCACGGCGCGCTCAGAGTTGACCTTGTAGCCCACGGCGATGATTGCGGGCAGCTTGTAATGCTGGGTGTCGTAGTTCTTGCCGTCTGCGGCAGTTATTCGAAATTTTCGAATAACTGCCGCCTCCTCCAGCTCACTGTCGCCAAACACCTTTTTCAGGTGGTAGTTGATGGTGTTGGTTTCCACGTCGTAGAGCACACCCATCATCTTCTGGGTCAGCCAGACGCTTTCGTCCGCATAGATGGCCTCCACGCCGCCCTGGCCGCTGGCTGCGACAAAAGTCAGGTACTCGGCTGCCGACGAGCGGATGAGAGAAGCCTCGGCATTCTTGGGGGGTAGCGGTGGTTTAAGTGACATTCACGCTCCTTATCGACAGGCTATGCATCACACACAAAGTTTCTGACAGGCTCGCCTGCTGAGCAACAACGTTGTCTCTGGGGACGAAAAAAAGCCCTGAGTCGGTGATGACTCAGGGCTTTTCAGATTGGTGGAGCCGGGGGGAATTGAACCCCCGTCCGCAAACCATCACCGAGCAGTTCTACATGTGTAGCCGTCTGATTTGGATCTCACGGACTCTGTCGCGCAGCGGCACGCTACAGAACCCGCCAGTCACTTAATCTTGTTCTCTACCGAGTGACCCGGCAGAGAACCAGCCAATGTGAATGACCTCACAGTCCTTGTCTTACGACTCAGACCCAGCCCATCGGCCAACTGTTGTGAGGCTCACCGGTGTTAAGCGGCGAGTGCGAACGTTTGATCGTTTGCAGTTACTTTGTTTCCAGCTGGATTAACGAGCGAACTGGAGCTCGACATGCCCTACTTCGGATCCGCATCCACGTCGAAACCTGGTCGGCCCCTTTGAAAAAGGTGTCCCATTGTAGGCTCAATCAATTGGGCGTGCTTGCTTGCATGCACCGCTCGGGTCAACATCAACTGCGGTAATCAGCGTTGATCGTCACGTAGTCGTGCGACAAGTCGCAAGTCCACACGGTGGTCTGCGCCGCACCCCGGGCGAGGCCCACGCGCACGGTGATTTCACTTTGCTTCATCACGCGCTGGCCGTCTTCCTCGCGGTAGGCGGGGTGGCGGCCGCCCTTGGTGACCACGTGCACGTCGTCCAGGTGCAGCTCGATCAGGGTCTGGTCCAGGTCGCCAATGCCGGCATAGCCCACGGCGGCCAGGATGCGGCCCAGGTTGGGGTCGCTGGCGAAGAACGCGGTCTTGACCAGGGGCGAGTGCGCGATGGCGTAGGCGGCCAGCTTGCATTCGTCCTCGTTGCGGCCACCTTCCACGGTGATGGTGATGAACTTGGTAGCGCCTTCGCCGTCGCGCACGATGGCCTGGGCCAGTTGCTGCGACACGGCGATCACGGCGGCGCGCAGGGTTTGGCCATCAAAGCTGTCCAGGCTGGTGATCTCGGCGTGGTCGGCCCGGTTGGTGGCGATCAGCACGAAGGAGTCATTCGTGGACGTGTCGCCATCGATGGTGATGCGGTTGAACGATGCGTCGGCCGCTTCGGTCACCAGGGCCTGCAGCAGGCCGGGCGCGATCCTGGCGTCGGTGGCCAAAAAACCCAGCATGGTCGCCATGTTGGGGCGGATCATGCCCGCGCCCTTGCTGATGCCGGTGATGCTGACCGTGGCCCCGCCAATGCTGACCTGGCGCGAGGCGGCCTTGGGCAGGGTGTCGGTGGTCATGATGCCTTCGGCAGCCAGGCCCCACTGGTCGGCCTTCAAATTGGCCAGGGCGGCGGGCAGGCCGGCCTGGATGCGGTCGCTGGGCAGCGTTTCCATGATCACGCCGGTTGAGAAGGGCAGGACCTGTTCGGGCGCGATGTCCAGGTGCTGGGCCAAGGCCACGCAGGTGGCGTGCGCGCGCACCAGGCCGTCTTCGCCGGTGCCGGCGTTGGCGTTGCCGGTGTTGATCACCAGGGCGCGGATCCCGTAGTTGGCGGCCAAGTGCTTCTGGCACAGCTGCACGGGGGCGGCGCAAAAACGGTTCTTGGTGAACACGCCGGCCACGGCACTGCCTTCGTCCAGGGTGATGACCGTCAGGTCGCGGCGGTTGGCCTTGCGGATGCCCGCCATCGTGATGCCCAGCTTGACGCCGGGAACAGGGTGCAGGTCTTGGGGGTTGGGGGCGGACAGATTGACGGGCATGGTGATGAGGCTCCAGCGAAGGCCGTGATTTTCACATGGCTTGTATGAATTGGGCGCCGCATGAAAAAGAGCCCCGAAGGGCTCTTTTTGTGGCGCGTGATTCAGATCACGCCAGCTTGCCGTGGCAGGCCTTGTACTTCAGGCCGCTGCCGCAAGGGCAGGGGTCGTTGCGGCCCACGCGCGGGATCGCATCGGCCAGGTTGCGGCCTTCTTCGGTTTCCGTGGCCACGCTGCCATCCTCGTTGGGGTGGGTGTAAGTCACGTTGGCAATCGACTCGCCTTGTTGCTCAATGGCCTGTGCTGCCAAAGCCGCTTCTTCCTGGCTCTGGATGCGCACCGTCATCAGCTGGCGCGTCACGTTCATCTTGATCACGTCCAGCAACTGGCCGAACAGCTCGAAGGCTTCGCGCTTGTACTCTTGCTTGGGGTTCTTCTGGGCGTAGCCGCGCAGGTGGATGCCCTGGCGCAGGTAATCCAGCGCCGACAAATGTTCGCGCCAATGGCTGTCGATGGCCTGCAGCAGCACCATGCGCTCGAAGGTGCCGAACTGCTCGCGACCCACGTGGGTCACCTTGGTTGTGTAGACCTCGTCACCGGCCTTGAGCACCTGTTGAAGCACATCGTCATCGTCGGCGGCACTGGCGGCTTCGACCCACTTCTTCAGCTCAAGCTCGATCTGCCATTCATCCTTCAGGACTTTTTCCAGGCCGGGCAGGTCCCATTGCTCTTCCAGGCTCTCGGCCGGCACGAAGTTGCGCACCACGTCGGTCAAGGCGCCCTTGCGCAGGTTGTTGATCGACTCGGCCACCTCGGTGGATTCGAGGATCTCGTTGCGCTGCTGGTAGATCACCTTGCGCTGGTCGTTCGACACATCGTCGTATTCCAGCAGCTGCTTGCGCATGTCGAAGTTGTGGCCTTCCACCTTGCGTTGCGCGCTTTCAATGCTGCGGCTCACGATGCCCGCCTCGATGGCCTCGCCCTCGGGCATCTTCAGGCGGTCCATGATGGCGCGCACGCGGTCACCCGCGAAAATGCGCATCAGCTGGTCGTCCAGCGACAGGTAGAAGCGGGTTGAACCCGGATCACCCTGGCGGCCAGCACGGCCACGCAACTGGTTGTCGATGCGGCGTGACTCGTGGCGTTCGGTGGCGATGATGCGCAGGCCACCCAGGTCCTTGACCTTCTGGTTCAGCTCGATCTGCTCGGCCTTCAAGGCCGTGATGCGCTGGGCCTTGGTGGCCTCGTCCAGCGATGCATCTTCTTCGATGTTCTGCACCAGCTTTTCAACGTTGCCGCCCAGCACGATGTCGGTACCGCGACCGGCCATGTTGGTGGCAATGGTGATCATGGCGGGCCGACCAGCCTGGGCCACGATCTCGGCCTCACGGGCATGCTGCTTGGCGTTGAGCACCTGGTGGGGCAGCTTCAGCTTGGTCAGCATGTCGGCCAGCAGCTCGGAGTTCTCGATGCTCGTGGTGCCGACCAAGGTTGGCTGGCCACGGTCGTAGCATTCCTTGATGTCGTCGGCGATGGCCTTGTACTTTTCCTGCGAGGTCTTGTAGACCAGGTCCAGTTGGTCCTTGCGCTGCATGAAGCGGTTGGGCGGGACCACGATGGTTTCCAGGCCGTAGATCTCCTGGAATTCATAGGCCTCGGTGTCGGCCGTGCCGGTCATGCCCGACAGCTTGCCGTACATGCGGAAGTAGTTCTGAAAGGTGATTGAGGCCAGGGTTTGATTCTCGGCCTGGATGTCCACGCCTTCTTTGGCCTCAACAGCCTGGTGCAGGCCATCCGACCAGCGGCGGCCCGACATCAGGCGCCCGGTGAACTCGTCCACGATCACGACTTCGTCTTGCTGTACCACGTAGTGCTGGTCCTTGTGGAACAGGTGGTGCGCGCGCAGGGCGGCGTACAGGTGGTGCATCAGGGTGATGTTGCCGGCGTCGTACAGGCTGGCACCCTCCAGCAGCAGGCCCGCTTCGCCCAGCAGGCGCTCGGCGTTTTCATGGCCTTCTTCGGTCAGGTAGACCTGGCGCGATTTTTCGTCGGCGGTGAAGTCACCCGGCTCGATCACGCCTTCGCCCGTGCGCGGGTCGGCTTCACCGATCTGGCGCTTCAGATGGGGCACCACGGCGTTGATGCTGATGTACATCGCCGTGTGGTCTTCAGCCTGGCCGCTGATGATCAGCGGGGTGCGGGCTTCGTCGATCAGGATGGAGTCGACCTCGTCCACGATGGCGTAGTTCAGGCCACGCTGCACACGGTCGGCCAGCTCGTAGACCATGTTGTCGCGCAGGTAGTCGAAGCCGTACTCGTTGTTGGTGCCGTAGGTGATGTCCGAGTTGTAAGCCTTCTGCTTTTCTTCGCGGCTCATCTGCGGCAGGTTGATGCCCACGCTCAAACCCAGGAAGTTGTACAGCTTGGCCATCCACTCGGCATCGCGGCGTGCCAGGTAGTCGTTGACCGTGACCAGGTGCGTGCCCTTGCCCGTCAGGGCATTGAGGTAGATGGGCAGGGTGGCGGTCAGCGTCTTGCCTTCGCCGGTGCGCATTTCGGCGATCTTGCCGTTGTGCAGGGCCATGCCCCCCACCATCTGCACATCAAAGTGGCGCATCTTGAAGACGCGCTTGGAGCCTTCGCGGACCACGGCAAAGGCTTCGGGCAGCAGGTCGTCCAGCGTCTCGCCCTTGGCCACGCGCTGTTTGAACTCGTCGGTCTTGGCCCGCAACTGCTCGTCGGTCAAGGGCTCAAACGTGGGCTCCAGGGCGTTGATGTTCTCGACCACGCGCCGGTACTGCTTGAGCAGTCGTTCATTGCGGCTACCGAAAATCGAAGTAAGAAGCTTGGGCAACATGGAGAATTTTGGAGAGAACCAGAGCCAAAAAGTGTAGCACCAGGGTGAGGCTCGCTCGTGTCCAAGGGTTCGCCCCTACAATGATCGTGCCATGTACTCCCCTCGCATCAAAGGCGGCGTCGCCTCGTCCAGCCGTACCGTGCGAGTCCTTTTGCTCGCTGCGGCCCTGCTGTGCGCGCAGTGGGTGGGCATGTTGCACCGGATCGACCACGCCAGTGGCCAGGGCCATCTGCAAGTGCATGGTCAAACAGGCGGTTCGCCGGCCAGCCACTCGTCGCTCTCGCATTCCTGCGTGGTGTTCGATGGGGCTTACCTGGCCGATTTGCTGCCCACCTCCCTGGTGGGATTCGTGGCGGCGCACGTCGTCCATGGGCTGCCGTCCGCCACCGGCTTCGCGTCGTGGCAAGGCCGGTTCTTCGGCCATTTCCAGCCGCGTGCCCCGCCGGCTGCCTAAAGGTTCTCCAGCCCTCAGCCCGACCGAGCCAGCCCGCCGCTTTCCTTGATGAGGACGCGCGCCGCTGCCGGTCGTTGATTTGTCCCTCAAGGAATTTTCTTCATGCAGCTCCAACGCACTTTGTTGGCCAGCGCGGTTTTGTCCGTCCTGGCTTCGATCTCTTCTGCCCAAACGGCAGCCCCCACGCCCTCTGCCACACCCGCCGTGGTGCCCGAGCAAGCCACGCCGCTGCCCACGGTGACCGTCACGGCCACGCCCTTCGGTGCCAGCGAAGGGGCTCAGATCCTCGCGCCGGCCAAGGTGCTGGCTGGCGATGAACTCAACAACAAGATGGGTGCATCGCTGGGCGACACCCTGTCCCACGAGTTGGGCGTGTCGGCCTCGGCCTTTGGTGCGGGCGCCTCGCGGCCCATCATCCGCGGCATGGAGGGCTCACGGGTCAAGATCCTGCAAAACGGCATGGACGTGTCCGACGTGTCCGGCCTGTCGAACGACCATGGCGTCTCGATTGACGGCCCCACTGCGCGCCAGATCGAAATCCTGCGCGGCCCGGCGGCGCTGTTGTACGGATCAGGCGCCATCGGTGGCCTGGTCAATGTGGTCAACGACCGCATCCCCACGGTGCTGGAGGCCGAGCCCACGGGCGAGGCCGAACTGCGCTACGGCACCGCAGACAAAAGCGGCACGGCTTCGGTGTCGGCGACGGGTTCTGCCGGGGCCATTGGCCTGCACGTGGATGGCAGCGCCCGCAGCGCCAGCGATTACGAGATCCCCGATGACCGCCGATTGCCCTGGTCCTACACCCGCCAGCACAGCGTCGGCGTGGGGGCGTCCTACATCCAGGACTGGGGCCACATCGGGGGCTCGGTGGGGCAGTTGGAGAACCGCTACGGCATCCCCACCAAAGAAGGCTCGCAGATCGCCCAGAAGCAAACGCGCTACGACCTTGACACGCTGGTCAAGAACCCGTTCGCCTCGTTCGAGACCTTCAAGTTCAAGCTGGGCTACACGGACTACAAGCACTCCGAGCTGGACCTGGCTGGCGTGCCGCAGACCAATTTTGCGAACCGCGCGCTCGAGTCTCGTTGGGAGTTGACGCACGCGCCCGTGGCTGGCTGGCATGGCACCTTTGGCCTGCAAACCGAAGGCAATCAGTTCTCGGCTTTGAGCGCCGACACAGGCGGTCCCGACACCGTGCCGGTCACCAAGTCGACCTCGGCGGCAGGCTTCCTGGTGGAAGAGCGCGACTTTGGCCCGGTGCGCATGAATGCCGGCTTGCGCTATGAAAACGTCAAGCGCCAGCCAGTGACCGGCCAGGACCGTTCATTCAACCTCACCTCGTATTCCGTGGGCGGTTTGTGGCCCTTCACGCCGGGCTATGGCCTGGGTGCCACTGTCTCGGTGGCCGAGCGAGCGCCGGCGACCGAAGAGCTCTACGCCAACGGCCCGCACGATGCCACCGGGACGTTCGACATTGGCAACGCCGCGTTCAAGAAAGAGACCTCGCACAACATCGAACTCACGCTGCAAAAGACCCACGGCCTGGTGCGCTGGAAGACCAATCTGTTCGAGAACCACGTGAAGGATTTCATCCATGGTCAGATCACCGGCAACACCTTGGATGGCGATGGCGTGCCAGGCGGCGAATTTCGCGAGCGCCTTTTCGGCCAGGCCGACGCCGTCATCCGGGGTGTCGAGGCCGAGGTGAGCTACAACCTGCGCGGTCCGGGCTTGTCCTTGCGCGGTTTCACCGACACCTCACGCGGTTCGTTGAACGATGGCGGCAGCTTGCCGCTGCAGCCCGCCATCCGCGTCGGTGCAGACATCGGCTTCAGGCAGGGGCCATGGCGCACGGGTGCCTCGGTCATCCATGCGCAATCGCAGGACCGCCTGGCCGCGTCTGAAACGGCCACGCCGTCTTACACCCAGCTCGACGCCAACCTGGCTTACGTGCAGCGCATCGGCAGCAACGAGGTGACCTGGTTCTTGCTGGCCAAGAACCTGCTGAACGAGGACATCAGGCTGTCAACGTCTGTGCTCAAGGATGTGGCGCCCTTGCCGGGGCGCAACTTCATCGTTGGAGTGCGGACGCAGTTTTAAGCGGAGCCTTGCCCAGACCCGCCAGGAACTTGGCCGGGTCTTGCTGCACCCCTTCCACCAGCACCTCGAAGTGCAGGTGGGGGCCAGTTGACCGGCCCGTCGTGCCCACTTCGGCGATGGGCTGGCCGCGTTTGACCAAGTCGCCCTGGCGCACCAGCATCTTGGAGGTGTGCGCGTAACGCGTCACCAGGCCATTGCCATGGTCCAGCTCTACCAGCAAACCATATTGGGGGTGCGGGCCAGCCGACAGCACCATGCCGCCAGCGGCCGCGTTGATGGGCGTGCCCACGTCAGCGGCGAAGTCAAGGCCGGTGTGCAGCGCGGGCGCGTGGGTGAACGGGTCGGTGCGGAAACCAAAGCCGGAGCCCACCGGCCCCTCGATCGGCGCGCTGCTCGGAATCATCAGGGCCTCCAGCCGCTTCTCAAACAGGCGGGATTCGATCAGCGTGAGCACATCGGCATTGCGGTCGCTCAAGGTGTTCATCTGCGCCATCTGGCTGTTCAAGGCTTCTAGCGTGGTGCTGGAAGGCGCCGGCGTTTGGCGCAAAGGCACCAGCGGGCCCCCACTGGCCGACGACGGCAAGCCCTCGATGTGTTTGAGTTCTTCGGGCTTGATGCCCGCCATGCCGGCCACGCGCTCGTTCACGGCTTCCAGGCGTAGCAGGCGGGCCTGCATCTCGCCGACCCGTTCGGCCATGGCGTCCAGGTTCTCGCGCATGAAGCGGTCACGCTGGGCCAACTCTTTGCGCTCAACGTACCGAACAGCCTCGGAGATGATGGGCCAATGTTCGTGCGCCGCTTTCAGCACAATCGCGTGGTAAAAGCCCAGTGATGCCAGCATCAGCGGCACCAGCAAGGCCAGCACCGTCAAGCCCAGCGACCAAGGGGTGAACTGCAGTATCCGGGTGCGAGCCAGGGGGCTGGTGGTGATCAAAATCTGCATGCAAACGAACCTTTCGCCGATCTATTTGTCATGAGCCGAAAAACCACCTTCAACTTCAAGCCCAGCGTGCCCGACGTGCCTGGGCTGACGGCGGCCTTGTCGCGTGCCACGCCGTTGGTGAGCTTGTTGCAGCGGTTGGAAGCCTCAAAGCAGTGCCTGGAAGCCGTGCGGGCGGTCCTGCCAGCCGGGTTGGCTGCCCATGTGCGCCCTGGCCCCCTGGATGACGAGGGCTGGACCTTGCTGGCCGCCAATTCAGCCGTGTCGGCCAAGTTGCGGCAGTTGCATCCGCATCTCATGGAGGCGCTGCGTCAGAAGGGGCTCAAGGTTAACGCAATCCGGGTTCGCGTACAAACCCAGTGAATTTCAGAGCCACAAAGGCGGGATCTGGGCGGCCAAAGCCTGGCGCTGGCTCACGGCCTTGCCTTGCAGGGCAAAGCCCAGCAATTTGTCAGGCTGACCGAGGGCCGTGAAGCGCGCTTCCAAGGCATCGTCCGTCGTGGTCACGGTCCATTCGCCTTGCGCGTCCAGCGGGGGCGGGCACACCACGGTGGGGCAAGCTGGCGTTTTCACGATCACGGGCATGGCGGGGTAGGCCACGGCTGTTTTCTGCCCGGCCAAGCCCGCCGCCAAGGCGCGAGCCTGCTGCATCAAGGGCAACACATAAGGCAAGTTGTGGCCATCGACTTCGGCGCAATCGCCCACGGCGTAGACGTGCTCGGCGCTGGTGGCCAGGTGGCGGTCTACCACGATGCCCCGGTTGACTGGCAGGCCGGCATGGGCTGCCAAGGCCGTGCGGGGCTTCAGGCCAATGGCCGACAGCACCAGGTCGGTGTTGAAGGTCGAGCCGTCGGTCAGGGTGATTTGCAGGCCCGGGCCATCGCTGGCCAGGTCAACCGATTGCACGGCCACGCCGAAGCGGAAGCGCGCACCGGCGGCTTCCAGCTTGGTTTGCAGGTTCAGGCTGGCGGCCTCTGGCAGCAAGCGGCCCAAGGCGCGGTCGGCCAAATCCAGCACCGTGGGCTCGATGCCCCGGTGCAGCAGGTCGTTGGCGAACTCGCAGCCGATCAGGCCCGCGCCCAGGATGGTCACGCGCTTGACGCCATCGGGGTGGTCCAGCGCTTCGGCAAACTTGGCGAAATCGTCCAGATCATTCACTGACAGCACGCTGTTGGCGGCATTGCCTTTCAAAGGCAAGCGGATCGGGTCAGCGCCCAGGGCCAGCACCACGTCGCGGTAAGGCAGCACTTCACCGCTGGTCAACAACACGGTGCGGGCCTGGGTGTCCAGGCGCTCGACCGTGCTGTGGGGCAGCACCCGTGCATTGATCTCGGCCCCAATCTTGTCGGCGGCCTTCATCACCAGCGTGGCGGCGGTTTTCTTGCCGGCCAGCGCGTTGGACAGCATGGGCTTGGAATAAAAGCCAGCGTGGTCACGGCTGACCACGACGATGGGCACTTGCGCGTCCAGCTTGCGCAACTCGCGGGCCAGGTTGTAGCCCGCCAGGCCAGAACCAATGATGACGACCGAATCAGACGACATGGGGTGATTGCTCTTTCAGATCTCGATCATCTCGAAGTCGGACTTGCCGACACCGCAGTCGGGGCAGGTCCAGGTGTCGGGCACGTCGGCCCACAGGGTGCCGGCGGCGATGCCTTCTGCAGGGATACCAGCGGCTTCGTCATACACGAAACCACAAACGACGCATTGGAAGGTCTTCATTTAGCAAACTTTCAAAAACAGGGGATGGATTCTGGGGCAAAAATGCCCAGGTTCAGGCAGAAATCTTGTCCAGCACGGCTTGATAGGCGTTGGCGTGGCGTTCTTCCACCTTCGTGAGGGCGGCAAAACGTTTGGCGGCTTTTTCAAGCACGGCCTTGAACTGGGCGGCGTGTTCCTTCGATTCGGCGATCTGCTCGTCGATTTCCTTCACGGCCGCATCATGCCCTTCGGCCACGGCCGCGTTGCGAAAGCCGGGGTACATGGTGGTGAACTCGTAGGTTTCGCCCTCGATGGCGAACTGCAGGGCCTTGGCTGGCGTCATGTTGGCCTTGGGGAACAGCAAATCCAGGTGGCCGAAGGCGTGCATCACCTCCTGGTTGGCGGTTTCTTCAAAGTGCTTGGCGGTGTCTTCGTCACCCATCTCGCGGCACAGTTTGGCGAAGTAACGGTACTTGATGTGCGCCATTGATTCGCCTGCAAAAGCGGCTTCCAGGTTCTGGATGGTGGCCGAGGCGGGGTTGTGGAATGGGCTGGCCATGGTGGTGCTCCTTTGTTGATAAGCTGACTGTAGGTGGTGGGGGTTACATTGAAAAGACAATCGATTGAATGGTATTCATCGTTTTTGACTATCTAGCAGGCGCCTTAGAGCATCCCTTTGTGCCAGGCATCCTTCATTGCGGCCAGGGTTGTCTCTGGAATCCTGGGGTCATGAACTGCCTCGTTCAGTGTTGCCTGCATCGCCTGGGCGATTCTTTCCAAGACCAAAGCGGGGCGCTCCACCCCGCATACCGAGCGGCCGAAACGCAGTAGCTCCGAGAGGAGGGGGTAGCCACGCGTCTGTCCCTTGCCTGCAAACAACTTGAGCGCCAGGGTCTGATCTTCCAGCTCCGGGCCGCCGTCATACCTTTGGTAGCGATAGATGGCTGTCGTGACCACATCGAACATCGGCGCCAGCCAAATGTCCTGCGTGTTGCGGTATAACACGCCGAAGTTCTTGAGGTGGCCGTCACCATTTCGCACCATGATCGTGAAGGCGACCTGCTCGAAGAACCGGTGCAAATTCACCTCCGGCAGTTGCAAGAGCTTGAGGACTTCCGCTATGCGCTCGTAGCTGCCGTGATACTTCCGATCTGAGAGAGTGTCACGCACTCGCAAGCCCATCAGAGAGGCGACATCTTCGAAGCCAAGTCGCAGGCCGTCGGGCTCAATGTCGAATCGGTCCAGCAGCAGCAACTGTCCATCGTCGGAAAGCTCAAAGGTTGTCGTTTGTATGCCGGCGCGTTTGGCGGCACTCAGGCACAAGAACTCGTTCGCGGCCAAGCCGGGATAGGCGGGCGAGCCAGCCTTCACGATGAGTGTGGGGATGGGGATCGTTGCACGGGCAGGCACCATGATCTTGGGCTGCATCCCTGCGATGCCGGCACCCGTGCTGAGATAGGCTCTCACGAGTTCATCGAACACGGCTGGCGTAAAGGCGGTCGCAAGCAGCGTTTGGCGGGACAACAAGGGCGGATTTGGTGCCGGCGGTTGCCCGGGCAGCGAATATCCCAGGCGACCGATCCCGTTGGCACCGACCAGCGCCAGCAGGTGCATGGCGGTCAGTGCTTGCTTGGGGAAAAGCTGGCGTAGCCGCATGAACAGATCACCCTCAGGCAGGTTCTGATCCATGACCGGGAACAGATCCCCGTCGTCGTAGGTCATCTGTTCGGGCGGCATTAACAGTCCGACTGATGGTTGGGATCCATCGGCGGTGAGATACCTGAACTCAAAACGGGACTGACGCAGCAACTGACCTCGCAACTGGCCTGCGATTTCCACTTCCAGTAGCTTGATTTTTTCAGGCAGCATCGTCGTCGTCGTCATCGAGGTTGCTGAAGCGCTGAGTCATTTCCGCGAGCGTGGGCAAGCCCGCCCTTTCCAGGTTCAGTACCAGGCCCATGGCGCGCAAAATGTCCATCAGAGAGGCGACGGTCACATCCTCCCCTCGCTCCAGCCGATTCAGGATGTCACGGCTGCGCCCGGAGTTCTTTGCAATGTCCGTCGTTTTGAGGCCAGATGCTTTGCGAGCTTGCTTGACGGCTGTACCGAGATCAATGGGAAGTCTTATTTTGTCCTTCATATAGGACAATATATATTCTAATCTTTATTTTGTCCATTTTAAAGGACGTCACGGCGGCAGCCTTACCCTTGTTGCCATGCATGGGGCGCTGCCGCCAAAGCGGGCGCTTCAATCATCCTTGCAATCCTTCCATCGCAAGGAAGAATTGCAAGGATCATTGGGCTGTTCATGAATCCATGAAATGCCCCCCTACAATTCGTGGAAGATTTCACATGGAAGAAGTGGGCTCATGACTCAACGCAAGTCGTATTCGTTCCGGCAGCTCATTGCTTTATTGACGTCGTTGTCGATACTGGTGGCGCCTTTGGCGCATGCGCAGGGTGGTTTTGGCATCGGCGGGGCTACTTCTGACAGCAGAAATGGCGATTCTTATGGGCCGTCAAGCCAGGGCGGGTTTGGTTCGCCCTTGGGGAGCGCGGGCCGTCCGGGCGCCGACATGGGCGGCATGGACAACACCCTGGGCAGCCCGCAGATTCGCCAATCGTCGGGCGATGAACGCATCGGGTATCCAAATCAAGGCCTGGGCGCTCAAGGGCGAAACGGCAACTCCCAGCAGATTTTCACCGGTGATCAGAATCTAAGGCCCCTGCTGCCCAACGATTTCCAGAAATTTGTGCTGGAAAGCACCGGTCAGTCCTTGCCCTTGTATGGCGCCACCTTCTTCTCGCAGACGGGCAGCAGCTACCAGCCATTGGCCAACACGCCGGTATCGCCCGACTACACCCTGGGCCCTGGTGACGAGGTGTTGATCCGTGGCTGGGGCGCCGTGGATGTTGATGTCAAAGCGGTGGTCGATCGCAATGGTTTGATTCACATCCCGCGCGTGGGGGCTGTCTCGTTGGGCGGCGTCAAGTCTTCGCAAGCCGAAGGCGTCATCCATGCTGCCGTGGGCCGCTATTACCGCGACTTCCAGTTGAGCGTCACGCTGGGCCAATTGCGCGGCGTCACTGTTTACGTGGTCGGTCAGGCGCGCAAGCCGGGCGCTTACACGATGGCCAGCACGTCTACCTTGGTGTCGGCTTTGTTCGCCAGTGGCGGCCCTGGTGCCAATGGCAGCTTGCGCCATGTTCAAGTCAAGCGGGCTGACCGCATCGTGGCCGAGTTAGACCTTTACGACTTTTTGTCCAAGGGTGACAAAAGCGCCGACATCAAGCTGCAGGACGGCGACACCATCGTCATCCCGGCCGCGAGTGGTTACGTGGCCCTGACCGGCAAGGTGAACACGCCTGGTGTGTATGAGTTGTCGGGCAAGAACGACAGCATCGACAGCGTGCTGGCGTTGGCTGGCGGCTTGCCCGTGGTGGCCGATCCCAAGCGCGCTTATCTGGAGCGCGTTGACCCATCACGCAAACCATCGCGCAGCGTTGAAAGTTTTGCGCTGGATGGTGAGGGCCTCAAGCGCAACCTGAAGAGTGGTGACTTGCTGACCGTTCAATCGCTCACGGCAGAGTTTGGCAATGCGATCACCTTGCGTGGCAATGTGGACCAGCCTGTGCGCCTGCCGTGGCACCAGGGCATGAAGATCCGGGATCTGATTCCCAACAAAACCTTCTTGATGTCGCGCGCCTCCGTGAAGCGCCAGAACGAGGTGTTGCTGACCGAGGATGAGAAGCGGCGGATTGAGCGCAATGCCCTGCGTCGCAATCGCATGGACAACGACCAGTTGTCGCCAGACAGCTCCTTGGGTTTGGAAAGCCGGGTGACCGACGCTGACGGCACTGGCCTGGCCGAGGTGCGCGATGTGCGCGAAACCGCTGATACGCTGGCCCAGCGCATCGGCAATCTGGTGGACGAGGTCAATCTTGACTACGCCGTGATTGAACGCGTGGACAGCAACGACGTGTCGGTCAAGTTGGTGCCTTTCAACCTTGGCAAGGCTTTGGCAGATGCGGCCAGCCCCGACAACCTGACCTTGCAGCCAGGCGATGTCGTGACGGTGTTCTCGGTCAACGATGTTCGAGTGCCGCAGGCCAAACGCCAAGTGTTTGTGCGGGTTGAGGGCGAAGTGCAGCGGCCTGGTATCTATCAAATGAAGCCTGGTGACAGCCTGCCCCAATTGGTGGAGTTGGCTGGTGGGCTGACGCCTGATGCGTATTTGTTTGGGTCAAGCTTCTACCGCGAAGAAGTGCGCAAGACGCAGGCGGAGAACTTAGAGCGCCTGGTGCGGCGCTTGGAGGCGCAAAGCCAGACCAAGCTCAGTACATCGGCGGCCAGTTTGTCGAGTGTGAGTGGCGATGCGGTGGCGCAGTTGCGTGTGCAAGCCGA
>NZ_JACMNS010000007.1 GCF_014378415.1 Aquabacterium sp.
AGGATCTGGTGGGGCGGGCAAAACAGGGCGGCCGATTCCAGCGCACGCAAGGTGGTGGTGCCGACCGCGACCACGCGGCCACCCTGGGCCTTGGTGCGGGCAATGGCGTCCACGGTGGATTGGCTCACCTCGAACCACTCGCTGTGCATCTTGTGCTCGGCCAGGTTCTCGGTGCGCACCGGCTGGAAGGTACCGGCGCCCACATGCAGGGTGACCTCGGCCGTCTGCACGCCACGCTGGGCCAAGGCGGCCAGCAGGGCCTCGTCGAAATGCAGGGCGGCGGTGGGGGCCGCCACGGCGCCGGGCCGCGCCGCGAACACGGTCTGGTAACGCCTGACGTCGTCGCTGGAGTCGGTGTGGGTGATGTAGGGCGGCAAGGGCACGTGCCCGTGAAGCTCCAGCAAGGTCAGCGGGTCGGCTTCAAAACGCAGGTGGAACAAACCATTGTCGGGGCCGCCCCGGCCCAGCACGGTGGCGTCAAAGGCATCGGCAAAACGAACCACGCTGCCAGGCTTGGGCGATTTGCTGGCGCGCATGTGGGCCAGCACTTCGTTGTCGGGCAACACGCGTTCAACCAGCGCTTCTACCGTGCCGCCGCTGCTTTTCAGGCCATGCAGGCGGGCTTTGATCACGCGGGTGTTGTTGAACACCAGCAGATCGCCTGGGTTCAGCTGCGATGGCAGATCGCGAAAAATGCGGTCGATGGGTGCTGGCTTCCGGCCATCCAGCAGGCGCGAGCCACTGCGTTCGGCGGCGGGATGCTGGGCGATCAGCTCGGGCGGAAGCTCAAAATCGAAATCGCCAAGGGAAAAACGATGGGTCATGAATGCTGCCATTGAGGGGCTGACGAGCCCCGTGCCAAGGAAAGGGATGATTGTCGGTGAGTTCGGGCATGTCAATGGGCGTTATTCACCACCTGTTGCGGGGGTGTGCTGGCGGCATTGCACAATCGTGTGCCTACCCACCTCGTGAAAAGTCATCCCTCCGTGCCGGCCAAGCCCACCCCCAGTCGTTCGCAGTCGCCACCCGCCAAGGCCATGGACAAACTGGGCTTGGTGCGCGACATCGACTTGGCCCTGCACCTGCCTTTGCGCTATGAGGACGAGACCCGCCTCACCTTGCTGCGCGATGCCCGCGATGGCGAGGTGGTGCAAGTCGAAGGCGTGGTGCGCGACAACCGCATTGAGATGCGTTCTCGGCGGCAATTGCTGGTCAAGCTGGACGATGGCAGCGGCGAGGTGCAATTGCGCTTTTTGAATTTTTATGCCACGCAGCAAAAGGCCTGGGCGCCCGGGGTGCGCTTGCGTGTGCGCGGCGAGGTGCGCCATGGCTTCGTCGGGCGGGAGATGATGCACCCGGCGGTCAAGGTGGTGTCGGCGGACACGCCGCTGGCTGAAGCGCTCACGCCGGTCTACCCCACCAGCGCTGGCCTGCCGCAGACCTATCTGCGCAAGGCCGTGGCCTCCGGCTTGATGCGCGCGCACCTGGACGAGATCCTGCCTGCGAGCGTGTTGCCTGCCGCCTGGCCCAGCCTGCGTGAAGCGCTCCATTTTTTGCACCACCCCAGCCCTGAGGTCTCCGTGGCCACGCTGGAAGACCACAGCCACCCCGCCTGGATGCGGCTGAAATACGAGGAATTGCTGGCCCAGCAATTGTCGCAACTGCAAGCCCGGCAAGAGCGCGCCCACCTCAAGGCGCCCGCGTTGCCCTCGCAAGTCGGGGGCTTGCATGAGCGCTTGCTGAAAGTGCTGCCCTTTCAATTGACCTCAGCCCAACACCGGGTCTGCGGCGAAATTGCGCTGGACCTGGCGCGCCCGCAACCCATGCACCGGCTGCTGCAGGGCGATGTGGGCTCTGGCAAAACCGTGGTGGCCGCGCTGGCCGCCGCCGTGGCCATGGACGCCGGTTGGCAATGCGC
Source organism: Aquabacterium sp. (assembly GCF_014378415.1). Lineage (GTDB taxonomy): Bacteria > Pseudomonadota > Gammaproteobacteria > Burkholderiales > Burkholderiaceae_C > Aquabacterium. Next base: position 1,919 of record NZ_JACMNS010000007.1, read on the forward strand.
CCTGATGGCGCCCACGGAGATCCTGGCCGAGCAGCACTTTCGCAAGCTGCTGGGCTGGCTGGAGCCGCTGGGCATCAAGGTGGCCTGGCTCACGGGCAGTTTGAAAGCCAAGGCCAAGCGCGAACAAATGGCCATGGTGGCCTCGGGCGAAGCGCAATTGGTGGTGGGCACGCACGCCGTCATCCAGGACCAGGTCGAGTTCGCGCGATTGGGCCTGGCCTTGATCGACGAACAGCACCGCTTCGGCGTGGCCCAGCGCCTGCAACTGCGCGGCAAGCTGAAGGGCACCGACATGGAGCCACACCTCCTGATGATGAGTGCCACGCCCATCCCGCGCACCCTGGCCATGACCTACCTGGCTGACCTGGAGGTCAGCACCATCGACGAGTTGCCCCCTGGCCGCACACCCATCGTCACCAAGGTGTTTGCCGATTCACGCCGGGACGAGGTCATCGAACGCCTCCGCGACGAGGCCGCCAAGGGCAGCCAGGTCTACTGGGTCTGCCCGCTCATTGACGAGACCGAAGAGTCGGACCAGGCCGCTGACGAGGCGGCAGGCCGCAACAGCAACCGCCGCCCGCCGCTGGACCTGAGCAACGTCACCCAGACGCACGAGGAGCTGTCCGCTGCGCTGGCTGGCCGCGCGGTGGGCCTCTTGCACGGGCGCCTGCCCACGGCCGAGAAGGCCGAGGTGATGGCGCGTTTTTCAAGGGGTGAGCTGTCGGTGCTGGTGGCCACCACCGTGATCGAGGTGGGCGTGGATGTGCCCAACGCCAGCCTGATGGTCATCGAACATGCCGAGCGTTTCGGCTTGAGCCAATTGCACCAACTGCGCGGTCGGGTCGGGCGAGGCGCGGTGGCCAGCGTGTGCGTGCTGCTGTATTCATCGCCCCTGTCCGATTCTGGCAAGGCGCGCTTGAAGGCCATGGCAGAGACCACCGACGGCTTCGAAATCGCGCGCCGCGATCTGGACATCCGTGGCCCCGGTGAGTTCATGGGCGCGCGCCAATCGGGCGCTGCCTTGTTGCGTTTCGCCGACCTGGGCGAGGACCAACCTTTGATCGAGCAAGCCCGAGAAGCCGCCCAATCCCTGCTGCGCGATCATCCCCACATCGCCCAACGGCACGTGCAGCGCTGGCTGGGCCACAAAGCCGAGTACCTCAAGGCCTGATCTGCAAATGCCCCACAATCATCCCCATCATGACCCTCACTGAACTCCGCTACATCGTCGCCGTGGCCCGCGAGCGCCACTTTGGCCGGGCTGCTGAAGCCTGCTTCGTGTCGCAGCCCACCTTGTCCGTCGCCGTCAAAAAGCTGGAAGACGAGCTGGACGTGAAGCTGTTCGAGCGCGGCAGTGCCGAAATCAGCGTTACGCCGCTGGGCGAAGAGATCGTTCGCCAGGCCCAATCGGTGCTGGAGCAAGCCCAGTCCATCAAGGAAATCGCCAAGCGTGGCAAAGATCCCCTGAGTGGCCCGCTGCGCCTGGGTGTGATCTACACCATCGGGCCCTACCTGCTGCCCGACCTGGTGCGCAACACCATCAACCGCGTGCCGCAGATGCCCTTGATGCTGCAAGAGAACTTCACCGTCAAGCTGCTGGAAATGCTGCGCGCCGGCGAGCTCGATTGCGCCATCCTGGCCGAGCCCTTCCCGGATGCCGGCCTGGCCGTGGCCCCCTTGTACGACGAGCCGTTTTTGGTGGCCGCGCCCAAGACCCATGCCTTGGCGAAGCGCCAACAGATCAGCGCCGAAGAGCTCAAGCGCGAGACCATGCTCTTGTTGGGCACCGGCCATTGCTTCCGTGACCATGTGCTGGATGTCTGCCCCGAGTTCGCACGCTTTTCCAGCGACGCCGAAGGCATCCGCAAGAGCTTTGAAGGCTCGTCCCTGGAAACCATCAAGCACATGGTGGCAGCCGGCATGGGCGTGACCGTGGTACCCAGGCTGTCAGTGCCCGACGAGCCCCATCCGCACCTGGCCTTCATCCCCTTTGGTGCGCCGGTGCCCACGCGCCGCGTGGTGCTGGTGTGGCGGCGCAGCTTCACGCGCTACGAGGCCATCGCGGCCTTGCGCAACGCGGTTTATGCCTGCCCGTTGGAGGGTGTCGAGCGCCTGACGAGCTGAGGTCGCTCAAGCCGCCGCTGTCGGGGCGGAGCCAAACGCCTCATCGGGCTCGAAGCAATCGACCACCGAGAAGTACAGTGAGGCATAGAAGGCCGACGCCATCCACATGGCGCCCATGGTGAGCAGCACATTGACCAGCATGGGTTCGTTCAGCATCGCGGCCAACACACCGTTGACCAGGACCAAGGCCACGGCCAGGCCCATCCACCCCAGGCCAAACACCATGAAGGCGCCCAGGTTGCGCCAGGAGGCGATGGCGCTGAAAAACAAGGCCTTGCCGAAAGACAGCTTGGCCCAATAGATCAGGGCTGGGGTGTGCCAGAAGATCAGCGACACCGGGATGGTCAGCATGAACTGCCACAGCATCGCTGACTGCACGTCGGGGTTGCCGATCAGGTCGGAGGTTTCCTTGGCGGTTTTCATGGCTTTGGCCAGGGTGTCCGAGCCCGGCCCGAAGGCATTCGCCAGCACCATCACCAGCAGGGTGGCCAGCAAATAGGCCCCGCCCAATTTGGCCCACATCCATTTCATCTCAGGAGGCTGCCCGCGCCAGGGTTCCAGAAAGACGCCGGGCGTGACGCGTTGGTCGGTCAGTACCCGCCGGCTGGCCAGCATGAAGCCCATCCACACCATGGGCATCAAGGCCACGATCAGCAAGGGGCCGAGCGCCGGCAGCCCGATCTGCGCCAGGATTTCGCAGGTGATGATGGCCGCGCACACGATCAGCCCCCACAAGCCCACGAAGCCCAATGGCTGGCGAACGCAGGCGCGCAGGCCGTGGCCCATCCAGGTCAGGCCCATGCGGGCAGGCATGATGCGCAGCTTCATGCGGCGGGGCGCTGGTATTGCCAGGGGGTTTGCCGGCGCTGAGTCAGCACCCGCTCGAAGTGGGTGGGGTCGTGCGCTTGCAGCATGGCGGCATCTCGGGGCAGGTGGAAATCCCACAGGCGGGAAGTCCAGAATCGCAGGGCGGCGGCACGCAGCAAGGCTGGCAGCAGGGCCAGCTCATCGTCGCTGAGCCGACGTTGTTCGTCGTAGGCGGCCACGAAGGCATGCGCGCGGGCCGGGTCGAGTTGGCCGGTGGCCAGGTCGATGCACCAGTCGTTCAGGCACACCGCGATGTCGAAGCCGAAGGTGTCGCAGCCGGCAAAGTAGAAGTCGAAAAAGCCGGACAGCGCAGGGCCATCGAACATCACATTGTCGCGGAACAGGTCGGCGTGGATGGCGCCTTGGGGCAAGCCTTGGTAGGCCGGCGATGCGGCCAACGCTTGTTGGTAGGCCAACTCCGACTCGATCAATTCGCGCTGCGTTGGGTCCAGGTACGGCGCCACCACAGGAATGGTCTCGTTCCACCAGGCCAGGCCGCGCAGATTGGGTTGGTGTGGCGGGTAGTCCTGAGCCGCCAGGTGCATGCGGGCGAGCATGGCGCCCACTTGCGCGCAATCGGCCGCCTGAGGGGCCAACTGGTTGCGGCCTTTCAGGCGCGTGACCACGGCGGCGGGCTTGCCCTTGAGCGTGTGCAGGATCACGCCGTGTTCATCGGCCTGCGGTGCCGGCACCGGGATGCCGCGCTCGGCCAGGTGGCGCATCAAGGCCAGGTAGAAGGGCAGTTGCTCGAAGGTCAAGCGCTCGAACAAGGTGAGCACGTAGTCGCCCTGGTCGGTGCTGACGAAGTAGTTGGTGTTCTCGATGCCCGAGGTGGCACCTTGCAACGATTGCACGGCGCCCAGACCCAAGACCGAGATCAGGCCGGAGGCTTCAAGCGGGGACACTTCAGTGAAAACAGCCATGAGACAGGTCGGGCAGCAAAGGCGGCGGGTTGCAAGGGCACCCGCTCGGGGAAAGCCCTCGGACGTAGGAGAAAACCCTCAACGTTCGGGGTGCGCGGAACGTGTGATTGTAGGAGTCGCTGTGGCAGACTGCTCACAGTTCTGAAATCAGGCCCTGCCAAGGTTGGCGGGGCTCGCTAATTTCCCCCAAAAGGAGCCGGTTGATCATCATGCGTACCCCAGCACTGCACAAATCATTGTCGTTCAAGCGGCTGTCCTTGGCTGCGGCCGTTGCCTCAAGCGTGTTGGCGGGTTCCGTGGCCCAAGCGGCTCCTTTCAGTGCCTACGCTGGCGCCACGGTTGGTTTGTCGCCCACGGGGCAACGTTGTCCTGACTATTTCCCTCGATGTGAGCGCGTTGCTGCCGGTGCGAAGATGTTTGGCGGCTGGAATGTGACTCCCAATGTTGCCGCTGAAGTCAATTATTTTTATTTCGGAAGAACGACTTCCGAGCCGCTTCTCGACAAGAGAAGCACTGATATCAGCGCCAAGGCCATTTCTTTGGGTATCAATTGGAACATTGAGATGTTCGAGGTGGCGACTAGCAACATTCGCCTGGGTGTGGCCCGTGTCCAGAGCAAGACTGACACCACGAGTGCTGTGGGTGTCCTCAGCCACGACAGCGACTACACGACCTCGCCGTACATTGGACTCGGCCTGTCGTTCCCCTTCAATCGCCATCTGCGCATGGTGACGGGCTATGACTTCATCCCGGTGAGCGGTGCTGGCAACCGCAATCGTCATATGCTGTCGGGCGGTTTCCAAGGCGAGTTCTGACCCCAAGAGGCCTGCGCCAGCAGGCCTCACAATGCGGGCCATGAACGATCTGGCCTCACCTTCCGATGCCCTGCCAACGCTCCTGTTGGTGGATGGCTCCAGCTA
>NZ_JACMNS010000068.1 GCF_014378415.1 Aquabacterium sp.
CGTCAAAGGCCAGCGCCGTGGCCACCACCGTCACGCTGTGCGACTCAGACTGCCGCAGCCAAGCTTGTGCCAGCCTTTCGGCCTGGCGCGACTTGCCGCTGCGTTGGCCGCCAACGATGAGGTGGTGTTCGCCAAGCATCACAAGCTCGGTGTCCAGCGAACGCCGATGATGGCGGTGCGCGGTGTGCTTGAATAGGTTTGCGCGTTCTCGTACTTTCTATCAGCCACGTTGTCGATGCGTGCGAGCAAGCGCCATTGGGCATTGATGCGGTACAAGGCGTCCACATTCACCACGGTGTAGCCGCCCAGCGCGATGGCATTATTCGGCTTGTCAAAGCGCTTGCCCACCGCCAGCAACTGCGCGCCCAGGGTCCATTGCTTCAAATCGGTGTCAAGCCGCAGTGAAGCATGACGACGTGCGCGGCGCGGAAGATCCGTGTCGTTGAGCGCGTTCTTGGACGAGTCAAAATCGATGTCCCCGGACAAGCGTACCGGCCCCAGCGGCACGGCCCCATTCAAGCTGACCCCTTGCAGGTGGGCCAACGCTGTGTTTTTGTAGCAATAAGCCCGATCTTGCACGCAGGTTTTCGCACTATCAGGAGGCCCAGTGATCAGGTCAGTCACCCAGTTGTTGTAGACCGTCAAACCCCATTGGGCCCCGTCCTTTTGATACCGCACTCCAAGCTCGGCATTGCGGGAGGATTCCGGTTGAAGCGTCAGGTTGCCGTACTTGCTGAAGCGTTGGTACAAGGTCGGCGCCCGATAGCCCGTGCCCCACGATGCATGAACGTTCCAGTGGTCTGCAAAGTCCTGGCCCACCGCCGCGGAGCCCGTGCTGTGTGTTCCAAACTCGCTGTCCCAATCATGGCGGGCATTGAGTTGAATGGCAGTGCCATGAGCACGCCACGCGTAGCCCAGTCCCAGGCCATCGTCACTGCGATGGCCTTCGCCAGAAGTGCCGGACAGCACCACATCGCTGTTCTTCAAATTGTCTTCCCGGCGCTCCAACACAGTGCTCACCGAATGCGCGCCCCATTTGACCTCGTTGATCCAAGACGCCGTGTCCACATGGGTTTGCGTGAGGTAGCCGGTCAATGGTGTCGCATACCGATCGACCGACTGCCCCGCCACCACCTGACTCAACCAGTTGTCCAACCATTGCGCGTTCCATTGCAATTTCAGATCTCGCAGATCACGAACGCTGTAGTCATCTTTGGTAGAACTGATGGAGGCGTCGTACCGGCTATTGAGGTGCTGCTGCGTTGCCGTGGCCTCAATCCGATGCTCTTTAACAGGAGTGAACCCCAGGCGCGCACTCCCGCCCTCCGTGGTGTAGCCATCGCGGTCAGCAGCCCGAGTGCCCGGCTTGAAATTGGTCTTCGCACTGAAGCCGTCGCTGCGCTCCTTGGCCGCCGACACCGCATAGTCGAACATGCCCGCAGAACCACTTAAGCCAGCATCGGTCTTCACAAAGCCCAACTCGCCAGCCGACACACCCAGGTCAAAGCTCGCAGGGCCTTTACCCTTCTTCGTGAAAATCTGGACCACGCCCGAAATCGCATCCGAACCATACAAAGCGCTGACCGGCCCACGCACGATCTCGACACGGTCGATCTGCGACAGGTTCAGCATCTGCCAGGACGCACCGCCACTGCCGTTTTGCGTGTCAACCCGAACACCATCGATCAATACCGCGATGTGCCGCGTCTCACCGCCGCGCAGGTAAACGTTGCCATCGGCACCCGGCCCGCCATTGCGCGCCACCTGGAATCCGGCGACGTGGCTCAGCAGATCCACCATCGTGCCCGAAGCCTGACGTTCGATGTCTTCGCGGGTGATCACGGTCACATCGGCCACCACCTGAGAGATGGCCGTCGGCGTGCGAGTTGCCGTGACCACCAGCGGTTCAAGCGCGTCCTTGGCGGACTGGGCCCAAATGGAACCATGCGCGCACAGCAGTGCAGCACCCACGGTCAGGGAGAAGCGAGCGCCCACAAGGCGCGCCATAAAAATAATCATGATGAAATGAAAACAATGAGCCCAGGCCCCTGCGTCCCCGCAAGGTACTGCGAAATAAGCCGCGTGATCAGAAAAGACCAGCGCAGCCTCTGATTGGCCGGTATCCGGGCTAGGCGGTGCAACCCATGCAGCCTTCCCAGATGCTTGAGCATCCAGTGGCAATAGAACATGGGTGGAAGCGTTGGGGGCATGAACCACCAACACTTCGACCGCCGACCGTTGCGGGGGCAGCGCAGGTGGGGTGCGGCATGTGTGAATGCCTGAACCGTCCTGCTTCCCGTTTAACTGCACCAGGGAGAACCCTGGCGCGAGCACCAACATCGTCATTGTAAGGGAGCCGGTAAGCCAGCCTACAATGGCCGCCATGTCCAGAATCGATGATCTCACCGAGCGCGTTGAGCGATTGCTGCTGCGTCACGAAGAGCTTCAGCGCACCCACGACCTGTTGCAGCAGCAACTGGACGTGACCACCCACGAGCGTGATTCACTCAAGGCTCGACTGGCCGCGGCCCGTGCCCGCATCGATGCCCTGATCGACAAGCTGCCAGCCTCATCCACCGACGCCATCCCGACCCACACGCCCGACGCATGAAACAAATCGAAGTCTCGATCATGGGCCAAAGCTATTTGCTGGGCTGCCCCGAAGGCGGTGAAGTGCGCCTGAAGGAAGCCGTCTCGCACGTGGACCGCGAGATGTGCGCCATCCGCGACAGTGGCAAGCTCAAGGCCCGCGAGCGCATCGCCGTGTTGTCTGCGCTGAACCTGGCTTACGAGCTGACCGAGCGTCCCGCCTTGGCCGCGCCTGCTTCGCCATCGGCTGACCTAACCGACATGCCATCGCCTGAACATGTTGACCGGCTGATTGCCCGCATCGACCAGGTTCTGGGCCAAGACGGTCACTTGATTTAAACCCCTTCGCAACGGGGTATTTACACACCCGCCAAGGCACAGCACAAGTAGAATGAAATCGTTCGTTGCGTTCGTGGAAGCTTTTAATTCCTTGAACCGATGCTCTTAGAGCCAGGGCTTGGAATATTGCGAAGCGGGCGTGATCATCTCGCGTCAGATGAACCCGAAGCCTCGCTGACCTCGCCCACCTGAATCCCCTGGGTTCAGGAACGCGGCAACCAGTGCGCAACGAACACCTTATGTGTGGACGCTCATGTGTGAACGAACTGGATGCTGGCCAAGGCCACACGGTTCCCACCGGTGTCACGGGCACTGGCCATGGCGCGATCGGCGCTGCGCATCATCTCTTCGACCGAGCCCGCGGTGTGCGGAAAACTCGCCACCCCCATGCTCACCGAAAACGGAATCTGCTGCCCGTTGTGAGGCACGATGTGGCCCGCACATTGACGGCGCAGTTGCTCCATTCTGGAATGGGCCGTGGCCAGGCCCACGCCCGACAACAGCACCACGAAACGATCGCCCCCCAAGCGGCAAGGCGAGTCCATGGCGCGGGTGTTGGCGCGCAGCAAACGGCCCAAGGCTTCGACGACGCGTTCTCCACCTTCGGGGCCGTGCAGGCGCAGGATTTCTTCCAGCCCATCGATCGACACCGAGACCAGCGCGAACTCGCGTTGCTCGCGGCTGGACAGGTCAGCCTCGCGGCGCAGTTGTTCTTCAAAGTGGGCGCGGTGGTACAGGCCGGAGGCGCTGTCGCGCACCTGGTTGTCCTGCATGTCGCGACGCAGGTTGTCGTTGGCTTTTTGCTGGGCTTCCAACTGCTCCAGTGCGGAATGCAGTTGGGTTTCACGGCGCTTTTGTTCGGTCACGTCCTTCCAGACGGACAGCAGCTTGCGCCCAGGGGCAGCTTGACCTTCTTGCGCGGGCGCTTGCCGCCACACGGTGAAGTCACGCCGCTCACCAGAGCGCTCAAGGCGGTGCTCGGTCAGGAAGCCTTGGCTCAAAGACAGCGCCTGTTGATCAGCGGCGCGCAAAGCCACGGCCTGCACGGCATCGAAAAGATCCGAGTCCTGAGCGCCCACCACCGTGGTACGCGGACCCGCCAGCAAACTGGAGGCGGCTTCGTTGGCCCAGTCGTAACGTCCGCTTGCCACGTCCTTCACCAGCAAGGCCACGCCCAAATGGTCAAGGGCGTGCACCAGGGCGTCTGACAACACGCCTCCGGACAATGTCTCCACAGCGTTTGAATCGGCCATAACGTTGTTTGATGTGGTCATGAGTACTTGGAACAACCCGGTGCATTCAAGCATGCATCAGGCCGAAGGCCTTCAAGGCCAAATCTTGGCTTAAATTAACGCGGCTGACTGCCCTTCAAACATGGGATGTGAGCCACCTTTACAGTGCTTGTGTGCGCTTTACCACGGTGCATTGACCTCAATTCCCCCCTCTTGGTACCCGTCATGACCCAGCTCACTGTTTTAGGTTGCGGCCTGATGGGAGCGCCGATGGCGCGCCGCCTGCTCGCCGCCGGATTTTCGGTCACCGCCTGGAACCGCACGCGGGCCAAGGCACAAGCCCTTGAATCCGCAGGGGCACTGGTGGCCGAATCACCAGCGCAAGCCGTCGCGCAGGCAGACATCGTGATCACCATGCTGGAGCATGGCAAGGTGGTGGAAGAGGTCTTGTTTGGGCTGGCGGCGGACAGCGCCGTGGCAGGGCTGAAACCTGGCGCATTGGTGATCGACATGAGCTCGATCCTGCCGGAGCAGGCCCGAGAGCATGCTCGGTGCTTGGCTTTGGTGGGCGCGGCCAGCCTGGACGCCCCGGTCTCGGGTGGCACGGTGGGCGCCCAGGCGGGCACCTTGGCCATCATGGCCGGCGGCTTGGCCGAAGACTTTGAGCGCGCCCGCCCGGTATTCGCGGCACTGGGCCGCCCCGTTCACGTGGGCCCGGCGGGCAGCGGACAACTGGCCAAGCTCGCCAACCAGATGATCGTGGGCATCACCTTGGGCGCGGTGGCCGAGGCCTTGCTGCTGGCTGAACGCGGCGGCGCCGATCCTGCCCGCGTGCGAGAAGCACTGCGGGGCGGTTTTGCCGAAAGCCGGATCCTGGAAGTGCACGGCCAGCGCATGGTCGATGGAGATTTCACCAAGCGCGGCTCGCTGGCCATCCAGCTCAAGGACTTGAACAACGCGCTTCACACCGCCACGGGCATGGGCTTTGACGCGCCCATCACGCAGCGACTGGCCGCGCTGTATGCCGACGCCGCCAGCCATGGCTTCGACCAGTTGGACCAATCCGGCGTGTTCTGCGAGTTGCAGCGCCGTCAAAAGCCAC
>NZ_JACMNS010000008.1 GCF_014378415.1 Aquabacterium sp.
CTGGAGACGCCACCGTAGACATTGGGGTTGATGTCGGCGTTGTAGACATCGTTGTAGGCGCGGCCTTCGTGGCGGTAGCCAGCGCTGAAGCGCCAATCGGCGTTGAGCTGGTAGCCGGCCTGCACGGTGGCGCGTTCTCGCGGCACGCGCAACCACCATTTGCCGACAGAGGTCGGGTCCTGGGCGTTGGCTTTGATCCTCGAATTGGTGAACGCCAAGCTGGCGTCCAGCGACACGCCGCTGATCAACAGCTCCTGGGCCTGCCAGGCGAATTCGACGCCGGTGGTTTTGACGCGGTCCACGTTTTGCACGCAGGTGTAGCTGTTGAGCGTGGTGGTGGAGGTGGACACGGTCTTGCACACCGTGGCGTCGGTGGTTGACTGGCGCAGGATCGCATCCTTCACGTCATCGTGGAACAGCGACACGCGCAAGCGTTGGGCTTCCCAGGATTTCTCGGCGCTCAACTCGACCGCGTCAGAGGTTTCGGGCTTGAGGTCCGGGTCTGAAAAAGTGCGGGTGGTGGACGTGACCGTGCCGTTGTAAAGCTCTTCGACATTGGGAAAGCGCACGCCGCGTCCGGCGCTGAGCTTGAGGATCAGGTCGTCTCGCACGCTCCAGGCCAAGGCAGCCTTGGGCGAGTGGCCGCGCAAGGTGCGCTGGGGGTAGATCTCGGTTTGGTTGAGGGCGAACTGGCTTCCATCAAAAGCGCGGAACTGCTCTTCGCGCCAGCCCAGGGTCAGCTTCAGGTCGTCTTGCAGGCGCCAGGCATCTTGGGCATACAAGGCGACCACTTCGGTCTTGCCTCGGTAGTACTGGCTCAAGGTGCCTTCGCCCTGTCGCCAGTTGGTGGTGGCTGCCACCGTGTTGTCCAGCTTGTAGGCATTGCGGTGCAGGCCAAAAGCCAGGGCGTGGCGGCCATTGGTCCAGTCGCCGGGGCTGGGCGTCCAGGTGCCTTGCACCTCAAAGGTGTTCCAGCCGGTGCCATCACGGCGGGTCAGGGTGCCCGAGCTGCCGCTGCCAAAAGCCACCGGGTCAGGGCTGCTGGCCTGGCGGCTTTCATCGTTCAGAATGCGGTAGTCGGAGACCACCACCGAGCCGTTCCAGCCGCTGGCGTTGCGCGACTTCAAGGTGGCGCCGAGTTGCTGGTGGGATTCGTCGCGGGTTGAGGGGGCGAATGAGGTGGGCGGCAGCTCGAAAAGATGGCCTTCATGGCTGACGAGGTAGTAAGGGCGGGACGAGGTCGTCACGCCGTTCACGGTTTTCTGCGCCTGGACACGGGCCCCTTGCCACACCGGGTTGCCCGCTGAATCACGCAGGAAGGTGACATTGCTCATCTTCGTGGTGTTGCCCCACCACGAGGCCATGGCGCTGGCTTCCACGGTGGGCGTAAAGCGGTAGCCAGCCCGCAGGTTCACCGTGTCTTGCACGGTGTGGTCAATGGCGCCGGCATTGGCGCCAAAGATGGCGCGCCTCAAGCCTTTGGCATCGGTGTCGTAGACCACCCCGGTGACCGGCGTTGGCGTGGCGGACTGGCTGGCGTAGCTTGGAAATGCGTTGGTCGAGGTGTCCGCCGACACCGCCCCATACTGCATCGGCTGCGAGGTCGAATCCTGGTGGTTCACATCGCCCGTGAACCACAGGCCGGTGTCCAGCTTTTGCCCAAGGTGCCATGACATCTGCTGGGCAGCGTAGTGGTCCTGGTGCCCATACTGGTCAAAGCTTTGGCGTGCCGCGATCACGCGCCCCGAGGCCTCGAAGCCCTTCGGCACGCGCTGGCTCACAGCCACGGTGGTGCCGATCGAGTTGCCTGGGAACAGCGCCGAATAGGGCCCGTACAGCATGTCCACGCGCTCGATCGCCTCGGGCGAAATCATGTTCCAGCGCGGCGCGTCAAAGCGGCCCAGGAAGTTCGAGATCAAATAGCCGTCCAGGTAGACCAGCGCGCGCGAAGGTTGCAGGGTGCCAAAGCTGCGCCCGGCGATCAGGGCGTTGCGGTCGCCGATGTAGCGTTTGCGCACGGTGGTGTTGGGGGCGTATTGCAGCGCGTCTTCGGGGTTGAAGAGGTTCTGGTCGCGCAGTTGTTCGGCCGTCTTGCTGGCGGTCGAGCCTGGCAGGCCCGGTGCCAAGTTTTGCAGGCCGCCTCGGGCGCCACCACTTTTGCCCGTGACGACCACGGGGGCCAGCTCGGTGTCGGTGGCCACGCCTTGGGCGTGGGCGAGTGATGCGCAGCTGGCGGCGCAGGCCAGCGCCAAAGCGTGCAGACGCACGTTGGATGAAAACATGTTGTGAAACTCCAGATCAGATCGGGGTCGCCCGGGCCAAGGCCGGGCGGTGCTCAAGGGCGGATCAGACTGAAGTGGGCGGCGCGCGCGCTTGCGGTGGTGCCCACGCGAACAAGCTGCGTGGGGCGTGCAAAAACAGGAAGGGCAGGGCGTCGGTGACCGGTGTGCTCAAGGCCATCACCGGCGGCGCGGCTGGCAACATGGCGGCCTCGTGCGCCTGCACCAGACAGTAGGGGCAATGCTCGCCGGCATGCTCGCCACTGGGCAGGCTGCGCCCGCCATCGGCTTGCTTGACAAAGGCCTTGGCCCCTTTGTTGGCACCCCGGCCCACCGTCATGGCAATCAGTTTGTTGCCGGTGCTGGAGCACACCTCGACCCAGGTGATGGGCGAATGCGACCACGCCCGCCAGCCATGCGACACCGTGGGCGCGAGCGCACCCAGCAGGATCGCGCAGAGGGCGATCCAGGCAGTCCAGCGGCGGTGCAGGCGTGTGAAGACCATGGGCCTCAAGTGTATGCGCCGGGCCCTTGGAAGCCGTCGGCGCGGTAGGTCAACACCAAGGTGTCGCGCCAACCATGTTCGCCCAAGGGCTGGATGGGCGTGGATTCGTGGATCACTCTGGCGTCGTCCAGCAGCAGCACACTCCAGGGCTCGTTCAGGGTGAAGCGCACGCCATGCGGGCCATCGGCTTCGAAGACACGGGTTTCGCCGCCCTTGACCTGGTGCCGCCCGACCATCACGACCGCCACGAAGTCCACCCCATCGCGGTGGGCGCCTTCGGGGGTCGGGCGGCCGATGCCGCCGGCGGTGTCCACGCGGAACTGGTGCGCCTCAATGAACCATTGGGAGACGGGCTTGGCGGCGTTGAATTGCTGGCCCAGTAAAGTCAACAGATGGCGCCAGGCCGGGTGCTGGCTGACCTGGGCTTCGATGGGGTCGAACCAACGCTCAAAGCCGCCGTGCAGCGCGTTGTAGGTGACCGGCTGCCAGTGCGCACGGTGCGGCGCCTGGATCAGCGGGCCTTGGACGTTGTCCAGCACATAGCAGCTGTGGCGGCGAAAACGGTAGTGACCGCCATCGCGCAAATGCGGGTCGGCGGGCAACTGGTGCCAGGTGTTGCCCAAGGGTTCCAGGTCGGCTTCACGCAGGTGCAGTGCGGGCAGCAGGTCGGTGGGGCTCAGCAAGGCCCAGCCTTGGGCTTGCAGTTGGGCGGGCAGGTCCGCGAGGGGGGTGGGCGTGACGGCGTTCATGCGTCTATGGTCGCATGTTTGCGAGGGGCGGGTGGGCATCAGGCGAAGGTGCTGAAACGGCCGTCGCGGCACCAGGCCCACAGACGCAGCTGGCCCGCGTGCGCGGCATCGATCGCCAAGGCTTCTTCACCAGGCGTGGCGGCACCGTCAGGGCTTGATCGCAGCACCGGCCGCGCCGACCAGGCCGGCTCGCTCATGCACGCGTGCCTTCAGGGGCCGTGCTTTCGGGCAGGCCGCGGTGGTCGGCGGGTTCGTCCAGCGGTGCCTGGCTGGCAGTGAGCCGCACGGGGAGGTACTTGGACGTGGGAGTGCCCGAGCCTTCTGCCACACTGTGCAAAGGCACCAGCGGGTTGGTCTCGGGGTAGCAGGCGGCCAGGCAGACGCGCGGGATGTCGTAGGCCACCAGCTTGAACTGCGGTGCGCTGCGGTCCATGCCGTCGTCGCTGAGGGTGTGAAGGTCACCATAATCGCCCGCCTTGAAGCCCAGGGCCTTGATGTCGTCCGCGTGGATGAAGACCACGCGGCGCTGCCCCCACACGCTCCGGTAGCGGTCGTCCAGGCCATGCAGCGTGGTGTTGTCTTGGTCGTGCGAGCGCATGGTGGCCAGCGCGCGGGCCTCGTCGTCCCAGGCCAGCAAGTGCTTGAGCAGGCCCTTGATCATGGCCAGGTCGCCCCCGATGCGCGGATGGGGTGCGTCAGGCGTCCCAGGCCTTCTAAAAAGCAGTCGGATCGCGCCGCCAACTCGCGCACGGTGTACTGGGCCAGCTACTCGGGCGTGTTCTCCCAAAACTCGAACGATGAGCAGTGGTTGCGGTCGGGCCAGGCGCAGCCAGGGTGGTCAAAGCCATCGGGTTGCTTGGCATGCAGCAAGGTGCGCGCGCCCTTGGCGGCGATGCCATGCTCTTTCAAATGGTGCGCCACGCTGCGCAAAGCTCCCCAGCCCCCGGCGGGGTAGGGATAGACGTCGATCTTCTGGTCGCTCATGACCCGGTGCTGCTCAAAAATGGTTCAGCCGCGGGCCCTCACGCGGCCATTGACGACGGACACCTTGGTGCCCACCGCGTATTGCGTGTTCAAGGTGTATTCATGAACCGTGCCATCGCCCATGCGCACCGAGGTCTTGAAGACCGTGTGCTTTTTGACGTTCTTCTCGACCTCATTGCCGGCAAAGCCACCGGCCACGGCACCGCCCACGGTCAGGAGGGTGTTGCCGGTGCCCTTGCCCAATTGATTGCCGACCAGGCCGCCCAGCACGGCGCCCCCCACCACGCCGACGCCCGAGCCTTGGCCTTTGACTTGCCGGGCGGTGACCGAGGTGACTTGACCGCAGGTGGCGGGCGTGCATTGCACGGCGTTGGAGGTGGCCGCTTGCGCGCGCAGGCCGATGGTCAGGCTGCCGACCAGCAGGGCCGCGCCCACCAGCCAGCCCACCGTTCGCACTACGCGGCGATCGGGCAAGGGGGCCGCTTGAATGCGGGGCGCATGGGAGCGTTGAATACGTTGACGGGTCATGCATGACTCCTGCAATGGTGACGATTCAGTGTAGACCCATCCCATTCACGCCCTTGGGGCATGGTTTTGCCGGACTCAATCCTTAGGGATCGGCCGTGGCCGCCCCTCGCTGTCCGTGGCCACATAGGTCACCCGCGCCTCGGTCACCTTGACCAGGTGCGGATCGGAGGGACGGCGCTCGGCCCACACCTCCACGTGCACGGTGATCGACGTGTTGCCGATGGCCTCCACGCGGCAGTAGAAGGACAGCAAATCGCCCACCGACACGGCCGAGCGGAACACGAACTCCTTGACCGCCACCGTGGCGATGCGGCCCCTGGCGATGCGGGCCGGCAGCACCGAGCCGGCCAAATCGACCTGCGACATGATCCAGCCGCCGAAGATGTCGCCGTTGCCGTTCGAGTCGCGCGGCATGGGCGGCACCCGCATGACGAGCTCCATGTCGGGGGCCAGGTAGGGCGGGGTCAGCAGGGTATTGCGGAAGGTGGCAGCGGTCATGGGGAATCCGGTCGACAATCGAGGTCACAGCAAATCAGTAGAAACCATTGTTCCAGAATGCGACGCACCCCGACCGCCACGGCCCCTGAAAATCCGCCATCCGCCACAGAAATAAAGCGTTCCGACTGGGCCACGCTGTCGCGCCTGTGGCCGTATTTGTGGGACTACAAGGTCCGCGTGGTGCTGGCGTTGGCCTTCATGATTGGCGCCAAGCTGGCCAACGTGGGCGTGCCCTTGCTGCTCAAAACTTTGGTCGACCGCCTGGCGCCCAGCGCCACCAGCGCACAGGCCTTGATGGTGGTGCCCCTGGGTTTGCTGTTGGCTTATGGTCTGCTGCGCCTGTCCACCTCGCTGTTCACCGAGTTGCGCGAACTGGTGTTCGCCAAGGCCACCGAGGGCGCGGCGCGGCGCATCTCGCTGCAGGTGTTCGCTCACCTGCACGCGCTGAGCCTGCGCTTTCACCTGGAGCGCCAGACCGGCGGCATGACCCGCGACATCGAACGCGGCACCCGCGCCGTGCATTCGCTGATCTCGTACTCGCTGTACAGCATCATCCCCACGCTGATCGAAGTGGTGCTGGTGCTCACCTTGCTGGCCACCAAGTTCGACGTGGCCTTTGCCTGGATCACCCTGGTGGCGTTGGTGGTCTATGTGACTTTCACGGTGACCGTGACGCATTGGCGCACGCGTTTCAGGCGCGAGATGAACGAGCTGGATTCGAAAGCGCACACGCGCGCCATCGACTCGCTGCTGAACTTCGAGACGGTGAAGTACTTCAACAACGAGGCCTTCGAGACAGGCCGTTATGACGAAAGCCTGGACCGCCTGCGCAGTGTGGCCGTGAAGGCCCAGCGCAGCCTGTCGTTCCTGAATGCGGGCCAGCAAACCATCATCGCCACCGGCCTGATCGTGATGCTGTGGCGCGCCACCGAGGGCGTGGTCGAAGGCCGCATGACGGTGGGTGATCTGGTCATGGTCAACGCTTTCATGATCCAGCTCTACATCCCGCTGAATTTTCTGGGCGTGATCTACCGCGAGATCAAACAGTCGCTGACCGATCTGGACAAGATGTTCAACCTGATGGAGCGCGAGCGTGAAGTGGCCGATGCACCCGATGCCAAGCCGCTGCTGCTCAAAGGCCCGCCCTCGGTTCGATTCGACCACGTTAACTTTGCCTACGATGCCGACCGGCCGATCCTGCACGACCTGAGCTTTGAGATTCCGGCTGGGCAGACGGTGGCGGTGGTGGGCCCATCGGGGTCGGGCAAGTCGACCCTGGCACGCTTGCTGTACCGCTTTTATGACATCCCGCCTGGCCAGGGACGCATTGCCGTCAACGGCCACGACGTGCGTGGCCTGACGCAAGACAGCCTGCGCCGCAGCATCGGCATCGTGCCCCAAGACACGGTGCTCTTCAACGACACCGTGGCCTACAACATCGCCTATGGCCGGCCCGAGGCCACGCGCGAAGAGGTGGAGGCGGCGGCCCGTTCGGCGCGCATCCATGACTTCATCGTGAATGTGCCCAAGGGTTACGACACCGTGGTGGGCGAGCGCGGCTTGAAATTATCGGGTGGTGAAAAGCAGCGCGTGGCGATTGCCCGCACCCTGTTGAAAGACCCACCGATTTTGGTGTTCGACGAGGCGACCTCGGCGCTCGATTCGGCCAACGAACGGGCCATCCAGGCCGAGCTGGCGGCCGTCGCCCAGGGCAAGACGGTGCTGATCATCGCGCACCGCTTGTCCACCATCGTGCACGCCAACGAGATCCTGGTGATGGAGGCTGGTCGCATCATCGAGCGTGGCACGCACGTTCATTTGCTGGCGGCCAATGGGCGTTATGCGCAGATGTGGCGCTTGCAGCAAAGCGAGCAGGTGACGGCGCCGGCCTTGTGATGAGGCCATGGCGCCCGCGTTGATCAGCATTGACACCGGGGAAAGTCCTGGCGGCATTTAATCAGGGGGCACGCTTAATGAATGCCGTTCTGTCAATCGACGACATGGCGTCACAGGGAGATGAGTTTTGAAAAAAGCAATGCACAAGCGTGCCGTGAGGGCATGTGCGCTGAGCGCGGCGATGGTGGCGATGGGTGGTTTGGCCCACGCCGCGCCAGCCAGTTTCAACCTGGGCTTGGTTTTACCAAGCCCAACTTCGTTTTCTGCCACACCAGTGCTGCCAGCGGTCACCAACGACAACTACCGCCTGCGCAGTGTTGACATCGACGATACCTACACCTTCACGGTGGGCACACAGAGCGCCTTGAGCGCGACGCTGCGCTCGACTTCGCTTTCTGGCATGGGTGGCGTGGTCAGCTGGAATCTGGGCTATTCGCTGCTCGATGCGCAGTCGAACGTGGTGGCAACGGGCGTGCTCAACCCCACTCCGGTGACCTGGAAGGGTGGCCAATGCCAGATCTTCCAGGGGCAGCAGGTCAACTGCACCGACACCTACAGTTCGTACACTACCAACTTGGCGGCCAACAACTTGTTGGCCGGGCAATACCAGCTGCACATCAAGGGTACCGAGACGGCTCAGTCCTATGGTGCCGAGGGCTTTTCCTATGGCGGCACGGTGTCCGCCACGGCGGTGCCCGAGCCGGGCACCGCCATGAGCCTGGGCCTGGGCCTGCTTGGTCTGGGCTGCGTCATGCGCCGGAAGGTGGTCAAAGCCGCCTGAGCCTCACCTTAGGGGCTTGCCCGATCGGGCGGGCCGAGGCTATACTCTGCCTCCTTTTTAAGCAGCCCTGGCGCCTTTGCAATGCCGCAATCGCCGGGGCTGCTTTGTCTTTTCTGGCCCGCTGTTTCACGCCATTTCAATGCACATCGGTCCCATCTCCCTGCCGAATCGCCTGTTCGTGGCCCCCATGGCCGGGGTGACCGACCGGCCGTTTCGCCAGCTGTGCAAGCGGCTGGGCGCGGGTTACGCC
Organism: Aquabacterium sp.; assembly: GCF_014378415.1. Taxonomy (GTDB): domain Bacteria; phylum Pseudomonadota; class Gammaproteobacteria; order Burkholderiales; family Burkholderiaceae_C; genus Aquabacterium. The sequence goes on from NZ_JACMNS010000008.1 coordinate 8,471, forward strand.
GTGAGCGAAATGGTGACCAGCCGCAAAGAGCTGTGGAACACGCTGAAGACTTCGCGCCGCGCCAACCACGAGGGCGAGACCGCGCCGATCGCCGTGCAGATCGCGGGCACCGACGCGGCCATGATGGCCGAGGCCGCCGCCTACAACATCGACCGTGGCGCCCAGATCATCGACATCAACATGGGTTGCCCGGCCAAGAAGGTGTGCAACAAGTGGGCGGGCTCGGCCCTGATGCAGGACGAAACCCTGGCATTGCAGATCGTGGAAGCCGTGGTGGCTGCCTGCGCGCCGCACAACGTGCCGGTCACCTTGAAGATGCGCACCGGCTGGTCGGCCCTGAACAAGAACGCTGAACGCATTGCACGCTTGGCCGAAAGCGCTGGCATCGCCATGCTGACCGTGCACGGCCGCACCCGCGAGCAGGGTTACAAGGGTTTGGCCGAGTACGACACCATCGCCGCCGTCAAGGCCGCGGTGAAGGTGCCGGTGGTGGCCAATGGCGACATTGTCAGTCCCGAGAAGGCGCTGCACGTGCTGCGCTACACCGGCGCCGACGCCATCATGGTGGGCCGCGCCGCGCAAGGGCGCCCCTGGATCTTCGGTGACATCGCACACTTTCTGGCCACCGGTGGGCACCGTGCCCAGCCTTTGACCGAACAGGTCAAACAATGGCTGCTGGAGCACCTGCACGACCACTACAGCCTGTATGGCGAGTTCGCTGGCGTGCGCACCGCGCGCAAGCACATCGGCTGGGCCGTGCGCGCGCTGCCCGGTGGCGAAGCCTTCCGTGACCACATGAACACCCTGGACGTCTGTTCGGCCCAAGTGCAGGCCGTGACTGATTTTTTTGACCAGCTGAGCCTGAGCCACGTTCGTTTGCCGAACCTGGCCACCTCGCTCAGCGAAGACGATGACGACGCCACGCTGCCGACCCAGTCGGCGCTGTGCATGGCGAACTAGAAGCACCATGAGCAAGAAGAACATCCAAGACTGCATCAAAGACAACCTGGAAGGCTACTTCCATGACCTGCGGGGCGCCGAGCCGTTTGCCGTGTACGACATGGTCGTCAACGCGGTCGAGCGGCCCATGCTCGAAGTGGTGATGCAACGCGCCGAGGGCAACCAGTCGCGCGCGGCCGAATGGCTGGGCATCAACCGCAACACCCTGCGCCGCAAGCTGATCGAGCACAAGCTGATCAAGTGACCCTGTTTTCATTTTCTCTTTTGACTTTAAGCACCCCATGAGCCAAACCCTCACCGCGCTGTTGTCCGTGTCTGACAAGACCGGCATTGTTGAATTCGCGCAAGCGCTGCACGCCCAGGGCGTCAAGCTCTTGTCCACCGGCGGCACCGCCAAGCTGCTGGCTGAAAAGGGCCTGCCGGTGACCGAAGTGTCCGAGGTCACGGGCTTCCCGGAGATGCTGGATGGCCGCGTCAAGACCCTGCACCCGCGTGTGCATGGCGGCCTGCTGGCCCGCCGCGACCTGCCCGAGCACATGGCCGCCTTGAAAGAGCACGGCATCAACACCATCGACATCCTGGTGGTCAACCTGTACCCGTTTGCGCAAGCCACGGCCAAGCTTGACTGCACGCTGGAAAACGCCATCGAAAACATCGACATCGGCGGCCCCACCATGCTGCGCGCTGCCGCCAAGAACTGGCAGGACGTGGCCGTGATCATCGATCCGGTCGACTACACGCAGGTGTTGTCCGAACTGAAGGGCGAGGGCCTGACCCGGGCGACCAAGTTCATGCTGGCCAAGAAGGTGTTCGCGCACACCGCCGCCTACGACGGCATGATCACCAACTTCCTGACCGCGCTTGAAGCCGGCAGCGAGTTGAAGACCGAAGCGGTGCCCGTGCGCGCCGAGTACCCCGAGGTGTTCAATCTGCAATTGAACAAGGTGCAGGGCATGCGCTACGGCGAGAATCCGCACCAGTCCGCTGCCTTCTACAAAGAAGCGCAAGCCGTGCAAGGCACGCTGTCGCAATGGACCCAGATCCAGGGCAAGGAGCTGAGCTTCAACAACATCGCCGATGCCGATGCGGCCTGGGAATGCGTCAAGGCGTTTGAAGAGTGCGCCTGCGTGATCGTCAAGCACGCCAACCCTTGCGGCGTGGCCGTGGGCGCGACGCCGTTGGAAGCCTATCAAAAGGCCTTGAAGACCGACCCCACCAGCGCCTTCGGCGGCATCATGGCCTTCAACCGCCCCATCGATGCCGACGTGGTCGAGGCCATCAACGCCAACAAGCAGTTCGTGGAAGTGGTGATTGCCCCGGCCATCACTCCCGCAGCCCGCGCCGCCTATGCCAGCAAGCAGAACGTGCGCCTGCTGGAAGTGCCCATCAGCAAGCTGAGCAATGCGCTGGACTTCAAGCGCGTGGGTGGCGGCATGCTGCTGCAATCGGCCGACAACATCGACCTGGTCGGTGATGTGAAGGTGGTCAGCCAGGTCAAGCCCACCGAGCAGCAAATGAAGGACATGCTCTTCGCCTGGACCGTGGCCCGCTTCGTCAAGAGCAACGCCATCGTGTTCTGCAAGGATGGCATGACCATGGGCGTGGGCGCTGGCCAGATGAGCCGACTGGACTCGGCCCGCATTGCCAGCATCAAGGCTGGTCACGCTGGCTTGAGCCTGCAAGGCAGCGCCGTGGCGTCAGATGCCTTCTTCCCCTTCCGCGATGGCCTGGATGTGGTGGTGGATGCGGGCGCGACCTGCGTGATCCACCCCGGTGGCAGCATGCGTGACGACGAAGTGATCGCGGCCGCCAACGAGCGCGGCATCGCGATGGTGTTCACGCGTACGCGCCACTTCCGCCATTGATGGCGGGTGAATCGGTCTGCGGACCGATGTGATGACTAAACCGGCCTTTGTGCCGGTTTTTTCTTGGCGGGTGCGCGATATACTTCGCGTGCGAAATAAATTTGCATCATCCACCATGGCCCACCGTCCCCGCCTCGTCTTTCTGCTCAACAGTGCACAGCGTCGCCTGCAACAGTGGATCGGCGTGCAGCAGGCCGAGGCGGCCCGTGATGGCATCACGGCGCCCACGCCTGCCCAGGGCGGCGTGCTGTTCTGCCTGGCCCGTGAAGATGGTGCCACCATGGGGCAACTGGCCGACACCCTCGACCTCGCACCTTCAGCCGTCTCGGGCCTGGTCCAGCGCATGGAAGCTTTGGATTGGGTGGCGCGCCACCCTTGTCCGCAAGACGGCCGCACCCAGCGCGTGTGGTTGCGGCCTGCTGGGCTCGCCCAACAACAGCCCTTGCGCGAGGCCATGGTCCGCATCAATGCGCGGCTCACCACCGGCTTCACCGACGCTGAGTTGCAGACCGTGGCGCGCTGGTTGTCGCATGTTCAGCACCTCGACTCGCCCTCTTCATCCGGGAAAAACCATGACTGAACAGACCAGCGCTTCAAGCAAGGCGGAGGGCGCGGCCGAACGCGTCGACATCACCTGCGCCGATGGTGCGCGCCTGCAGGGTCACTTCCTGCCGGCCAGTGGTGGCACACCCGGCTTGCCCGTGCTTTTGTGTCCGGCCACTGGCGTGCGCCAGCATTTCTACCTGCGCTTTGCCACCTGGCTGGCCCAGCAGGGCCACGACGTGCTGGTGTTCGACTACCGCGGCATTGGCCTGTCCCTGCACGGCCCTTTGCGCGCCAGCCAGGCCAGGTTGCAGGATTGGGGTCAACTGGACCAGGTGGCCGCGCTCGATTGGCTGCTGCACCGCACGGCCCGTGAGCAGGTCTTGTTGCTGGGGCACAGCGCGGGCGCCCAGATGATCGGCTTGCTGCCCAACCACGGCAAGGTGGCGCGGCTGGTGGGGGTGTCTGCGTCGACCGGCTGGTTCAGCGGGATGCGGCTGGGCTTCCGGCTCAAGGCCCGTTTCGGACTGCGCTTGGTGCTGCCGCTGGGCATCCTGTTCAAAGGCTATGGCGTGTCGGCGGTTTTGGGCCTGGGCGAGAACCTGCCGGCTGGCGTGGCCCGCCAATGGGGTCAGTGGTGCGCTGCGGGCGGCTACGCCACCAACGCCATCCGCCAACACCCGGAGCGCGATTTTCACGCCCAGGTGCGCACGCCCATGACGGTGCTGCACGCCGCCGACGATGACATTGCCACGCCGGCCACCGTGGCCGATCTGCTGCGCACCTTTCCGGCCGCTCAAAAGCAGGCGCTGCGTGTCAAGCCTGCACAGCACGGCCTGAAAAGCATTGGCCACATCGATTGGTTCCGCAGCTCGCACCAGGTGCTGTGGCCGATGATCGCGGGGGCCTTGCGCGGCTCGAACTGAGCTTCACAGCCCAGAGTGCCAACAAACCTGCACCGGCCAGCCAGAACACCTCGGGTTCAGGCACGGCCGAAACGCTGACGCTCAGTCGGTCCATGGCCCACGATTCATCGTTGAGTGTTTGAATCCCTTCGCCTTCGACCTGGAAGGTGAAGGTGGCCACGGCGCCGGTGTGCGCGATGATCTGAAGCGTTGGATCGGCGCCCAGGTTGTAGGCGCTGTCGGTGTAATAACTGCCGGGCCCCCCAAAACCCAGGTCCACGTGCCTGGCCAACTCAACGCCGGTGGGCGGCACATAGCTTTGAATTTGCGAGGGCAAGGCGTTGGCGAACGACTCCCGGAAAATGGTCTGCCCGTCCAAGGTGATCTTGAAGAAATCGCCCGATGGGAAGCTGCCCGTGCCGTCCAGCGAGTCGATGGCGGCAAAAAGGAAGTCCAGGTTGATCTGGTCGTGCGTGGGCAGGTTGCCCAGCGTGAGTGTGACCACATTGCCGGTGGCGCTGCGCAGGAATTGGCCGCCAAAGGTGTGGCCGGCTGGACCCAGGCCCGCGAAGCCTTGAACGCCGGTCAGCGCGGCGGTGCCCGGATTCAACGGCGCGGCCACGCTGCTGTCGAAATCGGTGCTGAACACCGTGGTTTGCGCTTGCGCCATGTGAACGCCCGCCAGAAGGGACAGCGCCAGGATGTACTTCATGCGAAGCTCCAAAGTTGAAACCAGGGTTGAATGCCTCAAAATGATGGGCGCTCGGTGTCGAATGCACTATCCCTAGTTTGGAAATCCACCCATGAGAATTTTGGGCATCGACCCTGGCCTGCAGACCACCGGTTTTGGCGTGATCGACGTCGATGGACCGCGCCTGTCCTATGTGGCCAGCGGCACGATCCGGACCAAGGAGGCCGCCTTGGGCGATCTGCCCGGGCGCTTGAAGCTGATCTTTGAGGGGGTGCGCGAGGTCATGGCGCGCTACGAGCCGCAGCAGTCTTCGGTCGAAATCGTGTTCGTCAACGTCAACCCCCAGTCCACCTTGCTGCTGGGCCAAGCCCGGGGCGCGGCGCTGGCCGCCTTGGTCAGCGGTGGCGAGATGGCCGTCTCGGAATACACCGCCCTGCAAATGAAAAAAGCCGTGGTGGGCCACGGCCATGCGCGCAAGGAGCAGGTTCAGCACATGGTGATGCGCCTGCTGCAACTGCCGGCAGAGCCCAACAAGGACGCCGCCGATGCCCTGGGCCTGGCCATTTGCCATGCCCACGCTGGGCACTCAATGGCCGCGATGGCGCGTGCCACTGGGCTGACCCGCCGCACCCACGCGCAACTCAAGGGCGGGCGCGTGTACTGAATCAAGTCACTGGCCTTCTTTGATCATGCGCCCCGAGGCCGACTGAACCGGCCTCGCGTTGTTCGCGTACAAGCGGCTGAACACCGAGGCTTGGTAGGGCGACAAGGTGGCGGGTTGTTTCATCACCATCCACAGCACGCCCTCGGTGCACGGCGGCGTGGTCAGTGAGCCCATGTAGGTGTAGTACTGGCGCTGCTCAGGCAGCATCAGGTTCATGTCCAGCATCACGGGCGAGGCCTGCTCGGTGCTTTTCTCCAGCGGCAGGCTGTTCCACACCAGTTGCACCATGGGGTGCTCTTTGCCCTGGTCCAGCAACACGGCCACCACGGCTAGGCGGCCTTGCGCATCTTTGTGCACCAGGTGCGCCACCATTTCGTACTGACGGCCATTGATGCGTTCTTCGCTCGGCCGGTGGAAGTGGAACTGCACCAGCTCGTAGCGGCGGCCCGACACCGTGATGTTGTTGCCCGCGTCAAGGTTGACCTGCACCGTGTGGCCGTTGTCGATCACGCGGAAAGGCGTGGGCCGGTAGTCGAACTGGATGGGCTCCAACTGAACCTTGATGCCCTCGCGGATGTCGATGGGGCTTTGGCGCTTGCCGGTGTTGCAGGCCTGGAACTCGGGCTTGAGCTGCCCCCAGCTTTGCGGGCCGGTGGCGCCGGTGTATTCCCAGTGCAGATCGTGGCCGGCAGGCAAGCCCGGCACGGTGGCCGCGCCATGGGCGGCCATGGCTTGTTTGGCCTGGCTGTTCACCTCAACCGCGCGCGGCTTGGGCGCTTTGTTGATGATCTTGACGGCGGGTGCGGCGGCCTGTTTGGCCCGCACTTCCGCGATTTTCTGGTCGATCAGATCGCGCAATTCCGACATGGACACCGACGTGGGTTCGGCCTTGCCCGACGAGCCTGACGCGGCAGCCGTTTCAGCTTTCGGGTCAGGCTTTTTGGCCTTGGCCGCAGCCTTGTCGGCCGCCAACTTTTGTTTTAGCGAATCCTTGGCGATGACCTTGGGCTCGTCTTTCGAGGACGCCGCGCCATGGGCGCCACTGGCATGGTCGTCGTCGTGATCGTTGGCCTGGGCACCGAGCGCCAGGCCGACACCAGCGGCCAGGATCAACAGGCGCGGGCCGCGCATCGACAAGCGAATGGAGGAAGAGGGCGTGGACGACATGGTGGATTTTCCTGAGATTTCAGGAAGCATTTCGACCACCCGGCCCGCCAACTTGAGGCTGGAGCCACTTTCAAGGCGCGGAAAAATCAAAAAAAGTGTGAAGTCAGCCGATAGGCCGGATTCTGTGCAGCCTGTCACCTTGCGATGCCAGGCCGTGACCGCCATTCCTCTGGGCCGCCTGTCGCCAGAACGGCTCGATGCCACCTACCCGCACACTCCCCGGGCCAGGTCAACGTGTGCCTATTTGGTGTTGCTGCGCGTAGAGATTGCCCGTTTCACCCGGTGCTTTCCGAAGAAAACCCCGACTCGTCTCTGTTGCTCTGATCCTCACCTTGCGGTGGAGAGGTGTTACCTCCTACGCTGCCCTGTGCAGTCCGGACCTTCCTCCAGTGCCACCTTTCGATGCTTGCACCAGCGGCGGTCTGGCCGACTTCACCCGCGCATTATCGCCTCTGCAGCCAAACCCACGCGATCAGGCCCACCAACATCAGCGCCAGCGATGCGGCGGCCAGGTATTGCGTGCTGTGCATGACCAGGGGCGAGAGCACGCCCGCGACCAGGCCGTTGGACGCCGCGCCCACGAAAGCCTGCAGTGAAGCGGCCATGCCGCGCCGGTGCGGGAACAGGTCCAGCACCATCAAGGTGACCACCGGGGTCATCATGGCCCAGCCGAAGGCGTACAGGCTGATGGGGATCAGCGCCCAGGACACGTGGGCCGTGAACAGCAGGTTGGCGACCAGGTTGAGCACCGACACCGTCAGCATCACCGTGAAGCCCAGCTTGATCTGACGTTCGCGGCTGATGCGGCCAGCCAGACGCCCGCTGACGAAAGCACCGCCCATGATGCCGCCAATGGTGCACAGGAAGAACCAGAAGAATTGCGTGGGTTGCAGGTGCAGCAGATCACCCAGAAAAGCGGGCGCCGACAGCACGTACAGGAACATGCCATTGAAGGGCACGCCACTGGCCAGGGCCAGCAGCAGGAAGCGCGGGTTCAGCCCCAGTTCCAGGTAGCCCTGCATCAGGCTTTTGACGGCGAAGGGTTGGCGCTGCGAGGTGTGCAAGGTTTCGGGCAGCAGCCACCAGTTGGCCAGCCACAGCACCACGCCCACGCCGGTCAGGAACCAGAACACCGCGTGCCAGCCCAGGTGAGTGAACAGCAGACCACCCACGATGGGCGCGATCGCTGGCGCGGCGCCGAAGAACAGCGTGACCTGGGCCATCACGCGTTGCGCTTGGTCGGGCGGGTACATGTCGCGGATCACCGCGCGCGACACCACGATGCCCGCGCCGGTGGACAGCCCTTGCAGCGCGCGGAAGAAAATCAGCTCGCCGATGGTGGTGGACAGGGCACAACCCGCCGAGGCCACCGTGAACATCGCCACGCCCGCCAACACCACCGGGCGGCGCCCAAAGCTGTCGGACAGGGCGCCATGGAACAGGCTCATCAGCGCGAATGAGAACAGGTAGGCCGACAGCGTTTGCTGGATCTGCAGCGGTGTGGCGTTCAGGGAGGTGGCGATGCCGGCGAAGGCGGGCAGGTAGGTGTCGATGGCGAACGGGCCCAGCATGCCCAGGGCGGCCAGCAGCACGGCCAGCATCCAGGCGGGTGCCCGCCACAGGCTTGGTGCGTCGGGGTTCAAAGACCGGCCTTTTCCAAGCTCTTCAAAAAGACTTCAGCGTTTTGAAAGCCGATGATGCGGGCCTGGTTGAGCAACTGGCCCTGCGCATCAAAGAACAGGATGCCTGGCGGTCCGAACAAGTTGAAGCGCTTGAGCAGGGCCTTGTGGTTGCTGGAGTTGGCGGTCACGTCGGCCTGCAGCAGCACCACGTTTTTCAGCCGCTGCTGCACGCGCGCATCTGAGAAGGTGAAGTGCTCCATCTCTTTGCAGGCCACGCACCAGTCGGCGTAGAAGTCCAGCATCACCGCTTGACCGGCTTGGCTTGCTGCGGCCACGGCTTCGTCCAACTCTTGCGGGCTGGAAACCTGCTTGAAGGCCAAGGCATTGGCGGCTTCGCTTGACAGGGCCGTGCCGGCACGCGCCACGAAGGGCCGCAGCGGATCCCACGGGCTTTGCGCGCCCGCCAGCCCACCGATGATCTGCACCGCCGACAGCAAGGCCAGCACCAGGCCCAAGGCCAGCGCGGTGCGGTGCTTCAGGCTGATGTGCGTGGTCAAGGTGTCGAAACCGCCAGTGAACGCGGCCGCCAGGGCCAGCAAGGCGCCCAGCGACAAGGTCGCGGCCAGCGGTGGCAGCAAGGGGTAGACCAGCCACCAGGCCACACCCAGCAGCATCAGGCCAAACAAGGTTTTGACCGCTTCCATCCAGCGGCCGGCGCTTGGCAGCAAGCTGCCCGCCGACAGGCCCAGTAACAGCAACGGCAAGCTCATGCCGCAGGCCAGAGCGTACAAGGCCACGCCGCCCAGCACCACATCTTTGGTCTGGCTCAGGTACACCAGGGCGCCTGCCAAAGGCGCGCTCACGCAGGGCCCCACGATCAGGGCCGACACCACGCCCATCAGGAACACGCCCATCAGGCTGCCGCCTTGCAGCTTGCCCGAGGTTTTGGTGAGGTGGCTTTGAATGAAGCCGGGCATCTGCAGTTCATAGACGCCGAACATCGACAAGGACAGCAGCACCATCAGCGCGCTGAAACTGCCCAGCACCCAGGGATTTTGCAGCGAGGCGGCCAGGCCTTCGCCCAGCAGGCCAGCGGCCACGCCCAGCAGCGTGTAGACCAGCGCCATGCCTTGCGAATAGCTCAGCGCCAGGACGAAGCCGCGCAGGCGCCCCACTTTGCCCTGGCCGATGATCACCGCCGACAGGATCGGCATCATGGGCAACACGCAAGGCGTGAAGGACAAGAGCAGGCCCGCCACCGCGAACACGCCAATGATGCTGAGCAGGTTGCCTGAGGCCAGCGCGGTTTCGATGCGGCTGCCGCTGTTCGCCGAGGGTGATGGCGATGTGCCGGTGGGCTTGGAGGCGTTGTTGTCGGCGCTGTCCACCGCCGTGACCTGGCCAAGCTGGCCCACGGTCAAGCTGAAGTGCCTGGTCTGGGGCGGGTAGCACAGGCCGGCATCGGCGCAACCCTGGTAGCCCACTTCGATCAGGACCGAAGTGCCCGCTGGCGTGCTGGGCGCCACGCCGAACTGCAGGGGCACCAGGCCGTGGTACACCTCGACCTCCTTGCCGAAGGTCTCGTCGAACTTGCGTTGGCCGGGCGGCAGGCTCATGGGGGTGAGCGCCACCGAGGGGATTTTTGATTCCACCCGGAAGCGGTCGCGGTACAGGTAGGTTTTGGGCGCCAGGCTGAACTCGATCTGCACCTGGCCCTTGGGCGTGGTGCTGGCCTGCAGCGTGAAGGCCTGGTCGGCCGGCAGAAATTCGTCAGCCGCCAGACACGGTGTGGCCAACAGCCAGCCGGTCACACCGGCCAGCAAGATTCGAAATACCATTCGCCAGACGAACATCGTGTTCCTTGTTATCTTGTCTTGAAACATTGTCCCGGAGACTCGCATGAAAGCTGCCACCATTCTCGACACGATCGGAAATACCCCTCACATTCGCGCGCAGCGTTTGTTCGGCCCGGGGCATGAAGTCTGGATCAAATCCGAACGCAGCAACCCGGGGGGCTCCATCAAGGACCGCATTGCGCTGTCCATGGTCGAAGACGCCGAGCGCTTGGGCGCGCTCAAGCCCGGCGGCACCATCATCGAGGCGACCTCGGGCAACACTGGCATCGGCCTGGCCATGGTGGCCGCCGTCAAGGGCTACAAGTTGATTCTGGTCATGCCCGACAGCATGTCGATCGAGCGCCGCCGATTGATGTCCGCTTATGGCGCCACCTTTGATTTGACGCCGCGCGCCAGCGGCATGAAAGGCGCCATCGCCCGTGCCCAGGAATTGGCGGCCGGCATCGAAGGTGCCTGGATTCCCCAGCAGTTCGATAACCCGGCCAACATCGAGGTGCATGTGCGCACCACGGCGCAAGAGATCCTGGCCGACTTCCCCGAAGGCCTGGACGTGCTGATCACCGGCGTGGGCACGGGCGGCCATTTGACCGGCTGCGCCCGTGTCCTCAAAAAGGCCTGGCCCCAGCTCAAGGTTTACGCGGTCGAACCCACGGCCTCGCCGGTCATCTCGGGTGGCAGCCCGGCGCCGCACCCCATCCAGGGGATTGGCGCGGGCTTCATCCCCGCCAACCTGGACACCAGCCTGCTGGATGGCGTGATCTTGGTCGAAGCCGAAGCGGCCCGCGAGATGGGCCGCCGCGCCGCGCGTGAAGAAGGGCTGCTGGTGGGCATTTCTTCAGGCGCCACCTTGGCGGCCATTGCGCAAAAGCTGCCCGAGCTGCCCGCGGGCGCCAAGGTGCTGGGCTTTTGCTATGACACCGGCGAACGCTACCTGTCGGTGGAAGGCTTCCTGCCGACTTGATCCAATCCGCGTGCGCCGCACACCCTCAATCCAAGGGTCACGCCAGCGCGGACAATGTTGGCATGAGCAGTTCCAGCGAACCGCCTGTCAAACGCCGACGATCGGCCAACGTGACCCGCCCCCATGGCGGCATGCACGCCGATGACCGGCGTCGGGAACGCAAACGAAAGTTGTTCGACGTGGTCTGCGCCGACGTGATCAAAAGTGGCGTGCAGTCGCCCGACCCGATGGCGCTGGCCAAAGGCACTTTGCCCGCCTGGGACAGCTTCCTGAAAGAAGACCCGCGCAAGGCCCGCGTGATGCTGTTCGAAGCGGCCACCGTGAGCGACAACGGCATGCGCAACGCCGAGGCCACCTTCGACATGGACCTGATGCTGTCAGCCTTGACCGGGGCGGCGGTCTACATGGCGCGCACCTGGCCTTGTACAAAAGCCTGGACCTGCTCTACCAAAAGAACGAGCAGAAAGAGCAACAGCTCGTCAAGGCTGCAGACGCCAAGCCAAAGTCTCGCCGCCCCTCAAAGGCTTGATGCTGGCCTGATCGCCAAAGGGCAGGGACTCGGGCACGACCCAGGGCTCGCGCTTCAAGGTGACCTGGTCCACGTTGCGGGGCAGGCCGTAGAAGTCAGGGCCGTGGAAGCTGGCAAAGGCCTCCAGCTTGTCCAGCGCACCGGCGTTTTCAAAAGCTTCGGCGTACAGCTCTAAAGCGCACGGGGCTGAATAGCAGCCGGCACAACCGCTGGCGTGCTCCTTCAGGTTCGACGCATGCGGCGCGCTGTCGGTGCCCAAAAAGAACTTCTCACTGCCGCTGGTGGCCACCTGCACCAAAGCCACGCGGTGCTCTTCGCGCTTCAGGATGGGCAGGCAGTAGTAGTGCGGCCGGATCCCGCCCATGAAGATGGCGTTGCGGTTGTACAGCAAGTGCTGCGGCGTGATGGTGGCGGCCACGAAGCGGTCGGCCTCGCTCACGTACTGCACGGCCTCCTTGGTGGTGATGTGTTCGAACACGATCTTCAGCTCAGGGAAATCGCGTCGCAGCGGGATCAGCTTCTCGTCGATGAAGGCCTTCTCGCGGTCGAACACATCGACCTGTGAATCCGTCACTTCGCCATGCACGCAGAACACCAGGCCTTCGCGCTGCAGGGCCTCCAGCACCGCGTAGGTTTTGCGCAGATCGGTCACGCCAGCATCGCTGTTGGTGGTGGCGCCTGCGGGGTAGAGCTTGAAGGCCACGGCGCCCATGGCCTTGGCGCGCGCCACTTCTTCGGGCGGTGTGTTGTCGGTCAGGTACAGCACCATCAAGGGCTCGAACTTCAGGCCTGCCGGCACGGCGGCACGGATGCGCTCGCGGTAGCCAATGGCCTGCTCGGCCGTGGTCACGGGTGGGCGCAGGTTGGGCATCACGATGGCGCGTGCGAACTGCTGGGCGGTGGCGGGCACCACGCTGGCCATGGCGGCGCCATCGCGCACATGCAAGTGCCAGTCATCGGGACGGGTGAGGGTCAAGGTATTGCTCATGCCGTGATTGTTGCATTGACACGTCACAGACCCCCCAAACCCCCTAAGCCTTGGGCCCTAGTTCTAGGTTCTCCCCCTAGCTTGACCGCCCCCAACCCTAGGGGCTTGGGGCCCTTGCACCCTTGTGGCGCGTGTCCGGCATCCCTAGTCTCCGCTCTACACCACGCCAACCAGGCCAGGTGCCTGTTTCTCACCTTTGGAGCCGAACATGCTGATCCACTCTCTCCCCAACCGGCGACGCGCGCTGTCAATCACCGCGCAAGCCGCAGCGGCCATGCTGGCCACGACCTCATTGGCCTGGGCCCAGACCGCCCCGACCCTGCACGTTGAAACCGTGTCTTCATCGCCCGATCAAACCGTGCTGCGCGTGATCGTGCCCGTGCCCAAGCTGGACAGCGTGGAAACGCCCAGTGGCGTGTTCCAGCGCTTCTCGCTGGCCAACGGTGGCGGCGCCATCAACGACATCCGCGAAGTTGGTTTGCCCGAAGTGCCCTTGAGCGGCTTCTCGCTGGCCTTGCCGGTGGATGC
>NZ_JACMNS010000069.1 GCF_014378415.1 Aquabacterium sp.
GCCGTCATCGTCAACGAGTACAGCCTGGTCGTCGGCATCATCACCATCAACGACGTGATGAGCACGGTGATGGGCGGCCTGGTGATCTCGATGGACGAAGAGCAGATCGTGCAGCGCGACGCCAACTCCTGGCTGATCGATGGCATGACGCCCATCCCGGACGTGATGCAGGCGCTGGAGCTGTACGAATTGCCCCTGCAGGAAGACTACGAAACCCTGGCCGGTTTCATGATGGTGATGCTGCGGCGCATCCCCAAACGCACCGACGTGGTGGTTTGGGGCGGGTTCCGCTTCGAGGTGATGGACGTCGACAGCTACAAGATCGACCAGGTGATGGTGACCCGTGAGGTGACGCCTCCGGCCTCAACTCACATTGAGGCCAACAGCAGCTCGGCGTAATCCTCAGGCGTGGCGATGCGCGGGTTGGTTTTGTGGCAGTGGTCTTTCATCGCGCCGTCGATGACTTTGTCGAACCACTCGCGCTGAACGCCCAATTCGCCCAGGCCCTTGGCCAGACCCAGTCGTGCGTTCAGGTCGCGGATGGCCTGGGGGATGTCGCTGCCACTGCTTAAACCCATGGCGTGGGCCATGCGCTCCAGGCGGCGCTCTTTTTTGATCGATTCGGCCTGCGAATTGAACTGGATGACGGCGGGCAGGAACATGGCGTTGAGCGTGCCATGGTGCAGCTTGGGGTTCACGCCGCCCAGACTGTGGCTCAGGCTGTGGACCGCGCCCAAACCTTTTTGAAACGCCATGGCGCCCTGCATTGACGCGCTCATCATGTTCAGGCGCGCTTCGCGGTCGCTGCCGTTTTTGGTGGCGCGCTCGATGTGGTGCCAGGCGCGCTCCAGACCGTCCAGCGCGATGCCGTCGGCGGGTGGGTTGAAGGCCGGCGCCATGAAGGTTTCCATGCAGTGGGCGATGGCGTCCATGCCCGTGGCCGCCGTCAGGGCGGGGGGCAGGCCCAGGGTCAGTTCAGGGTCGCAAATGGCCGCTTTAGGCATCAGGTTCCAGGAGTGGAAGCCCAGCTTGCGACCGTCATCGACGATCACGATGGCGCCACGCGCCACTTCGCTGCCGGTGCCCGCCGTGGTCGGCACCGCGATCAAGGGCGCAGCCTGCGCCGTGATCTTGGGCGATCCACCTTCGATGGTGGCGTAGGTTTTCAAGGGGCCAGGGTGGGTGGCCATGATGGCCAAACCCTTGGCCAAATCAATGCTGGAGCCGCCACCCACGGCAATCAGGCCGTCGCACTTGGCTTGCGTCCAGACCTCGAGCGCGGCGCGCACCGAGGCTTCTGTGGGGTTGGATGGCGTCTGGTCAAAAATCGTGACCGGCCAATCCTTCAAGGCGTCCAGCGCCTTTTGCAGCACGCCGGCCGCACGCACACCCGCGTCGGTGACGATCAAGGGGTGCTTGATGCCCACCCGTTCGCACTCAGAGGCCAGCAGCTTGATGGCGCCGAATTCAAATTGGATCTGGGTGAGGTAGAGGATCGTGGACATGGCTTTTGACAGAAGGTTTCAAACGCGGGATACGGCGCACTTTACCTTGGCACAGCTTCAAAGCCCCCGCACTGAGGGGGCGCCCCAATTTTTGTTTAAAAACAGTTACACCGGTGGCCCAAAGGTGCAATACCATACGCGCCATCGGGATGAAACGGCCGTTTGAAACGTTCGTATCCCTGGAGACTGAATCGACCATGCCGACGGCCGCCCCCCGCTTGTCACCCACGGACACCAAATCCCGCATCCTGGATGCGCCCGAGGTTTTGTTCGTCTCTGGCGGTTTCGAATCGATGTCCATGCGCCAGATCACCACGGCGGCCGGCGTCAACCTGGCGGCGGTGAACTACCACTTTGGCAGCAAGGATTCGCTGATCCACGCGGTGCTGTCACGCCAGCTCGACCAGCTAAATGCCCAGCGCGTGGCCATGCTTGAATGGTTTGAAAACACCTTGCACGGCGATTTGACCTGTGAGCATGTGCTGGTGGCCATGTTCCTGCCCGCCGTGCGCATTTTTCGCAGCGGCACCCCGGCGGCCGAGCGCTATTTGCACTTCCTGGGGCGGGCCTACACCGATCCTTCGCCCGTGGTGCGCGACTTCATCAACAAGCACTACTTCGAGACGCTGGGCAGGTTCTTCCTGGCCTTTCAGCGCACTTTGCCTGATCTGAATCGCAGCGAACTGGGCTTTCGCCTGCATTTCGCCATGGGCGCGCTGTCGGGCATTTTGGCCGGTGGCAACACCCAGCGCCTGATCCGCGATTTCACACGGGGCGAGGGCGACGACGAATCGCTGATCCTGTCGCGCCTGGCCTCGCTGATGGTCGCGGCCCTGAAGGCCCCCCTGCCAGACGCCGAGCACGACACCCTGTTCGGACACATCTTGAAGATCCCCGGATTTCCCAGCCAGGGCCTGTTCCCCATTGCATCAAACACGCAGCCCAGTGAGGCGGCGAACACGTCAGCCTGATCAGGCTGGCTGGAAGGTGCAGTGCGCGATGGCTGCACTGACCAACGGTGAGGCGGCGTGGTTGCTGCCTCTTGATCCCAACCATGCCGTGGCGGCTGTGCACGCCGTCCGGCTGTTTTCTTGAAGCGATCAGTATGAAAGACGGTTACCTTGATTTTGCCAATTCGCCCATGGGCGCCAAGCTCATCAACGCTTTGGGCCTGCCCAAGCCCTTGCCGCTGGAACGCTACAAAGAAGGGCAGCCCGTTGTGCAAGGCACCGTTCTAATCGGTGGCGCTGGCGAAACTCCTATGCTGGAATCGCTGGCCAGCTTCTTCAAGTCCATCTCGGCCCAAACCATGGCGCACGCCAAGTTGCCGCAATGGGTGGCGGTGGCCAACAAGGCGGGCTTGACGACTGGCCGCTGGGGCACGGACGGCAAGCCCGGCGAGAAGGTCA
This sequence comes from Aquabacterium sp., assembly GCF_014378415.1. Lineage (GTDB taxonomy): Bacteria > Pseudomonadota > Gammaproteobacteria > Burkholderiales > Burkholderiaceae_C > Aquabacterium. The sequence goes on from NZ_JACMNS010000069.1 coordinate 2,915, forward strand.
AGGCCTTGGTGTTTGATGCCACGGGGCTGGACGACAGCACGCAATCCGATGCGCTGTACTGGTTCTTCCACGATGCTGCACGCTCGGTGCTGCCATGTGGTCGCGTGGTCGTGATCGGCCGCCCGCCAGAGCTGTGCAAGAACCCGCGCAAGGCTGCTGTTCAGCGCTCGCTGGAAGGCCTGACCCGCTCGCTGGGCAAGGAACTGAAGAAGGGCATCAACGTCCAACTGGTCTATGTGGCCGAAGGTGCCGAGGGCAATGTCGAGTCGACCCTGCGCTTCCTGCTGTCGCCCAAATCGGCCTATGTGTCGGCACAAGTCATCCACATCGGCGCGATCGTGGGCACGCAAGCCATTCCCGCTGATTGGAACAAGCCCCTGGCCGGCAAGAAGGCTTTGGTCACCGGCGCATCGCGTGGCATTGGCGCGGCGATTGCCGAGATCATGGCCCGTGACGGCGCCGAAGTGATCTGCCTGGACGTGCCGCAAGCGCAAGCTGGCCTGGACGAAGTCGCCAAGAAATTGGGCGGCACGGCCATCGCGCTGGACATCGGCGCGCCCGACGCCCCGCAAAAGCTGGTCGAGGCCGCCAAGGCCCAGGGCGGTTGGGACATCGTCGTCCACAACGCCGGCATCACCCGCGACAAGACCATCGCAAACATGAAGGAACACCTCTGGCAGTTGGTGGTCAACGTGAACCTGTCAACGCAAGAGCGCATCAACGACGCCCTGGTTGAATCCGGAGCGATCAAGAATGGCGGCCGCATCGTGTGCGTATCGTCGATCTCGGGCCTGGCGGGCAACATGGGCCAGACCAATTACGCGGTCTCCAAGGCTGGTGTGGTCGGCATGGTGCAGGGCACGGCCCCGATCTTTGCCGAGCGCGGCATCACCATCAACGCCGTGGCACCGGGTTTCATTGAAACGCAGATGACCGCGGCCATTCCCTTCGCCATCCGCGAAGCCGGTCGCCGCATGAACTCCATGAGCCAGGGCGGTCAGCCTGAAGACGTGGCCGAAGCCATCGCCTGGTACGCCAGCCCGGCCTCAAGTGGCGTCACCTCGAACGTGATCCGCGTGTGCGGCCAAAGCCTGATTGGCGCTTGACCGAGATCCGCCATGAAGCTCATCGAAGTCAACAAGTTGGTCAACCCGCTCACGATGTACGTGCGGGCCATGCAGTCCAGTACCAAACGACCGGGCGTGATCGAGTCTTTGCCAGAAGTAACCTACGTGCGTCCCCGCGTCAGGGTCGAAGAGGCCAACATCGCCAGCTATTCGCGGGTGTGTGGCTTCAGCCGCGCACACGGCGTGCCCATCACCTATCCGCAGATGCTGGCCTTTCCGCTGACCATGGGGTTTTTTGGCTCGAAGTACTACCCCTGGCCCGCCATGGGCACGGTGCACCTGGCCAACAGCGTCAAGCAACTCCAGCGCATCAATGTGGGCGACGAGTTGCGCATTGAGCTCAGTACCGGCCCGCTGATCGCGCACGAAAAGGGTCAGATCTTCACCTTGATGCAACGGGCTTTGCGCAACGACCAATTGGTGTGGGAAGGCACGCAGTACCTGCTGCGCGTCGGCGTTCGCCAGCCCAAGGGCCAGGCTTTTGCGTCGGCCCTGATCGACCCGACGCCGCTGTCGCACCAGGCGGATTTTTTCGCCGCGGGGGGCATTGGCCGCCACTATGGCCGGGTGTCGGGGGACATCAACCCGATCCACCTGTCCGGCATCACGGCCAAGATGTTTGGCTTTCGCAAAGCCATCGCCCACGGCATGTGGACCAAGGCCCGCGCCCTGGCCACCCTGATGCCACGCGAATCGCTCGATCAGGCCGAGGCGATGGTCGAGTTCAAGACGCCCTTGTTCCTGCCGGCCCGCGCCTCGCTGTGGTCGACACGCCAGGAAGATGGCGCCCTGTTCGAGGTTCGCAATGCCAAGGGCGACAAGCCGCACCTGCGCGGCCGGGTCACGTACTGATCGCTCCGACTGCTCCGCCCAATCCATTTTTCTGCATCTCACTTTAGGGATTCACCCATGAACACCATTCGCCGCGTCGCCATCATTGGTGGCAACCGCATCCCGTTTGCCCGCTCCAACACCGTCTACTCGCACGTGTCCAACCAGGACATGCTGACCGCCACGCTGCAAGGCTTGATTGACCGCTTCAACCTGCATGGCGAACGCCTGGGCGATGTCGCAGCAGGTGCAGTCATGAAGCATTCGCGCGATTTCAACCTGGTGCGTGAGACGGTGCTATCTACCACCTTGTCGCCCGAAACCCCGGCTTACGACCTGCAACAAGCTTGCGGCACCGGCCTGGAAGCCATCATGCTGGTGGCCAACAAAATCGCCTTGGGCCACATCGAGTGCGGCATCGGCGGCGGCGTGGACACCACGTCTGATGCGCCCATCGGCATCAACGAAAAGATGCGCAAGATCCTGATGGAGGCCAACCGCGCCAAGGGCACCATGGCCCAGCTCAAAATCATCGCCAAGATACGCCCCAGCATGCTGGTCAAGCCATCCATCCCCAAGAACGGCGAACCCCGCACGGGGTTCTCGATGGGCGAACACGCCGAGCTGATGTCCCGCGAATGGGGCATTGCCCGTGAAGACCAGGACCAGTTGACCTTCAAGAGCCACCAGAATCTGGCCCGAGCCTACAGCGAAGGCTTCTTCGCGGACTTGATGACCCCGTTCAAGGGCGTCACCAAAGACAACAACCTTCGCGCCGACCTGACGATCGACAAGCTGCGTTCGCTCAAGCCTTGCTTCGACCAGAAGGTTGCTCCTGGCCAAGGTACCTTGACGCCCGGCAATTCCACGCCCCTGACCGACGGCGCCTCGGCCGTCCTGCTGGGCAGCGAGGAATGGGCCAAGGCCCGCAACCTGCCGGTGCTGGCTTACATCACCTTCAGCGAAGTGGCCGCCGTGGACTTCTTCAACAAGAAGGAAGGCCTGCTGATGGCCCCGGCATACGCCGTGCCCCGCATGCTCGACCGCGCCGGCATCAAGCTGCAAGACTTCGATTTCTATGAAATCCACGAAGCCTTTGCCGCGCAAGTGCTGTGCACGCTGAAGGCCTGGGAAGACGCCAAGTACTGCAAGGAGCGCCTGGGCCGCGATCAAGCGCTGGGCTCGATCGACATGAGTAAGCTCAACATCAACGGCAGCTCGCTGGCCGCAGGACACCCCTTCGCCGCCACGGGTGGTCGCATCGTGGCGACGCTGGCCAAGATGCTGGCGCAAAAGGGCTCGGGCCGTGGCTTGATCTCGATCTGTGCAGCGGGCGGGCAGGGCGTGGTCGCCATCCTGGAACGGTAAAACTCGGTGCAATTTGAGAGGGGGGCTTTCAAACCTCCCTCACAGATTGATACACTTGTCCGCTTAACAGGCAACTCGCGGCAACCCTTGCTTCGGGAAAGCCCCTCCTGCCAAGCCATGTGCCTGGCGGGAATACGAGGAGACATCAGATGATCCCATCCGCAGCAGCAACGGCGTCGGCACCTGTGCCTGGCCAGTCCATCGTCAACCCTGACGGCACCACCAACCGCATTTGGTTGTCCTCGTATGTCAAGGGCGTGGCCCACGACATCGACATCAACAAGTACCAGTCACTCACCGAGTATTTCGACGAGTGCATCAACAAGTTCCGCGATCGTCCCGGTTTTGTCAGCATAGGCACCGAGATGATTAACTCCCGCCTGGACCGCCTGGTCAAGGAGTTTGCGGGCTATTTGCAAAGCAAGGGCATCAAGCAGGGCGATCGCGTGGCGATCATGCTGCCCAACACCTTCCAGTACCCGGTGGCGCTGTTCGCCGTGCTGCGCATTGGCGCGGTCGTGGTCAACGTGAACCCCTTGTACACGGCACGTGAACTGAACCACCAGCTCAAGGACTCTGGCGCCGAGACCATCATCGTGATGGAAACCTTTGCCAAGACGTTGCAAGACGCGCAAGCGGGCACCCAGATCAAGAACATCGTGCTGACGCAGATCGGCGATCTGCTGGCCGACGGCTTCTTCAATCCCAAGGGCTGGGCACTGAATTTCATCCTGCGCAAGGTTCAGAAAATGGTGCCAGCCTACAGCCTGCCCACCGCCATCTGGATGCGTGAAGCGCTGAAGCAGGGCGCCCAGGTCAAGGTCAAGCCCGTGGTCGTCAAACCCGATGACCTGGCCTTTTTGCAGTACACCGGCGGCACCACCGGCGTGGCCAAAGGCGCCATGCTGACCCACCGCAACGTGTTGACCAACTGCCAGCAGGCTTTGGCGTTCGCCGAAGGCCAGTTGACCGGCGAGACCGAAACCGTGGTCACCCTGATCCCGATGTACCACATCTTCTCGCTGACGGTGAACGGCCTGATCTTCATGGCGCTGGGTGGCCGCAACATCCTGATCGCCAACCCGCGCGACACCAAGCGCGTGATGATGATCCTCAAGAACGAAAAGTTCTCGGGCATCACCGGCGTGAACACCTTGTTCGCCTCCTTCCTGGAAGACCCGGCTTTCCGCAAGCTTGATTTCTCCAAGCTGAAGCTATCCATCGCCGGTGGCATGGCGCTGCAACGCAATGTGGCCGAACGCTGGAAGCAAGTCACCGGCAACGCCGTCGTTGAAGGCTACGGCCTGACCGAATGCTCGCCCATCGTGACGCAGGCCCCGGTTGACATCTCCAAGCCGGGCCCGATCTTCACCGGCAACATCGGTGTGCCCGTGCCCTCCACCGAAGTGCGCATGCGCCGTGAAGACGGTTCGTGGGCCGACATCGGCGAGCCGGGCGAATTGTGCGTGCGCGGCCCGCAAGTCATGAAGGGCTACTGGCAGCGCCCTGAAGCCACCGCTGAAGTCCTTGACAAGGACGGCTGGCTGGCCACGGGCGACATCGGCATCATCGATGACATGGGCTTCTGCAAGATCGTGGACCGCAAGAAGGACATGATCCTGGTCTCTGGTTTCAACGTGTACCCGAACGAAATCGAAGACGTGATCGCGATGCACCCCGATGTCAAGGAAGTGGCGGCGGTGGGCGTGGCAGATGATGCAGCAGGCGAACGTGTCAAGGTCATCATCGTGCCGCGCAATCCGGGCCTGACCAAGGAATCGATCATCGAGCACTGCCGCAAGAACCTGACCGGCTACAAGATCCCCCGCATCGTCGAGTTCCGCACCGAAGAGTTGCCGAAATCGCCCGTGGGCAAGATCTTGCGCCGCGAACTGCGCGACAAGAAGTAAACCGCTCGATCGAATTACCCCGGGCACTTGTGCCGGACAATGGCCCGCATGCTCACCCATGCGGGCTTTTTTCATGACCACTGAATTTCCGTTTTACCACCACTTGCGCGTTCGCTGGTCCGAGGTCGATGCACAGAAGGTGGTCTTCAATGGCCACTACCTGAACTTCCTTGACACGGCCATGTCCGAGTATTGGCGCGCCTCGGGCCTGCCTTACCCAGAGGGTTTCGTCCACCTGGGTGGCGACGTGTTCGCGCGCAGCAATGCCCTGCAGTACCACGCGCCAGCCCGCTTCGGTGACTGCTTGTCCATCGGCGTGCGCTGTGATCGCATCGGCAACTCGTCTTTGGTCTTTGCCTGGGAGATCCGGACCAGCGGACGGCTTCTGGTCACCGGCGAGACGGTGTATGTGTTCGTCAGCCTGGAGACCACCCGGCCAGCCCCGGTGCCCGAGGCCATGCGCCTGCAACTGGACCAGCAGAGGCAGGGTGCCCCGGTGCACGCATTGCGCAGCGGTGATTGGCCCAGCACGGCCTCCACGGCCCGGGCAGTGCGCACGGCCGTGTTCATTGAAGAGCAGGGCATTCCACAGGCCGAAGAATGGGACGAGGACGATGCCCTGGCCTGGCATGTGGTGGTCACCAACCTGGCCGGCTTGCCCGTGGCCACCGGACGCTTGATCACGGCGGGCATGCCAAAGGGTGAGGCCAAGATCGGCCGCATGGCCGTGCTGAATGGCAGCCGTGCCCTGGGTCTGGGCCAGCAGGTTTTGCAGGCCTTGATCGACGCTGCTCGGCAGCGGTCCATTGAGCGACTGACGCTGCATGCGCAAACCAGCGCGCAGGCGTTTTACCAGCGAGCAGGCTTTGCCCCCGAAGGCCCGGTGTTCGACGAAGTGGGCATTCCCCACATCGTCATGACGCTCAGGATTTGACCGGTCGGGTGCCCGAAGACTTGATCAAGCTGCGCGCGCGTGTTTTGCGCGCCGCCGGAATGGGCGGCAAAGCGTGGTTGTCGTGCTCGGACACATCGCTGCTTTCAAATGCCTCATCAGTGCGCATGCCCGGCGGCGGCAGGCTGGCGTCCAGGCGAGCCAACTCAGACGCGGCGGCCGTGTGCCGTGGCGGCCAGTTCTTCAAGGTGACGCGGCGCAGCAAGGCCATGCTCGACTGGTTGGAGTAAGTGCGTTCCAGCACATGCGTCACCAGGCGTTTGTTGACCCGCTCGGTGATGACCAAGGTGGAGCAGCGCGTGCCATAGGCACCATCGGGCGAGCGCACGAAGGCGGCGGACAGCAGGCGCTCCCACTCTTGAGGCACCCCGGTGTTGGGCAGCTGGTCGTCTGGGGCGATGGTCGGGTCGGTCAGGGCCTCGAACAGCTGCACCACCAGGCTTTCCAGGTCGGTGGTGCTGCTCAGCGCGGCCGTCATGCGGGCCTTCAAGGCCAGCACCTTGGGCCACGGTGTGTTCAAACCAGCGTTGGACACCCCGTGCAAACCACGCTCCAGACGCTGCGGGTACAGCTTGGTGTTGTTCACCCAGTAGGCCTCGCCTTCTGCAAAGTCCAAGGTCAGCAGGTTGAAGCCGTTGTAGCCCGACATGGCCAGGCGCGGCCACAAGCGGTTCATGGGGGTGTCCCCCTGCAGCCACAAAGGCACGATTTCACCACGCGAGGGGGCGGTCAGGTCCACTTGCGACGGGTCACGGACATTGGTGACCACGCCCAGTCTGCCGTGTGCCGTGAGGCCCAACCAAGTGCCCGCTGCCTGCAGATCGCGTCCACCCAGGATCGAGGACGCGCCTTGTCCGGGCTCCCACCAGCCCAGCCGATTGGCCGGACGGTCGAAGTACTCCTCGCGGTTGCCCGCCATCACAAAGGGAAAACGGCTGCTTTGATCCAGCGCCAGCGCCACCAAGCACATCAGGCTGTGTCCTTCTCAATCAATGTTGCTGAACATCTCGGCGTGCCGATCACCGATTTGCCCTGCGGGCAAATCCTGCGCGGCCAACTCGATCAAGGTGGCCAGCAGAACGCTGACGCCATCAGGATGCTCGTAGGTTTCCATCCAGGTCTGTGCTGACGCTTTTGCTTCGGCACGAACCCACAGCCTGGCCGTCAGATTTTCATGAGACTGCCGCAAGGCAGTTTGCATTTGCCGCACCGCGTTTTCAAACGCCTGAGCATGGGCCGGGTCCACCTTGTAGTAGATGAACAAAGCCTTTGCCGGAGCTGCATCTGCCGTGGTCATGGGTTCCTAAGGCGGTCAAGTGTGAAGAAGGTTACCCCGAGGACTGCGCTCTTGAAACATTGCGTTGCAGGCATGCGCCCAAACCGAGGCCAATTGCCGTTAAGAAATTGCCAGATCAATCGTCCGAGGTGCCCAGTGGGACTTCGTAGGGCATGGTGCCCAAGGCCAGGGCAGGGCCTTCGGAGGAACCGAGGTGCCATCCGTTCTCCAGCGCCTGCCATTTCAATTCGACCAGGGCGCTGAAGGCGGTGCTGGCTTGTCCATCGAGCGTCGGGATGGCTGCGGCATTGGCCACCATGCCGGCAGGCTGGCCTGGGTCCGCTGCTGAAAACACCTCTTGCCCGGCTTGGATGGGGGCGTTGCCATGCAGCAAGAAAGTACGCCGTTTAAGGGTGCCGCGGTATTGGCTGCGCGCCACGATCTCCTGGCCCGGGTAGCAGCCTTTCTGGAAATGCACGCCGCCCACCAACTCATAGTTGACCATCTGTGGCACGAACTGGTCCACGGTGGCCGGCTCGATCCGCACCACGCCGCTCATCACATCCAGCCACTGCCAGTAGGCCAAGGGCAGGGCGGGCAAGGCACTGACCAGGGCCTGGGCTGCCTCAACCGGCCCGATCCAAAGCCAGCGAGGGGCACCGAGCACATCGGGCAAGCGCACCACATGGCCACCGCTGGCGGCATGGGGGCTGGCTTGCCAGGGATCGGCCAGCGCCGAATCGCCCAGCCATTGACCAGCTGCTGGCCCCACCAGCCCCACGGCTGACAGGACGCTGGCGGCGTCGCTCAACCGGGCCTTGGCCCGCATCACGAACATGGACAGCCGCTTGAGCGCGGTGGGCAGCACTTGCCCGTCTGTGAGCAGCCAAAGGGTTTCTGGCAAGGGTTTGACGACGATGAAACTGGCCAGCATGCGGCCCTTGGCTGAGCAGAATGCAGCCAGTCTTGCCTGGTTTGACGTTTGACCCGTCACATCCTGGCTCAACTGACCATGAAGAAAGCTGGCCGCATCAGCGCCTTCGGCTGAAATGATGCCCAAATGGGACAGGGAAACGGCACCATTGAGCGCCTTGGGGTCTGGAAAATGAAAGTCTTGCATGGGGGTCATTATCATCACTGTCGTCAATTCCATCATTGGTCCACGGATGATCCCGATTAAGCTGCTATCAAACCACCGAAACTCAAGGCAACAACAAGGCGGCGTCACGAGCGTTTTGCTCGGATTGCTGCTGTTGTCTGCATTGGCTTGTGCCGGTGCCGTGTACTGGTGGGTGCACCAACCGCTGCGCATGCATGGCGATGACATCGAGCTGGCCATCGAGTCGGGCACCACCCCCCGCGAGATTGCCCGTGGCTGGGTCGATGCCGGTGTGGACGCCTCGCCCGTGATGCTTTATCAGTGGTTTCGCTGGTCGGGCCAGGCGCGGCAGATCCGGGCCGGCAGCTACGTGCTGGAGCCTGGCGCCACCCCCCAGTCCCTGTTGCGCATGATGGTGATGGGCGATGAGCGCCTGGCCGTGGTCAAGCTCATCGATGGGTGGACCTTCAAACGTTTTCGGGCCGAGATGGCGCGAGCCGAGGGCCTGCAGCCCACCACCGCCAAGCTAAGTGATGCGCAGCTCATGGCCCAACTGGGCAACCCTGCCTTGTCGCCAGAGGGGCAGTTCTTCCCGGATACGTATTCGTATGCCAAAGGCAGCGCCGATCTGGCGGTGCTGAAGCGGGCCCACCGGGCCATGCAAAAGCACTTGAGCGATGCCTGGACCTTGCGCGGTGCCACCAACAGTTGTCCTTTGAACTCGCCGCAAGAGATGCTGATCCTGGCCTCCATCGTGGAGAAAGAAACCGGCCTGCAATCTGACCGCCCGATGATTGCCGGCGTGTTTTGCAACCGCCTGCGCGTGCGCATGCCCTTGCAGACCGACCCCACCGTGATCTACGGCATGGGCGATGAATTTGATGGCAACCTCAAGCGCAGCCACTTGCAGACGGACACCCCTTACAACACCTACATGCGCAACGGCCTGCCACCATCGCCGATTGCCATGCCGGGCAAGGCAGCTTTGCTGGCGGCGGTGCACCCGGCCGAAACCAATGCCTTGTACTTTGTCTCGCGGGGTGATGGCAGCAGCGTGTTCAGCAGCACGCTGGCTGAGCATAATCGCGCGGTCAACCAGTACCAGAGAAAGCGCCCATGAGCCGGTTCATCTCGTTTGAAGGCATTGATGGCGCGGGCAAGACCAGCCACCTCGATGCCTTGGAAAGCCAGCTGCGCCAGGCAGGGCGCGACGTGGTGCGCACGCGTGAACCGGGCGGAACGCCCCTGGCCGAGAAGCTGCGCCAAAGTGTTCTGCACGACCCCATGGACGCGCTGACCGAGTCTTTGCTGGTGTTCGCCGCGCGCCGCGATCACCTGGTCCAGGTCATCGAGCCCGCGCTGGCGCGAGGCGCCTGGGTGCTGTCCGACCGGTTCACCGATGCCACCTTTGCCTACCAAGGCGCGGGGCGGGGGTTTGACTTGAGTGTGCTTAGCACGCTTGAAAAATGGGTGCAAGGCCACCGGCAGCCCGATCTGACTTTTCTGTTTGACCTGCCGCCCGCCGTGGCGGCTGCACGTTTGTCGGCGGCGCGCCAACCCGATCGCTTCGAAGCCCAGGACACCGCTTTTTTTGAGCGGGTGAGGGCGGGTTACCAGGCGCGACTGCAGGCCGATGCCCAGCGCTTTGCGCTGATTGATGCCAGCGCCAGCCCGATTGACGTGGCTCGCCAAGTCGATGCCGCCCTTCAATCCAAAGGCTGGCTGTGAGCGATTTGCTACCTTGGCTTCACGAACCCCTTGCCCAGGCTTTGGCGCAAGCGAATGGTCACGCCACCTTGGTCCACGGTCCCCAGGGCGTGGGTCAATTCGAGTTCTCCATGGCGCTGGCGCAGTCCTGGCTGTGCGAGGCCCAGGCGCCTGGCAGCCCGTTCAAGCCAGCTTGCGGTGCCTGTGGCAGTTGCCACCTGATCTCGGCGCGCTCGCACCCCGACCTGGTCGTGGTGGTGCCCGAAGCCCTGCAGGCCGCTTTGGGATGGACAGGCTCGGGCGAGGACGATGAGGGCGCGTCCGAAAAATCAGGCAAGACCAAGAAGCTCAGCCAGGACATCAAGGTCGAGGCCATCCGCGCGGTGGTGCAGTTCTCGCAGCAGACCTCCTCGCGCGGCCGCGCCAAGGTGGTGGTGGTGCACCCGGCCGAACGCATGAACATGGTGTCCAGCAACACCTTGCTCAAGACCCTGGAAGAGCCGCCCGGCGTGGTGCGCTTTGTGGTCAGCGCCGCGTCGCTGGACGAATTGCTGCCCACGGTGCGCAGCCGTTGCCAGGCCTGGCGCCTGCCTTTGCCGGACAAGGTCGCGTCCATCACCTGGTTGCGCGAGCAGATCAATGGCCTCAGTGACGCCGATGCTGCCGTCTTGCTGCAAGCCGCCGGAGGCCAGCCGCTGACCGCCCGAGACCGCCACGCCGTGGGCCTGGACGCCGTGCGCTGGCCGCAGATTCCGCGCGATGTGGCGCAAGGGCAAAGTGGCGCGATGGCGGGCTGGCCGCTGCCCTTGGTGGTTGAAACCCTTCAAAAGCTGTGTCACGACCTGGCCTGCATGGCCACGGGCGCTGCGCCCCGGTACTTTCCTGAAGGCAGCTTGCACCGCAATGGTGATCTGACCCGGCTCACGGCCTGGTCGGGCGAGTTGCGCAAGGCCAGCCGCACCGCAGAGCACCCGTGGAACCTGAATTTGAGGGTGGAATCATTGTTGCAACAAGCCCGTCTGGCCTTGCGTTTCAACAAGTAAAGGGGCTTACCCCGCGCTTAAATTCACGTTTATCACCAGCAGCCGACGTTACACTTTCACCACGATGAGCGAATTCCACACCACAGCCCTGCCGTCTGCCTTTGCCAACGCCGGGCCAGGTAAGGCCAGCACGAACCCCATGGGTGGTGTGGCAGGCGCGGTACCGAGTGCCGCTGTGGCCCGTCCCAGCGTCATTCAATTGGTGTTCCGTGAAAAAGGCGCGCTGTACGCCGCCTACATCCCTGCCTTTGCGGATGGCGGTTTGTTCGTGCCCACCACGCGTGACTACAAGCTGGGCGACGACATCTACCTGCTGCTGTCCCTGCCTGACGAAGCCCAACGCTACCCCGTGGCGGGCAAGATCTCATGGATCACGCCGGCCAATGCGTCGGGTGGCCGCACCCAGGGTGTAGGCGTGCGTTTTCCGTCTGACGAGAAGACCCGCCTGCTGCGCATCAAAATCGAGCAGGCCCTGGGCACATCGCTGTCATCGAACAAGCCGACTCAGACACTTTGAGGCAAGATCGGGATTTGCTTCATGTTTGTCGATTCGCACTGCCACCTCAATTTCCCCGACTACGCTGACAAGCTGGACCAGGTGCGCGCCGAGATGGCGCAAGCCCAGGTCGATCGGGCCTTGTGCATCAGCACCACGCTGGAAGAGTTTCCGCAAGTGCACGCCTTGGCCACACGCTTCGACAATTTCTGGGCGACCGTGGGGGTGCATCCGGACAACGAAGAAGTGCAAGAGCCCACAGTGGCCGATCTGGTGGAGCGCGCGACCTTGCCACGCGTGGTGGGCATCGGCGAGACCGGCCTGGACTACTTCCGGCTGGGCGAGCGCTCCGTGGCCGACATGCACTGGCAGCGTGAGCGTTTTCGTGTCCACATCCAGGCCGGGCTGGACACCAGCTTGCCCTTGATCATCCACACCCGCCAGGCCAGCGATGACACCATCGCCATCCTGACAGAATCGGGCCAGCACCAGTCGCGGGGCGTGTTCCATTGCTTCACCGAAAGCCAAGCTGTCGCGCGGGCTGCGCTTGACTTGGGTTTCTACATCTCGTTCTCGGGCATCCTGACCTTCAAGACCGCAGCGGACCTGCGCGAGGTGGCCAAGTTCGTGCCGCTGGACCGCTGCTTGATCGAAACCGACAGCCCCTACCTGGCGCCCATGCCGCACCGGGGTAAAACCAATTCGCCCGCTAATGTGGCCTTGGTCGGCCGTTTCCTGGCAGAACTTAAGGGGGTTGAACCCGAAGAGTTAGGCCGCATCACCACGCGCAATTTCGAGCAATTGTTCGCAATACCGCCGCTTACCGCAGCCTTGAACTGACCCAGAGTTCAAACCCTTGTCAGACAATTTCTGACAGACGGTTTGGATTTTCGGCGACTACCGCCCCCGGACCGTGAAGCCTAAAGTCAACCCATCGAAACGGCACTTCTTCACACCGGAGTCAGTATGCAAAACACAGGTCTTTACGCCAATCCCTTCGCCCTCATGATGGATCCCCAAGCCGTGATCGCAGCCATGGAGCGATCGGAACGTCTGAACCACTTGCAAAGCCGCATTTGTCGCCCGCTGGACAAGCCCCTGATTCCCCACATCAACGGCGACACCAATGCCTTTGATCAGGAAGTCGACAGCGCACCCGATCTTGAAAACGACATCATCGGCGCGGACTGATTAACGGCTTGGCGACGGTGTCATTGCTGGCCTGCGGTGGCCAGCCAGCGCAGCTCAACCCGGCGCCCTGCGCGCGACAAGCTCAGGCACATGGCGGCATAAATGGCCGCCACGAACAAGTAGCCTTCAAGGTAGTAGGGACGCCATTGCGGGTCTCCACCCAGGCTCAAGGACAAAGCCCCCGTCAGTTCATGCAGGCTCACCACCATCACCAATGAGGTGTCTTTGAGCAGGCCAATGGCATGGCTGACCAAGGCCGGCAACACCGCCCGCAAGGCCTGGGGCAGCACGACCAGCCTTTGGGTCTGCCAGCCTGACAGGCCCATCACCTTGGCGGCGTCGAACTGGTCTGAACCCACGGTTTGCAGGCCGCCCCGCACGATCTCGGCCAGGTAAGCGGCCGAGAACAAGGTCAACGCGATCATCACGCGCCACAGCAGGCTGACCTCGAAGCGGGCAGGGATGATGGCCGGTAGCATGAAGGCGGCCATGAACAAAACCATCACCAAAGGCACACCGCGGGTGACTTCAATGAACCCCGTGCAAGCCCAGCGCACCCAAGACCACTGAGCCCTGCGGCCCAAAGCCAAAGCAATGCCCAGCGGCAAAGACAGCGCCATGGTCAGGCCAGCCAGGATCAAGGTCAGCGGCAATCCGCCCCATTGATCGGAGGGCACGACCACCAGGCCGATCAGGCCGCCGTGCATCAGCAGGCCCACCATCAGCGATACCAGCACAGCGCCCCAAACCACGCCACGAAGGGACAAGTCCCAAGGGCGCCACAGCAAGGCACCGGCGCCCAGCAACATCAAAGGCAGGGCCAGCAAAGGCCGCCATTGCTCGTCATGGGGATAGCGGCCAAACAGCAGCGGGCGGATTTTCTCGGTGATGACGCCCCAGCACGCACCTGAACGTTCCAGCGCATGACAGGCTGCCTCGTCGGGCCTGAACACCGCCTTCAAGACGCCCCAATCCAGCAGCCTCCAGGCGGCATAGACCAGCGCCACCCAGAACAAAGCCGACATTGCCGTGGAGATCGTCCCGGTCTTTTTCATGCACTGCCCTTGAGCGCGTGTCGCGCGTTGAACCAGTTCATCAAGGCTGCGGTCAGCAATGACAGCATCAGGTAGATCGACATCATCACCAGGATGCATTCCACCGCGCGGCCGGTCTGGTTCACGGCGGTGTTGCCCACCGAGACCAGGTCGGGGTAGCCCACGGCCACCGCCAATGAAGAGTTCTTGATCAGGTTCAGGTACTGGTTGGTCATGGCCGGGACCATGGTGCGCAGCGCTTGCGGCAACACCACGCGCAGCATCACCTGGTGGGGCCGGGCACCCAGTGTTTGGGCAGCCTCGCTCAATGATTTTGGCACCGACTCCAGCCCCGCCCGAACCACCTCGGCGATGAACGCTGCCGTGTAGGTGACGAGGGCCATGAAAACGGCCAGGTATTCGGGCGTGACCGTGGCCCCGCCGGTGACGCTGAGCCCGTCCTGGGCGGGGATGCTCCAGAACCAGGCGCCCTGATGGGCCACCAACCAGGGAAAACTCAGGCCACCCTTGCTCAGGGTGACACCTGCCACCGACCCCAAAGTTTGGGTGGTGTCCGGCAACCAGTCGAGCAGCAAGAAGTACCACATCAGCAGCTGCACCAGCAAAGGCACATTGCGAACCACGTCGATGTAGACGTTGCCTGCGGTTCTCAAGCCAGGGTGCACTGACCGCCGTGCCAGCGCGACCAAGGTGCCCAGCACCGTGGCGAACACCAAGGCGGGCAGGGACACCCGCAAGGTGTTGCCCAGGCCCACGGCCAGGGCCAGCCACAGTGGCTGGCTGGCGTCGTAGACCAACAGCCCCGTCTCGCCAATGCCGAAGCCCGCCGGCTGGTTCAGGAAATCAAACATGTCAGCGGATGGGTGGTGCGTACATCAAGCCGCCCTGGCTCCACAGGCGATTGGGCCCACGGGGCAGCTTCAGCAGGGAGCCCGAACCCACGTTGCGCTCGTACACCTCGCCATAGTTGCCCACGGTCTTGACAATGCGGTAAGACCAGGTTTTGTCCAGGCCCAGCAACTTGCCCATGTCCTCGCCGGTGCCCACAAATCGTTGGATTGATGGCGATGGGCTGGTGCGAAAGCCGTCGATGTTGGCTTGCGTCAAGCCCAGTTCCTCGGCTTCGATCAAAGCGAACACCGTCCATTTGACGATGGCAAACCATTCGTCGTCACCGCGCCGAATCAAGGGGCCCAGAGGCTCTTTGGAGATCAACTCGGGCAGGATCATGTAGTCCTCGGGGTGTGGCGCTTCCTTGTTGCGCACGATGGCCAGGCCCGAGGCGTCGGTCGTGTAGGCCTGGCAGCGGCCCGAGAAGAACGCCTTGAAGGCGGCCTCGAACGAGTCATACACCACGGGCTTGAACGGCACGCCTTGCGAGCGAGAAAAGTCTGACAGGTTTTTCTCGGTGGTGGTGCCCGACTGGATGCACACCTGCGCATTGCGCAATTGCTTGGCGTTGCTCACCTTGAGCTTTTTGGGCACCAGAAAACCCTGTCCATCGTAGTAAGTGACGGCCGCGAAATGAAAGCCCAGCGAGGCATCGCGCGTCAGGGTCCACGATGTATTGCGCGACAGCAAATCAACCTGGCCTGACTGCAGGGAGGTGAAGCGCTGCTGCGAGTTGAGCGGCACGAAATTGACCTTGTCGCCATCACCCAGCACGGCAGCCGCCAGGGCCCGGCACACGTCAACGTCCAGCCCAGCCCAACGGCCTTTGCTGTCAGGCGCTGAGAAGCCCGCGACGCCGGTGCTGACCCCGCATTGAACCTTGCCACGCTCGCGGATGGTGTCCAGCGTTTTACCGGCCCAGGCCGGAGCGCTCAGCGTGGCCAAAAAAACGGAGATGGCCACGGCAGCCCAGCGAAAGCAGTTCAATGTTGTCCAGCGCATTTTTGGGCTATTTCGCCTTGCAGTTGATCGGTAAAAAAGCCGGGGGGATGTCCGTCTTGTCGGTGCCCTTGAGTGTCATTTTGTCGGGGGCTTCGGCGTGGCCACACACCCAGGTCACTGGGACGATCGGGGCGTCTTCAATCACGGCCGGGCGCAAGGTCAGGACCTTGCCCTTGATGGCCCCGTTCACACGGTTGCCAAAGGTGATGTGGATGGCGCCATCGGCCACCGCCACACTGCTGACCACGTTGTTGACGATCTTATCGGCGCTGGGCAGGCTGGCCGCAGCGTTGTCGGTGGGCAGCACCTTGGAGACGGCCCATGAGGCGGCCACCGGTGGCTTGGCGATGGCCGCCAGCGCCACGCCTTCTGCGATCTGGTCCCGGATGATCTTGCCCTGGTAGCTCGGCATGGCGATCAAGGCCAGGATGGCGATGATCGCGATCACCACGAGCATTTCGATCAGGGTGAAGCCGCGGTGAGCCTTGGTCATGGATGGAGCCGTCCGATGCGTTGCAGGTTCGACCATTGTGCCAAGTCGGCGGCGCGGCCAGTGGTTCGAATTCAGGCCGTGCGTTGTCAGGGCGACAGCATGCGGAAAAAATCCCGCGAGAAATCATCCGCTGGGAAGAAGGTTTCAACCCGTAGCTCTTCGGCCGTGATGTCCAGCGCGGTGCCAAAGGTGGACACCATGGAGAAGACCTTGAGGGTGTGCCCCCCCAGGTCGTACTCCAACGGAAGCCGCAGCGCCTGCTGGAGCCTTCATTCAAGGTGATAGTAAAACTACCAAAAGGCTGAATTACGACAATTAATGCAAAAAATAGGTTTCAATGGGCGGATTTTAGATGCTTGATACGCTTGTTTTTCATGGCTATGATGCATTCATTGTGAAGACTGCCAACCTGACACCCCAAGAGCTCGAAGCAGAGCTTGGTGAAAAACTCAAGACTCTTCGGCTCGCCAAAAACCTGGGCCAGAAGACGCTGGCCGAGCGGGCAGGCATCAGTGTGCGCGCCGTGCGCAGTCTCGAGAACGCGGAAGGCTCCACGGTCAAGACCCTGGTTTGCGTTCTCCGTGCGCTGGGCCGCGAAGCCTGGCTCGACACCGTCGCACCCATTGCCACCGTGAGCCCTCTGGCGCTGTCACGTGAAGCCGGACCTCGGCAACGTGCCTCGCGGCGCGCGCGCACTGAGCAGCCTTGATAGGGCGCCAATCCGCATGGTCACCTCACCACGAAAAAACCCCAGGGCTTACAAGCACGTCAATGTCGTCGAGGCCTACCTCTGGGGCGAGCACATCGGCTCGGTGGCACTGGACCAGCGCTATGGGTACTACGCTTTCCAATACACACCGGCGTTTGCCAATCAGGCCATTGAACCATCTCCGCTGCGCATGCGGGCAAATCCAGACGAGGTCTACCTGTTCACTGACTTGCCAGACGCCACCTACAAGCGCCTGCCAGCGCTGCTGAGCGACGCGCTGCCCGACGACTTTGGCAACGCGCTCATCAACCGGTACATGGCCGATCAAGGTATCGCCGCTGCAAACGTCACGCCCCTTGACCGGCTTGCCTACATGAGCACCCGGGCGATGGGCGCGATGACGTTCAAGCCGACGCGCGGACCGGCCAAGCGCAAGCCAACGGCCATCGCATTGAGCGAACTCGTTGAAGAGGCCAGAAAGATCGTGACCGGCCACCTGGATGGTGACGACCACACGAACGCGGCGTTGCGCAGCATCATCGACGTCGGCACCTCGGCAGGCGGCGCGCGCGCCAAAGCGGTCATCGCCTTGCAGCCGCAGACGAATGAAATCCGCTCCGGCCAACTCGATGCCCCCGAAGGGTTCGAGCATTGGCTACTCAAGTTCGACGGGATGGGGCTGGACAATGAACTGGGTGCGTCGCAGAACTACGGCCGCATCGAATACGCCTATCACCTGATGGCGCGCGCAGCAGGGATCCAGATGACCGACTGCCGGCTCTTGAGCGAAAACGGCCGCGCCCACTTCATGACCAAGCGCTTTGACCGCGAGGGGCAAACCGGGCGCCATCACATGCAAACGCTCTGCGCGATGGACCACCTTGATTACAAGAAGAAGGGGGCCAATGCCTATTCGCAGCTGTTCACGGTCATCCGGCAATTGAACCTGCCCTACGAAGACCAGGAAGAAGCTTTCAGGCGCATGGTGTTCAACGTGATGGGGCGCAACTGCGATGACCACACCAAGAACTTCTCGTTCCTGCTGCGGCAGGGCGGTAAGACTTGGGCGCTGTCGCCGGCCTATGACGTGACGTTTGCGCACAATCCCACCGGCGAATGGACGAGCCAGCATCTCATGGCGGTCAACGGCAAGTTCAAGGGCTTTGGTGTTGATGACTTGCTGGCCGAGGCTGCGCGTTTCGGTGTGGGCACAGGCCGCCGCGTGATCGAGCAGGTTCGCGCTGCCATTGAGCATTGGCCGAAGTTTGCGCGTGAGGCTGAGCTTCCCGAAGATGAGATGGTGAGGCTACAGAAGCAGCATTTGCTACTCATCTAGGCATCACTCCACAAGGTTGGTCACCTGCAAGTTAACTATCCACGATGTATATTATGTTAACTAAATGCTTCGTCGATCAAGCGCGGCATTCACGTCAGCTGGCCGCTATAACCGCCGGATTCATTCAACGACAATCTGGCCTTAAGCAGCGATACGGCTTGACGGACGCCGAATGCCGGTGGCAGCGCCAATCTGGCCAGTTCCGGGTGACACGGGGCAGCGCCGAGTTGGTGATGGATGCCAGCCATGGGCTGGTTGTTCCTGGCGTCGTGGCGGTGGTTGAGAGCGGTGGGCGTCGGTCCGGGGATAGCCGGTCCTCTTCGGCCACGGTGGCGCTTAAGGGGGCCCTTAAATGAGTGTGCTGCCGAATAGAGACGCCCAATCTGGCCTCAATGCCTCGGTTTGCTCGCCGATAAAGTAATGAGTTCGACATTCCCGACAGTGCGCAGCAGTGACTGCTTCGTCGCACTCACCCCAGAAAGCACAACAAACACATCATGCGCAACAACCAGCCTGTCTCCCAACGCGAATACGACTACGCTGACGATGCGACCCTGATGTCGGTGACCGACACGCAGAGCCACATCACCTACGCCAACGCCGCCTTCATCGCGGTCAGTGGCTTTGATCGTGAAGAAGTCCTCGGCCAGCCGCACAACATGGTCCGACACCCCGACATGCCCAAGGAGGTCTTTGCCGACATGTGGCAAACGCTGAAGGGCGGCCAGTCGTGGTCGGCTCTGGTCAAGAACCGCCGCAAGGACGGCGACCACTACTGGGTGCGGGCCAACGCGACGCCGGTGCGGCGGAACGATCAATTCGTAGGCTATATGTCGGTGCGCACCAAACCCACGCGCGACGAGGTGCAGGCCGCGGAAGCGCTGTATTGCAAGATCCGCGAAGGTCGAGCCGGCAGTCGCGCGATCTACAAGGGCATTCTGATCCGCACCGGCATGATGCGCTGGACTTCGGTGCTGCAGACGGCTTCCATTGGCTGGCGTATCGGCGCTGGCGCCCTGGCCGGGATCGGGATCGTTGTCGGTGGCGGCGCAATGGCGGGACTGACGGCAGGCGCTTTGGGCATCGTTGCC